>NZ_CBDRBL010000001.1:0-198424 GCF_965342175.1 Actinacidiphila sp. bgisy167
CTAGCCCTGCCTCCCGTCCCGGCGCGGCCTGGCCCCGCCCCGGCAGAGGCCCCGGCAGCCCGAAGGCCCCCGTTCCCGGGCGGGAACAGGGGCCTTCGCGGTCCAGCTCAGTGGGAGTGGCCGTGACCGTGGCCGTGACCGGCCTCGGCGGGCTCCTCCTCCTTCTTCTCCACCACGAGGGTCTCGGTGGTGAGGAGCAGGGAGGCGATGGAGGCGGCGTTCTCCAGGGCGGAGCGGGTGACCTTGACCGGGTCGATGACGCCGGACTTCACCAGGTCGCCGTACTCGCCGGTCGCGGCGTTGAAGCCGTGGCCCTTCTCCAGCTCGGAGACCTTGGAGGTGATGACGTAGCCCTCCAGGCCGGCGTTCTCGGCGATCCAGCGCAGCGGCTCGACCGCGGCGCGGCGGACGACGGCCACACCGGTGGCCTCGTCGCCGTTCTTGCCGAGGTTGTCCTCGAGCACCTTGACCGCGTGGACGAGAGCGGAGCCGCCACCGGAGACGATGCCCTCCTCGACCGCGGCGCGGGTCGCGGAGATGGCGTCCTCCAGACGGTGCTTCTTCTCCTTGAGCTCGACCTCGGTGGCCGCGCCGACGCGGATGACGCAGACGCCGCCGGCCAGCTTGGCGAGGCGCTCCTGGAGCTTCTCGCGGTCCCAGTCGGAGTCGGTCGTGGCGATCTCGGCCTTGATCTGGTTGACCCGGCCGGCGATCTCCGAGGACTCGCCGGCGCCGTCGACGATGGTGGTGTCGTCCTTGGTGACGGTCACGCGGCGGGCGCTGCCGAGCACGTCCAGGCCGACCTGGTCGAGCTTGAGGCCGACCTCCTCGGCGACGACGGTGCCGCCGGTGAGGGTGGCGATGTCGCCGAGCATGGCCTTGCGGCGGTCGCCGAAGCCGGGGGCCTTCACCGCGACGGCGTTGAAGGTGCCGCGGATCTTGTTGACCACCAGCGTGGACAGGGCCTCGCCCTCGACGTCCTCGGCGATGATCAGCAGCGGCTTGGAGGCGCCGGCCTGCAGCACCTTCTCCAGCAGCGGGAGCAGGTCCTGGATGGAGGAGATCTTGCCCTGGGTGATGAGGATGTACGGGTCCTCCAGGACGGCCTCCTGGCGCTCCGCGTCCGTCACGAAGTACGGCGACAGGTAGCCCTTGTCGAAGGCCATGCCCTCGGTGAAGTCCAGCTCCAGGCCGAAGGTGTTGGACTCCTCGACGGTGATGACACCGTCCTTGCCGACCTTGTCGATCGCCTCGGCGATCAGCTCGCCGACCTGCTTGTCCTGGGCGGACAGCGCGGCGACGGCGGCGACGTCGTCCTTGCCCTCGATCGGGCGGGCGGTGGCGAGCAGCTCGTCCGAGACGGCCTTGACGGCCGCGTCGATGCCCTTCTTCAGGGCGGCCGGGGAGGCGCCGGCGGCGACATTGCGCAGACCCTCGCGGACCAGCGCCTGGGCGAGCACCGTGGCGGTGGTGGTGCCGTCACCCGCGATGTCGTTGGTCTTGGTCGCCACCTCCTTCACGAGCTGCGCGCCGAGGTTCTCGTACGCGTCCTCGATCTCGACCTCACGGGCGATGGTGACACCGTCGTTGGTGATGGTCGGGGCGCCGAACTTCTTGTCGATGACGACGTTGCGGCCCTTGGGGCCGATCGTCACCTTCACGGTGTCGGCGAGCTTGTTCACGCCGCGCTCAAGGGCGCGGCGCGCGTCCTCGTCGAACTTCAGGATCTTGGCCATACCGGCGGAATTCCTCGTCTTTGGGTTCTCAGCGAAGACCGCGCCCCGGGTCCCCGGTCCGTGTGAGGACTCGGTGTGCCCGGGGCGTGGTCACGGCATTTCTCGCTTGCGCGCGGCGCCGGTTCTACTTCTCGACGATCGCGAGGACGTCGCGAGCCGAGAGGACGAGGTACTCCTCGCCGCTGTACTTGACCTCGGTGCCGCCGTACTTGCTGTACAGCACGATGTCGCCGACCTTGACGTCGAGCGGGATGCGGTTGCCGTCCTCGAAGCGACCCGGGCCGACGGCCAGGACGACGCCCTCCTGGGGCTTCTCCTTGGCGGTGTCCGGGATGACCAGGCCGGAGGCGGTGGTCTGCTCGGCATCGAGCGGCTGGACCACGATGCGGTCCTCGAGCGGCTTGATGGCAACCTTGGTGCTGGCGGTCGTCACGATCCGACCTCCCCCTTCAAAGGGCTCACGGGAGTGTCTGTCTGGGGTGGCGACCTGGTAGGCCCGTCGTCGCGGGTGCCGGACCTGCCCGTCGCTTTTGGTTGGCACTCGGCATCGCTGAGTGCCAGGTCCGAGATTAGGACGCGCTTAGCACTCGGTCAAGCGGAGTGCCAACGCCGCGCCGTACGAGCCGCTCTCCCCCAAAGCAACGGCGTGCCCGGGCGCACTGTTCCGGGCGCACCCGGGTGCGCCGTTCCTGGGCCGGCGCGCCCGCGCCGCTCACCGGCGGACGACGCTCCACGCGCCGAGCGCGGCCAGGGTGAACCCGTCGCGCAGCTCGCCCGAGCGGGCCGCCCCGGCGATGTCGTCGGGGCTCCACCAGCGTGCCTCGGCGACCTCGCCGTCCCCGGCCGCACCGGTCCCGAGCCCGGCGTCCCCGGCGTCCCCGGCGACGGCCACCTCGACGACGGCCACCTGGCTCTCCAGCAGCCCGGAGTCGACGTCCAGGAGGGCCACCACCGTCGCCGCGGAGCCCACGAGGCCGGTCTCCTCGGCGAGTTCACGCAGCGCGTCGGCGGCGGGATCGCCTTCGCCGAAGCCGCGCGGCAGCTCCCAGGCCCAGCGGCCCACCGCGGGCAGCCACTGACGGACCATCAGCACGTCGTCACCCCGCCGGGCGAGGACCACGACACCGGTACGACCGCCGCCGGCCCTGACCCAGTGCAGTTCCACCTCCGCCCCGGACGGCAGCCGGTAGGTGTCGAGGTGGACCTCGCACCACCGGCCGCCCTCGGCGTCGCCGTACGCCTTGCGGCTCCCGGTGCGGGCCGCCTCGCTGTCCATCAGAGCGTCCCCCGCGGGGTCTCCGGGAACTCCATCACGTCGTACCGGCCCCGGTAGTCCCGCAGCAGTCCAGCACGCGCCGGCGCCGCGGGACAATGGGCGGCGTGGATCTTGACGCGTTCTCGGCACTCCTGACCGACGAGGGGCAGGCGCTGCTGGCCTCCCTGCGGGACTACGACCCCGCCGCCGAACTGGCGACCGCGACACGGCTGCGGCGGGCGCACGACGCCGGGCTGGTGGCGGCGGCGCTGACGCAGGCCCGGCTGCGACAGCGGGCGGCGGCGAAGTTCGGGGAGGACGCGTACCGGATGTACTTCACGCCCGAGGGGGTCGAGCAGTCGACGCGGGCCTCCGTCGCCCGGCACCGTGCCGAGCGGTTCGCCGCGCTCGGAGTGCGGCGGCTGGCGGACCTGTGCTGCGGGATCGGCGGGGACGCCGTGCCGCTGGCCCGCGCCGGTGTGGAGGTGCTGGCGGTCGACCGCTCCCCGCTGACCTGTGCGGTGATGCGCGCCAACGCGGAGGCGCTCGGGCTGGCCGACCTGATCGAGGTGCGCTGCGCCGACGTGACGGAGACCGGCGTGGAGGGCTGCGACGCCGTCTTCGCCGATCCGGCCCGGCGTGGCGGGCGGGGCCGGATCTTCGACCCCGAGGCGTACTCCCCGCCGCTGTCGTGGGCGGTGGCGGCGGCCCGTGAGGCCCCGCTGGCCGCCCTGAAGGTGGCGCCGGGGATCCCGCACGAGGTCGTGCCGGACGACGCCGAGGCGGAGTGGGTCTCCGACCACGGCGATGTGAAGGAGGCCGTGCTGTGGTTCGGCACGGCTCCGGGCACCCGCCGCGCGACCCTTCTGCCGTCGGGCGTCACCGCGCCCGCCGCCGGCCTGCCCGACCCGCCGGTGCGCCCCGTGGGGCGCTGGCTGTACGAGCCGGACGGCGCCGTCATCCGGGCCCGCATGGTGGCCGACGTGGCGGCGCAGACAGGCGGCGGGCTGATCGACCCGACCATCGCCTACGTCACCTCCGACGAGCCGCACACGACGCCCTTCGCGACCTCGTACGAGATCACCGACGTGCTGCCCTTCAACCTCAAGCGGCTCAAGGCGCTGCTGCGCGAGCGCGAGGTGGGGGTGCTGACCGTGAAGAAGCGCGGTTCGGCCGTGGAACCGGAGGAGGTGCGCCGCCGGGTCAGACCCCAGGGCCCGAACTCCGCCACGGTCTTCCTGACCCGGGTGGCCGGGGCCCCGAGCATGCTCGTGGGCGCCCCCGCCGCGGCCGCCCCCTCCCGGGGCTGACCCCCGCTAGACCGACCGCAGGAGGCCGCGCGCCATTTCCGGCACATCGGTGGGGGCGGCGGCCAGGGCGGTCGGCCCCCAGCCGTCCAGGGCGGGCCCGGTGTACCCCCAGGCCGCACCGATGGAAGGGACCCCCGCGGCCGCCGCGGCGGCGACGTCGGAGGGGCTGTCGCCCACGAAGCAGGCGCGCCCCGGCGGCACCCCGAGGCGCTCCAGCGCCAGAAGGATGCCCTCGCCCGAGGGCTTGGGCGGCGCGTCGCCCCACCCGACCACCACGCCGAAGTGCGAGGACAGCTCCGCGGGGACGAGCCGCGCCACGCGGTGCGCGGGCTGCATGGTCACCACCCCGATCGCCGCGCCGGAGGCCGCGAGGTCGCGCAGCACGCCGGCGGCGCCCGGGAACGGCGACGCGCCCCACAGGGCGAGCGTGAGCGCGTCCTCCCAGGCGGACCCGAACACGGTCGCCTCGTCGGTCACCCCGAGCCGGGCCAGCAGTTCGTGGTGGGGCAGGTGGTCCAGCGCGGCCGGCAGGCGGCTCTCGTCGACGGGCTCCCCCAGCGCCGCGCCCGCGACATGGAGGATCGCCTGCCGCATCGCCGGCCGGCTGTCGAGGAGGACGCCGTCGAGATCGAAGAGGACGGCGCAGCCGGGGTCGGTCATCGGGTCTTCTCGCCGCCTGAGGGAACGCCTCCCGGACACCGGTCGTCCGGCAGGACGCCTGCTCGGGGGCGCTGCGGCAGGATTCCGGTTGCCCACGACGCCAGGCTCATCCTACGGCCGGCCGTCCGACTGCCCGGACCGGGCCCGGGGGCCGGACCGGGGGCCGGACCGGGGCCCGAGGACTCAGGCCCCCTCCTCCTCCACCGCCTCGAAGCGCCAGCGGTGGACGGCCCGCCGGGCCAGCTCCTCGCCAGGCTCGGGCAGCTCGGGGAGCTCCGCGTCGTACGGGGCGTCCCACCAGGTGATGACGAGCACCCGGTCCTGGGGGGCGCGGAAGGTCTCGCGGCGCAGCGGTGCCGGGGAGAGCGTCTGTGCGCGGGCCCACGCCAGCAGCTCGGGCCCGCGCCCCTCGGCCGCCCGGGCCTCCCACATCAGGGCGACGGTCACGAGTAGAGGTTGTCCTTGCTGAGCTCGTGGACGTGGTCGTGGTCGTGGCTGTGAGTGTGGCCGGGCACGGACACATCCGTGACCTGCAGCGAGGAGTCCGCCGGCAGGTCCCAGGTGGACGACGGCCGCCCCCGGGCCACCATCTCCGCGCCGAGGGCCGCGACCATCGCGCCGTTGTCCGTGCACAGCTTGGGCCGCGGCACCCGCAGCACGATCCCGGCGTCCTCGCAGCGCTCCTGCGCCAGCGAGCGCAGCCGGCTGTTGGCCGCGACGCCGCCGCCGATCATCAGATGGTCGACGCCGTTGTCCTTGCAGGCCCGGATCGCCTTGCGGGTCAGGACGTCCACGACGGCCTCCTGGAAGGACGCGGACACATCCGCGACCGGCACCTCCACGCCCTCCCGGCGCTTGGACTCGATCCACCGCGCCACGGCGGTCTTCAGGCCGGAGAAGGAGAAGTCGTAGAGGGGGTCGCGGGAGCCCGTCAGACCGCGGGGGAAGCGGATCGCGTCCGGGTCGCCCTCGCGGGCCGCACGGTCGATGGCCGGGCCGCCGGGGAAGCCGAGGCCCAGCACCCGGGCGACCTTGTCGAAGGCCTCGCCCGCCGCATCGTCGATGGTGGACCCCAGCGGGCGCACGTCGCCGGTGATGTCGGGGGCGAGCAGCAGCGAGGAGTGGCCGCCGGACACCAGCAGCGCCATCGTCGGCTCGGGCAGCGGCCCGTGCTCCAGCTGGTCCACGCAGATGTGCGAGGCGAGGTGGTTGACGCCGTAGAGCGGCTTGCCGAGCGCATAGGCGTACGCCTTGGCCGCGGACACGCCGACCAGCAGGGCGCCCGCCAGCCCGGGGCCCGCGGTGACGGCGATCCCGTCGAGGTCGGAGGCGGCGACGCCGGCCTCCTTCAGCGCGCGCTGGATCGTGGGGACCATCGCCTCCAGGTGCGCGCGGCTGGCGACCTCGGGGACGACGCCGCCGAAGCGGGCGTGCTCGTCGACGCTGGACGCGACCGCGTCGGCGAGCAGGGTGTGCCCGCGCACGATGCCGACACCGGTCTCGTCGCAGGACGTCTCGATGCCGAGGACAAGGGGCTCGTCAGCCATGGGTGGTCTCTGTTCCTGGTAGTCCCGGTACGTCAGGGGAGGGCGGGGCCGCCGGCAGCTCGCCGAGCCGCATCACGAGGGCGTCGACGTTGCCGGGCTGGTAGTAGCCGCGCCGGAAACCGATCGGCTCGAAGCCGAAGCGCTCGTACAGCCGCTGGGCGCGGAGGTTGTCGACGCGCACCTCCAGCATCACCTCGTGGCACTCGAAGGCGGTGGCCTGCCGCAGCAGCTCCCCCAGCAGCCGGGCGCCGAGGCCGGTGCCCCACTGCTCGGTGGCGACGGCGATGGTCTGCACGTCCCCGGTGCCGCCGACGGCGGCCAGGCCCGCGTAGCCGACGATCCGTCCGGCCCCGTCCTGGGCGACGACGTAGTGCCGGGTCGCCTCGGGATGCCGCGCGCCGGCCAGTTCGGACCAGAACATGCCGCGCGACCACGCGTCGTCCGGGAAGAGCCGGTGCTCCAGGTCCATCACCGCGTCCAGGTCCCACCAGCGCATCTCGCGCATCACCGCGGCCGCCCCGGTGGCCTCGGTCGCTGCGGTCGCCTCGGTCACTTCGGCAGGACCGCCTTGTAGCCGGCCGGCACCTGGGCGTCCGGGCGGCGCAGGTAGAGCGGCTGCGCGGGGAGGAAGTCCTCGCCCTCGGCCAGCTTCACGGCGGCGAGCGCGGCCAGTGCCGCCGCGGACTGGTCGGCGGGGGGACGGACGTCGCTGAAGACCGCGGGGTAGAGGGCGGCGCCCGCGCCGACCGCCGGCACCCCGGCGACCTCGTCCGCGATGTCGGCGGGCCGGTCCACGGCCGGGTCGGTCACCCTGACCCGCGGGCCCTCGTACCGCGCCCAGTAGACCTCCTTGCGGCGGGCGTCCGTCGCCACGACGAACGGCCCTTCGACCCCGGCGGCGTACGCCAGCCCGTCGAGGGTGCAGATCCCGTGGACGGGGACGCCGAGGACGTCGGCGAAGGACACCGCGGTCACCAGCCCGACGCGCAGCCCTGTGTACGGGCCGGGGCCGACGCCGACCACGATGCCGGTCACGTCGCCCAGCCCGCTCCCGGCCTCCCGCAGCACGCGGTCGACGGCAGGCATCAGCAGTTCCCCGTGCCGTCGCGCGTCGACCTCCGCCGACTCTGCGAGCACGCTCCGCCCGTCGTGCAGGGCGACCGTCACGGCGGGGGTTGCGGTATCGAAGGCAAGCAGCAGCACGCGTTCAGCCTACGGCGTTCACCGGGGTGGCCCTGCCAGGACGGGGGTGCCGCCGCCACCCGGGACGGCGCTCCCGCCGCCCTGCGGCACTGCTGCTAACGTCAACCCAGCGTGACGCCCACCACCGGAGGAGAGCCGTGGCAAGGATCGGTTCAGGGACGATCGTGACCGGACTGACCGCGGCCGCCCTGGCCGCCGTCGGCGTGCTCGCCGTCCAGGCCTCCGGCTCCGCCGCCCAGATGCCCAGGGGCGACCGGCCCGCGGGAGCCGGCGCCGCCGGCGCCGCCCCCGTGGCCTCCGCCTCGCCCTCGCCGAAGCCGAGGAACGAACTGCCCCCGGCCTCCGGCTCGGGCACCCGCGTCGTCTACTCACTCCGCACGGACCGGGTGTGGCTGGTCGGCGAGGACGGAAAGGTGCGGAGGACCTACCCGGTGGTCCCCGGCACGGTCGACCCGGCCCCCGGCACCTACTCCGTGACCTCCCGCAGCGCCTCCGGGGTCGGCGGCGACGGCGTGCCCGTCGAGAACGTGGTGCGGTTCACCACCGTCGACAGCGTGGTGATCGGCTTCAGCGCGGCGAGGGACGGTTCCCTGCCCGACGCCCCGCCCCCGGGCCAGCAGACGGGCGGCATCCGCGAGAAGCGGGCGGACGGGGCGGAGCTGTGGAAGTTCTCCGGCATCGGCAGCAAGATCGTCGTCGTCCGCTGATTTCCCCCCGACGGGTGAACGCGTACGGGCTCGCGCGGCCGCTGCGCGTGGGCCTGCCCACGCGGGCCGCGTCAGCCTGGTCCGCTCATACGTCCGTCCGGTCTGATCCCGCGTCCTTCCGGCTAGGCGGCGTCCGCCTTGGGGCCTGCGGTGTCCGCATCGGGGCCCGCGGTGGGCTCGTCCCGCGCCGCGTCCCGTTCCCGCTCCTCGTCCTCCGCGGGCGGGGTGCACACCGCGTTGGCCGCCGCGGACGCCGCGAGCAGCGCCTCCATCGAGTAACCCGGCTCCGGCTCCGGGGCCGTGTGGGCCGACATGGATGCCTCCTGGGTCCGACGGGTCGGGTTAGGCAGCCCTAACCCGCTCCTGGACTCCAGCAGACCACGGAGGACGTGCGCCGCGCAACATCTTCCCGACACCTTGTCGGAATGTCACGCGCTCAGACGCCGAGCCCCGCCAGGTCCGCGCCCGCCCAGCGCGCGCCGACCCCTGCGACGACGACCTCGCGCACGTCGTGGTCCTCCTGGCCGTCCGCCGCGACCTCGCCCACCGCGCGGTGGATCACCAGCTGCAGCCGGTCCTCGGAGAGCTCCTCGACCTTGCCCTCGCCCCATTCGACCACGACCACCGACTCCGGCAGCGAGACGTCGAGGTCCAGGTCCTCCATCTCGTCGAGGCCGCCGGCCAGCCGGTACGCGTCCACGTGCACCAGGGCCGGGCCGCCGCCCAGTGAGGGGTGCACCCGCGCGATCACGAAGGTCGGCGATGTCACCGCCCCCCGGACGCCCAGGCCCTCGCCGAGGCCGCGGGTCAGCGTGGTCTTGCCCGCGCCGAGGTCGCCGCTGAGCAGGACGAGGTCGCCGGCCCGCAGCAGCGGCGCGAGACGGCGCCCCAGCTCGCGCATCTGGTCGGGGGTCTTGACCGTGACCCGGATCTCTTCCATGACGCCGGCTTCCGTACCGCCGGCATCGGTACCGCCGGCTTGCATCACGGTGGAGTGCCCACCGATGGCTTCCATGCCCATGTGCCCGAATGCTACGCGCCGCCGGAGACCACGCGGTCCGCCCTGTCGGGCCCGGCGGGCGGCGGCACGGCCAGTTCGCGCAGTGCCGGCGGGACCGGGGCGCGCGAGGCGTCGGCCGCCTCGGTGAGCAGCGCGGCCAGGTGCGCGTTGACCAGCTCGGGGTGCTCCAGCATCACCAGGTGCCCCGCTCCGGGCACCACCACCAGCTCGGTGTCCGGCAGGGCCTCGGCGATGGCCCGGCTGTGCTCACTGGGCGTCAGCAGGTCCTTGTCCCCGGCCAGTACGAGGCCGGGCAAGCCGTCCAGCACCTCCAGGGCCTGGCTCTTCTCGTGCTCGGTGAAGGCCGGGTAGAACTCGGCGACGACGTCGATCGGGGTCGACTCGATCATCCGCTCGGCGAAGCGCGCGACACCCGGGTCCACGTCGGAGCCGAAGGAGTAGCGCTTGATGATCCCGGCGAAGAGGTCGGCCGTCGCCCGGCGCCCCCGCTCCACCAGGTCGACCTGGGTGCCCAGGATCCGCAGCACCCCCGGTGCCAGCGCCCGCAGCGCCCGCGCCCCCGCCGCCGGCAGGCCCAGAGTCACGCTGGCCAGCCTGCCGGAGGAGGTGCCGACGAAGGCGAAGCCCTGGACGCGCGCGTCCACCAGGTCGGGGAACTGGTCGGCGAACGCCATGATGGTCATCCCGCCCATGGAGTGCCCGACCAGGACCAGCGGACCCTCGGGCGCGGCGGCGTCGATGACCGCCTTCAGATCGCGGCCGAGCTGGTCGATCGTGGCCGGCTCGCCGCCCTCCTGGTCCCTGCCCCGGCCGGAGCGGCCGTGGCTGCGCTGGTCCCAGTAGACGGCGCGTATCGCCCCGCGCAGCGCGGCGCGCTGGAAGTGCCAGGAGTCCTGGTTGAGGCAGTAGCCGTGGCAGAAGACCACGGTCGGCGGCGCCGCCTGGCCGGCCCGGCGGAAGATCTGCCAGCGCCGCGGCGGCGCGGCCGCGTCGATCGCCGACGCGTCCGCCTCCTCGACCTCGTAGTAGATCTCCGTGCCGTCCTCGGCGGTGGCCCGGCCCGGCGTCCCTCGCAGCGAGCCGTACGGTCCGGCCAGGTCGAGGGCGAGCCTGGCGCGCCTGCGCATGCCCCGGCCGACCGTGGCCCGCTCCAGTGCCACGCCTGCGGCGGCGCCCGCCGCCACGACGCCGATGGCCGCGCCGACGATCCCGGCGCGCTGCCAGCGGCCGGAGGCGGCGGCCGCTTCGGCCACCGCCTCGATCGCCCCCGTCGCCTTACCGCTGTCCGTCATGTGGTTTCGCTGCTTCCCCTCGGCTACGCGCTTACGTACCCACGTAGACGCGCGGCACCCGGGTCCCGATCCGCGTGACGATCTCGTACGCGATGGTGCCCGCCGCCCGGGCCCAGTCCTCAGCGGTCGGCTCCCCGCGGTCGCCGGGGCCGAAGAGTACCGCCTCGTCGCCGGCCTCGGCGCAGTCTCCTCCGAGGTCGACCACGAACTGGTCCATCGACACCCGCCCCGCGACCGTCCGCCACTTGCCCGCCACCAGCACCGGGCCCGTGCCCGAGGCGTGCCGCGGGATGCCGTCGGCGTAGCCGACGGGGACCAGCGCGAGGGTGGTCTCGCCGGGGGTCGTGTAGTGGTGCCCGTACGAGACCCCGTGACCGCCGGGGACGCGCTTGGCCGATGCCAGCCGGGCCGTCAGCGTCATCACCGGCCGCAACCCGAAGTCGGCCGGGCCGCCGACCTGCGGGACGGGCGAGATCCCGTACATCGCCACACCGGACCGGACCAGGTCGAAGTGCGCCTCGGGCAGGGTCAGGATGGCCGGGGAGTTCGCCATGTGCCGGATCTCGGGGCGCAGTCCGGCGCGCTCGGCTGCCTCCAGGACAGTGCGGAAGACGGCGAGCTGCGCCGCGATGGAGGGGTGGCCGGGCTCGTCCGCGCACGCGAAGTGCGACCACACCCCCGTGACCTTGACCAGGCCCTCCACCTCGGCGGCCCGGGCCGCGGCGACCAGTTCGGCCCAGTCCGCGGGCTGGGCGCCGCCCCGGCCCAGGCCCGTATCGGCCTTCAGCTGGATGCGCGCGGTGCGGCCGGCGGCCGCGGCTGCCTCCGTGGCCTCGCGCAGCGCCCACAGCGCGCCGACCGTCACGTCGATGTCCGCCTCGACGGCCTCCCGCCAGGGCCCGCCCGGCGTCCACAGCCAGCACAGCACGGGCGCGGTGATCCCGGCCGCCCGCAGTGCCAGCGCCTCCTCGGGCGTGGCCGTGCCGAGCCAGCCGGCGCCCGCCTCCAGGGCGGCTCGGGCGCACGGCACCATCCCATGGCCGTAGGCGTCCGCCTTGACGACGGCCATGAGCCCGGAGCGGGGCGCGCGGGCACGCAGCGCCGCGACGTTGGACCGCAAGGCGGCGAGGTCGATCGAGGCCTGTGCGCGCAGAGTCATCTCATCCATCGCGCCCAGTCTCTCAGGCCGGCCCCCTGCCGCCGTCACACGGCGGGTTTGGCGCCCCACACGTACACCGCCTCGTTGAGCTTCAGGAGGTTCCAGAGCAGACGCGCGTTCCGGTTGGAGAGGTTGATGCAGCCGTGCGATCCGGGCGCCTTGTAGACGCTCCCGGGCGTGGCGTGCATGGCCTGGCCGCCGCTGAAGAACTGGCTGTACGGCATCGGGGCGTCGTAGATGTCCGAGACATGGTTCTTGTGACGCCAGTAGACGGTGAACCGCCCCGTACGGGTGAGGTACCCCTTGCGTCCGCTGCGGATCGCCACCGGGCCGAAGAAGACCTTCGTACTGCTGGTCTGCACCCACAGCAGCTGGCGGTTGAGGTCGATGCAGACGATGCGCTTGCCCTTGGCCGGCGCCGGGCACCGGCGGGAGGCGTTCGGGCCCTTCCCGGTGGCCTCGTCGAGGCGGAGGTGGCCCCAGGTGGTGGGCCCCGCGAAGCCGCTGGCGGGGACGATGCCCCTGGACTTCTGGTAGCTGCGGATCTCCGCGCAGTCCGCGGGGGACTGCTCGCCGTTCACGCGCAGCCGCAGCCGCTTCTCCACCTCGCGCTGGAAGGGGCCGGTGAAGGACGTGCAGTACTCCCGGCCGTCCGAGCTCCCGCCGTCCTCCTCGTCCTCCCTCCGCTCCGCGTACTCGCCGTCCCGGCCGTACTCGCCGTCCTGGCCGTCCCGGCCGTACTCTCCGTCCTCGCCGTCCTGGCCGTCCTCGCCGTCCCGGCCGCCCTCGCCGTCCCGGCCGCCGTCGTGGGAACCCTCGTCCTCCTCCTCGGCGGCGCGCTCCTCCTGGAACTTCTTGGCCCGCTCGGCGTCCTCGGCCGGCACGAACTCCACCAGCTGGGGGTCCACCCAGTCGTCGTCCTCGGCCTCGTCCTCGGAGGGCGCGGCGCTGCGCAGCGGCTCGGCGGTCGACACGCCGATCCGGAGGGGTGGCGCGCCCTGGTCGGGGGTGTCGACCTGCCGGGAGGCCGCGGGGCCGAACGGAACCCCGGGGACGAGCCGGTCGACCGGCACCGGCCGGTCGTCGTCGTCCGCGGCGGCCGTCGTGTGCGTACCCAGCGCCGCCAGGGCGATCACCGCCGTGACGAACAGCCGGACCCTGCTCCTGGCATACGTTCCCATGAACACACAGATTGACGGGCACTCGGCCGCCGGAACGCCGCGTCGGCGGACTCCACCCGTTTCGCCCAGTTGACGGCTGTTCAGGACCTGATGCCGCGCCAGGCGTCCGGGAGGGCGTCCGCCACGTCGTGCGCGGCGATCGGCGCGCCCACCGGGCCCGCGGCGATCCGCGCCGCCAGGCCGTGCAGATAGGCGCCGACCGAGGCCGCGTCAGCGGGGGCGAGCCCCGCGGCCAGCAGGGACCCGGTGATCCCGGAGAGCACGTCACCACTGCCCGCCGTCGCCAGCCAGGACGTGCCCGTGGGGTTGGCCCGTACCGGAACCCCAGGCTCCGGAGAGGCCACCAGCGTCGTGGAACCCTTCAGCAGCGCCGTCGCCCCGAACGCGTCGGCCAGCCGGCGCACATGGTCCAGCCGGGCCGCCTCCACCTCCTCGCGGGCCACGCCGAGCAGCGCCGCCGCCTCCCCCGCGTGCGGGGTCAGCACCGTCCCGGCGGTGCGGGCGCGCACGACGGACGGGTCCAGCAGGCGCAGACCGTCCGCGTCGACGAGCACGGGCACGTCCGAGGCGAGCACGTCCTCCACCGAGCGCCGCGCCTCCGGCCCGTCTCCGAGCCCCGGGCCCACCACCCAGGCCTGCACCCGGCCGGCCTTGCGCGGCGGCCCGGCCGACACCAGCGTCTCCGGGAAGCGGGCCAGCACGGCCGCCGCACCCGGACCCACGTAGCGCACCGCCCCCGCGCCCGCGCGCAGCGCCCCCGCCACCGCGAGCACGGCGGCCCCGGGGTACCGCTCCGAGCCGGCGACGACACCGATCACCCCGCGCCGGTACTTGTCGCTCTCGGCGCCGGGGGACGGCAGGAGGGCGGCGACGTCGGCGTGCTGCAGCGCCTCCATGGCGGGCGGGGTGCCCTCCAGGTACGGTCCGAGGCCGATGTCGATCAGGCGCACGGCGCCGGCGTGACCGGCGGCGGGATCCACGAGCAGTCCCGGCTTGTACGTCCCGAACGTCACCGTCAGGTCGGCGCGCACCGCCGCGCCCCGGACCTCGCCGGTGTCCGCGTCCACGCCGCTGGGCAGGTCCACGGCGACCACGACCGCCCGCGACGCGTGCGCGGTCTCCGCCAGCGGCGCCGCCTCGGGGCGCAGGCCGCCCTTGCCGCCGATGCCCACGATGCCGTCCAGCACCAGGTCGGCGCGGTGGACCAGGGCCACCGCGTCCACGTCGTCCGGGGTGACCGCCCGACCGCCCGCGGCGCGCAGGGCCGCCAGGCCACCGGGATGCGCCTTCTGCGGCGCCAGCAGGACGGCGGTCACCGCCGCCCCGCGCCGGGCCAGGCGCGCCCCGGCGTACAGGGCGTCGCCGCCGTTGTCCCCGCTCCCGGTCAGCACGACGACGCGGGCCGCATAGACCCCGGGGCCGGGGCCGGCGGGGGCCCCGGCGCCGAGCGCGTACGCGCACGCGGCGGCCAGGCCGGCCGCCGCCCGCTGCATCAGGGCGCCCTCCGGAACCCGCGCCATGAGCGCCTGTTCCGCCGCCCGTACGGTCTCCACGTCGTAGGCCTGCCGCATGCGGCCATGTTGCCACCGCGAGGGCGTGGTTGCGCGCCGTCCATGGGCGGGAGCGTTCGCGGCGCGGCCGCAGCCGCGGTGCTTCCCCGTCCCTCCCGGCCTTCGAGGTCACGTCCCCTTCGCCCGGGCTCCCCGCACGGACGCACCTCGCCACACCTCTCCAGCCGCGCCGCCGCGCTGCCAGAGCCCCGTGGAGGTCACAAGCGGCGGCGCTGGTGGTCGGGGGCGGTTCGTCTCGCGCCCGAAGGGCGCGAGACGGCGAGGCACATGACGACTCACCCCGCCCGCCGATCGGCTGCCCCTCAACCGGCCGCCGCACTCACCGCATCCAAAACCGGAGCGCCAAGGGGGCGAAACGAGCCGAGCACGCGGCGCATGACCTGAGCAGCGCCACGGGCGCGCGACCACACCGCGCACAACACCGGCCGCAGGTGGGTGCGAACGACCCGCGCACGGCGACACGGCGTACCCCGAAACGGGTCAGGACTCCGCGACCACCACCGCCGACGCGACCCCCGCGTCGTGACTCAGCGAGACGTGGAACGCCCGGACCCCCAACTCCTCGGCCCGCGCCGCCACCGTGCCCCGGACGATGAGCCGCGGCCGCCCCGAATCCTCCGTGACGACCTCCGCGTCCGACCAGTGCAGCCCCCCGGGCGCCCCGAGGGCCTTCGCGAGCGCCTCCTTCGCGGCGAACCGCGCCGCGAGGGAGGCGCCGCCCCGGCGTGCCCCACTGGGAAGGCGGAGCTCGCCGGGGAGAAAGAGCCGCTCGGCCAGGCCGGGGGTGCGCTCCAGCGACTGCTCGAAGCGGTCGATCTCGGCGACGTCGATACCCACCCCGATGATCACGGTGCGCTCACTCCACCGTCACGGACTTCGCGAGGTTCCGCGGCTGGTCGACCTCGTTCCCGCGGGCGGTGGCGAGCTCGCAGGCGAACACCTGCAGCGGCACGGTCGCGACCAGCGGCTGGAGCAGCGTCGGGGTCTGCGGCACGCACACCAGGTGGTCGGCGTAGGGGACGACGGACTCGTCGCCCTCCTCCGCGATGACGATGGTGCGCGCCCCGCGGGCCCGGATCTCCTGGATGTTGGAGACGATCTTGTCGTGCAGCACCGAGCGCCCGCGCGGCGACGGCACGACCACGACGACCGGCAGGTCCTCCTCGATCAGCGCGATGGGGCCGTGCTTGAGCTCGCCGGCGGCGAAGCCCTCAGCATGCATGTAGGCGAGTTCCTTGAGCTTGAGCGCGCCCTCCAGGGCCACGGGGTAGCCCACGTGGCGGCCGAGGAAGAGGACGGTGTTCTTGTCCTTGAGGGAGCGGGCCAGTTCGCGGACCGGCTCCATCGTCTCCAGCACCTGCTCGACCTGACGGGAGATCTGGGAGAGCTCGCGGATGACGGCGAGGATCTCGTCGCCCCACTTCGTGCCGCGCACCTGGCCCAGGTAGAGGGCGACGAGGTAGCAGGCGACGACCTGGGTGAGGAACGCCTTGGTGGAGGCGACGGCGACCTCGGGGCCGGCGTGGGTGTAGAGCACCGCGTCGGACTCGCGCGGGATGGTGGAGCCGTTGGTGTTGCAGATGGCCAGCACCTTGGATCCCTGCTCACGGGCGTGCCGCAGGGCCATGAGGGTGTCCATCGTCTCGCCGGACTGGCTGATGGCGACGACCAGGGTGCGCGGGGCCAGGATCGGGTCGCGGTAGCGGAACTCGCTGGCGAGTTCGACCTCGCAGGGGATGCGCGTCCAGTGCTCGATGGCGTACTTGGCGATCATGCCCGCGTGGAAGGCGGTGCCGCAGGCGACGATGACGATCTTGTCGACCTCGCGCAGCACGGAGGCGGGGATGCGCACCTCGTCGAGGGTCAGCAGCCCGCCGGCGTCGATCCTGCCGAGCAGCGTGTCGGCGACCGCCTTGGGCTGCTCGGCGATCTCCTTGAGCATGAAGTAGTCGTAGCCGCCCTTCTCGGCGGCGGAGGCGTCCCAGTCGATGTGGTAGGGCCGGACGTCAGCCGGCTTGCCCTCGAAGTCCGTGACGGTGACGCCCTCGCGGCGCAGCTCGACGACCTGGTCCTGGCCGAGCTCGATGGCCTCGCGGGTGTACGCGATGAAGGCCGCGACGTCGGAGGCGAGGAAGTTCTCGCCGTCGCCGACGCCCACGACGAGCGGGGAGTTGCGGCGGGCGCCGACCACGACGTCCGGCTCGTCGGCGTGGACGGCCACCAGGGTGAAGGCGCCCTCGAGGCGGCCGCAGACCTGGCGCATGGCCTCGGCGAGGTCCCCGGTGGAGGAGTAGCTCTCGGCGAGCAGGTGGGAGACGACCTCGGTGTCGGTCTCGGAGAGCAACTCGTGGCCGCGTTCGGCGAGTTCGGCGCGCAGGGCGGCGAAGTTCTCGATGATGCCGTTGTGGACGACGGCGACCCGGCCCCCGTTGTCCAGGTGCGGATGCGCGTTGGCGTCCGTGGGGCCGCCGTGGGTGGCCCAGCGGGTGTGGCCGAGGCCGGCCAGGCCGGTCGGCAGCGGGCGCTCGGCCAGCAGCTTCTCGAGGTTGGCGAGCTTGCCGGCCCTCTTGGCCGCGGCCAGACCGCCGTCGGCGAGGACGGCGACGCCCGCCGAGTCGTACCCCCGGTACTCCAGACGCTTCAGACCCGCGATGACAACGTCGAGGGCGGACTGGCCGCCCACGTATCCAACGATTCCGCACATGGGGAGAACTCTAGGCGGCGAACGGCCGACGTCGCGCCCGACGGTGGACGCCGCGTGCCCCGGACCTCGCAGGTCCGGGGCATCCCGGACGCGCCTCAACTGCGCGCGCGGCGACCGCCCATGACCGGCGGAACGAAGACCACCGCGATCCCCGCGGCCCACAGCGGCGACCACACGACCGGCCCGGCGAGCGGACCGGAGCCGGTCAGCAGGCCCCCGTACGGCGTCGGCCAGGCGGGTGACCGGGTTCACGTCCGCCGACGCCCGCAGCCGGCCGGGCACGGTGCCGGCCCGCAGCGAGACGCCGGAGGTGAAGGGGAGCGGCATGACCAGCACGACGTCCGGCGGCAGGCCCGTCGCGCCGAGCACGCCGGGCACACCGCGCTCCACGTCGAAGCCCATGAGCATGCCGAGGCCCAGCAACGGCATCAGCGACCGCACCCCTTACCGGGGTCGGCCGCGACCAGCCCCACGAGCGGGTCCCCGCACAACAGCGGGCATCGGCTCCGGGCCCTCCCCCGACCTCGGGATCCGCGGCGCGGCAGACCCGGCAGACCCGGCAGGCGGCGGTCGGGACGACCCCGGCGCGAGTGCCGTTCACCCCGGCGCAACAATGAGTCCGTGCCGCCGACCATCACGCCTCACCCGTCCCGCCGCCGCGCCGAGCCCACGCCCTACGTCGACCTGACGCGGGCCGAGTGGAGCGCGCTGCGCGACCGGACCCCGCTGCCGCTCACCGCCGAGGAGGTCGAGCGGCTGCGCGGCCTCGGCGACGTCATCGACCTGGACGAGGTGATCGACGTCTATCTGCCGCTGTCGCGGCTGCTCAACCTCTACGTCGGCGCCACCCACGGCCTGCGCGGCGCGGTCAACACCTTCCTCGACGACACCGGGGAGGGGCACGGCTCCCAGACCGGCACGCCCTTCGTCATCGGGATCGCCGGCAGCGTCGCGGTCGGCAAGTCCACCACCGCGCGCATCCTGCAGGCGCTGCTGGCCCGCTGGCCGGAGCACCCGCGGGTGGAACTGGTCACCACCGACGGCTTCCTGCTGTCCAAGGCCGAACTCGAGCGCCGCGGGCTGATGTCCCGCAAGGGTTTCCCCGAGTCGTACGACCGGCGCGCCCTGACCCGCTTCGTGGCCGACGTGAAGGCCGGCAAGGACGAGGTGCGGGCGCCCGTCTACTCGCACCTGATCTACGACATCGTGCCGGACGAGGAGCTGGTGGTCCGCAGGCCGGACATCCTCATCGTCGAGGGCCTGAACGTCCTGCAGCCCGCCCTGCCGGGCAAGGACGGCCGCACGCGGGTCGCGCTCGCCGACTACTTCGACTTCAGCCTGTACGTGGACGCGCGCACCGAGGACATCGAGCAGTGGTACCTGGCGCGCTTCCGCACGCTGCGTGAGACCGCCTTCCAGAACCCGCTGTCGTACTTCCACCGCTACACCGAGGTCTCCGAGGAGGAGGCCATGGAGTACGGCCGCCACACCTGGCGCGCCATCAACCAGCCCAACTTGCTGGAGAACGTGCTCCCGACCCGCGGCCGGGCCACCCTCGTCCTGCGCAAGGGCCCCGACCACAAGGTGAGAAGGCTCTCACTGCGCAAACTGTAGTCCGCGGACCTCGGGGTAGCCTGCCCCGCATGCTGCATCTCAGGATGATCGTCCCGCAGGGGAGCACCGGCGACGTCGTGTCCCTCCTCGAGGGGACCGTCGGCGCCACCCACGTCGCCGTGCTGCCCGGAGCGGCCCTCAACCCGCGCGGGGACATCGTCATGTGCGACGTGGCGCGTGAGGCGGGCGACGAACTACTGCGGGCGCTGCGGCGCATGGGCGTCGCCGACACGGGCTCGATCGCGGTGGAGCACATCGATCTGTCACTGTCGGCTCGCGCCGACAAGGCCGAGGAGGAGGCACCCGGGGAAAGCGCGGACGCCGTGCTGTGGGAGTCGCTGACCGACGCGACCCACGAGGAGTCCACCCTCACCGTCACCTACCTGGCGTTCCTGGCCCTGGCGACGATGCTTGCGGCCTGCGGCGTGATGCTGGACAGCGCGATCCTGATCGTCGGTGCGATGGTCGTCGGCCCCGAATTCGGTCCGCTGGCGGGTGTGTGCACCGGCCTGGTCCAGCGTCGCGGGCGGCTGGCCCGGCGTTCCCTGACGGCGCTGCTGGTGGGCTTCCCGGTGGGTATGGTGCTCACCGGCGGATTCAACTACCTGATGGACGCCCTCGGCGTCTTCAGCGTGACCGACTTCACGGCGCCGCATCCGTCGACCTCGTTCATCTGGCAGCCGGACGCCAGCTCCTTCGTGGTGGCGTTCCTCGCCGGGATAGCCGGAATCCTGTCGCTGACCTCCGCCAAGTCCGGCGCCCTGGTCGGCGTGGCGATCTCGGTGACCACCGTCCCGGCGGCCGCCAACGCCGCCCTCGCGCTGTCCTACGGCGACTATCGCGAGCTGTGGGGCTCCTCGGCGCAGCTGGGCGTCAACCTGGCGGGCATCGTCATCGCGGGCGTCCTGACGCTGCTCGCCCAGAAGGGTTTCTGGGCGATGCAGCGCAGGCGGCGTTCGGTGTCGCGCCCGGCCTAGCCGAGCGCGGACTTCACCGCGTCGGCGAGCCTGCCCGCCACGGAGCGGGCGTGGTCGATGTCCGCCGCCTCGACCATGACGCGGACCACAGGCTCGGTGCCGGAGGAGCGCAGCAGCACCCGGCCGGTGCCGCCGAGCTCGGTTTCCGCCTCGGCCACGGCCTCGGACAGCTCGGTGGAGGACTCGACACGGCTCTTGTCGACGTCCCTGACGTTGATCAGCACCTGCGGCAGCCGCTCCATGACGGCCGCCAGCTCGGCCAGGGAACGTCCGGTGGAGGCGACGCGGGCGGCCAGCATGAGGCCGGTGAGGGTGCCGTCGCCGGTGGTGGCGTGGTCGAGGATGATCACGTGGCCGGACTGCTCGCCGCCGAGCGCGTAGCCGTGCTCCTTCATCGACTCCAGCACATAGCGGTCGCCGACGGCGGTCTGCACCAGTTCGACGCCCTCGCGCTCCATGGCGAGCTTGAAGCCCAGGTTGGACATGACGGTGCCGACGACGGTGTTCTTCCGCAGCCGGTCCACCTCGCGCAGGGCGACGGCCAGCACGGCGAGGATCTGGTCGCCGTCGACCTCGTTGCCCTCGTGATCCACGGCCAGGCAGCGGTCCGCGTCGCCGTCGTGGGCGATGCCGAGGTGCGCACCGTGGTCGATGACGGCGGCCTTGAGCAGGTCCAGGTGGGTGGAGCCGCAGCCGTCGTTGATGTTGAGGCCGTCCGGCTGGGCGCCGATGGTGACCACCTCCGCGCCGGCCCGGGCGAAGGCCTCGGGCGAGACGCGGGCCGCGGCGCCGTTTGCCTCGTCCAGGACGATCTTCAGTCCGTCCAGGCGGTTCGGCAGGACGGCGATCAGATGGGCGACGTACTGGTCGAACCCCTCGTCGTACTCCCGCACCCGGCCCACCCCGGCGCCGGTGGGGCGGTCCCAGGGGGCCCCGGTGCGGTGCTCCTCGTAGACGGACTCGATACGGTCCTCCAGCTCGTCGGCGAGCTTGTGCCCGCCCCGGGCGAAGAACTTGATGCCGTTGTCGGGCATCGGGTTGTGGCTCGCCGAGAGCATCACGCCCAGGTCCGCGCCGAGCGCGCCGGTGAGATACGCCACGGCCGGTGTCGGCAGCACGCCCACCCGCAGCACGTCGACGCCGGCGCTGGCGAGCCCGGCCACCACGGCGGCCTCCAGGAACTCTCCGGACGCCCGCGGATCCCGTCCGACCACGGCCACCGGCCTATGGCCCTCGAACGTCCCCGCCTCGGCGAGCACGTGCGCCGCCGCGACCGACAGTCCGAGCGCGAGCTCGGCTGTCAGATCGGCGTTCGCCACACCGCGCACACCATCCGTACCGAAGAGTCGTCCCACGTCTTTCCTCCGAGATGTTGCCGTGCTCCGCCCCGAACCCGCCGGGCGTTCATCCGGTTATACGCCTGTGCCCCCGGAACGCGTACGCCCCGGACGCACGACGTGCCTCCGGGGCGTACCTGCAGCGCAGTGCGCGTGACGCTTAGCGCTTGCTGTACTGCGGCGCCTTGCGGGCCTTCTTCAGACCGGCCTTCTTGCGCTCGATCTCGCGCGCGTCGCGGGTCAGGAAGCCGGCCTTCTTGAGCGGGCCGCGGTTGTTGTCGACGTCCGCCTCGTTCAGCGCACGGGCGACGCCCAGGCGCAGCGCACCGGCCTGGCCGGAGATGCCGCCGCCGTTGATGCGGGCGATGACGTCGTAACGGCCGTCGAGCTCAAGGATCTTGAACGGCTCGTTGACTTCCTGCTGGTGCACCTTGTTGGGGAAGTACTCCTCAAGGGTGCGACCGTTGATCGTCCACTTGCCGGAGCCCGGGATGATCCGGACGCGGGCGACGGACTCCTTGCGGCGGCCCGTGCCGGCGGCCGGCTGGGGCTCGCCGAAGCGGGAGGCGAGGGACTCGGAGGTGTACTCCTCCGGGATCTCGATGGTCTCCACGATCTCGCCGTCCTCGACGAGAGGGGTCTCAGGGGTGGTCTCGGCCACGATGCTCCTCAGATGCTTTCTGTGTCGGTGGTGGCCGGGACTAGCCCTGCGCGACCTGGCTGATCTCGAACGGAACCGGCTGCTGGGCGCCGTGCGGGTGCTCCGCACCCGCGTACACCTTCAGCTTCGAGAGCATCTGGCGGCCCAGGCTGTTCTTGGGCAGCATGCCCTTGACGGCCTTCTCGATGGCCTTCTCGGGGTTCTTGTCGAGCAGCTCGTCGTAGCGGACGGAACGCAGACCGCCCGGGAAGCCCGAGTGACGGTAGGCGAGCTTCTGCTGCTTCTTGTTGCCGGAGAGGTGCACCTTGTCGGCGTTGATGATGATGACGAAGTCACCAGTGTCGACGTGAGGCGCGTACACCGGCTTGTGCTTGCCCCTCAGGAGGGACGCGGCCTGGGACGCCAGACGGCCCAGGACGACGTCCTGCGCGTCAATGACGTGCCACTGGCGCTGGACATCGCCGGGCTTGGGGCTGAACGTACGCACGGTCGTAGCCTTCGCTTCTTCAGTGAGTGGGTCCTGACAAGGCCACCCGGACGATCACGACAGCCCTATCGCCTGCGGCGACGCATACCGCGGGGGCGAACGCTGGTCATCGGCCCGGTGGACCGGCGTAACGGCCTCTCACGTGAGAACGAGCAAGCCAATACGCATAACGAACCTGCAGAATACCCGCGCCTGCCCGTTCGGGTCAAAACAGCGGCAGCGGGGGCGCGCCCGCCCCCGCCGCCGGCACGTCCCCGCTCCCGCCCCCCGCGTCCGAACCGCGGCCGGCCCCGCGACGCTCGGTCACCGCTCGCGCACGACCCGCGTCTCGTCCCAGACCGGCTCCGGCGGCTCGCGGACGAGCCCGTCCGTCCCGAAGACCAGGTACCGGTCGAAGCTGCGGGCGAACCAGCGGTCGTGCGTGACCGCCAGCACCGTGCCGTCGAACGCCTCCAGCCCCTCCTGCAGCGCCTCCGCCGACTCCAGGTCCAGGTTGTCGGTCGGCTCGTCCAGCAGCAGCGCCGTCGCCCCGGCGAGCTCCAGCAGCAGGATCTGGAAGCGCGCCTGCTGCCCGCCCGACAGCTGGTCGAAGCGCTGGTCGCCCTGCCGGTCGAGCTCGTAGCGCCGCAGGGCGGACATCGCCTTGCCGCGGTCACGGGCATGCTCGGTCCACAGGATGTCGACGAGGGTGCGCCCCATCAGCTCCGGATGCGCGTGCGTCTGGGCGAAGTGCCCCGGCACGACCCGCGCCCCCAGCTTCCACTCCCCCGCGTGGCGCACGCCGGCGTCGCCGGCCAGCAGCCGCAGGAAGTGCGACTTGCCCGAACCGTTGGAGCCGAGGACGGCCACCCGCTCCCCGTAGAAGACCTCCAGGTCGAACGGCTTCATCAGCCCGGTCAGCTCCAGCCCCACGCAGGTGACGGCGCGCAGCCCGGTGCGCCCGCCGGACAGCCGCATGCGGATGTCCTGCTCGCGCGGCGGCTCCTGCGGCGGCCCGGCCTCCTCGAACTTCCGCAGCCGGGTCTGCGAGGCGCGGTAGCGGGATGCCATGTCCGGGCTGACGGCCGCTTGCTGGCGGAGGGTCAGCACGAGCTTCTTCAGCCGGGCGTGCTCCTCCTCCCAGCGCCGCCGCAGCTCCTCGAAGCGTGCGAAGCGTTCACGGCGCGCCTCGTGGTACGTGGCGAAGCCGCCGCCGTGCACCCACACGTCCGAACCGGCCGGTCCCGGCTCCACGCTCACGATCTTCTCGGCCGAGCGGGCCAGCAGCTCCCGGTCGTGGGAGACGAACAGCACCGTCTTCCTGGTCTGCCGCAGCTGTTCCTCGAGCCAGCGCTTGCCGGGGACGTCGAGGTAGTTGTCCGGCTCGTCCAGCAGCAGCACCTCGTCGGTGCCGCGCAGCAGCGCCTCCAGCACCAGCCGCTTCTGCTCGCCGCCCGACAGCGTCCGCACCTCGCGCCACTGCGCCCGCTCGTAGGGGACGCCCAGCGCGGCCGTGGTGCACATGTCCCAGACCGTCTCGGCCTCGTAGCCGCGGGCCTCCGCCCAGTCGCTGAGCGCCTGCGCGTAGGCCAGCTGGGCCGCCTCGTCGTCCTGGGCCATGATCTTCAGTTCGGCGGCGTCGACCGCCGCCGCGGCCGCGCGGATCCGCGGCGGCGCCACGGACACCAGCAGATCCCGCACGGTGCGGTCGTCCCGCACCGAGCCGACGAACTGCGGCATGACGCCCAGTCCGCCGCTCACCGCGACCGTGCCGCCGTGCGGCTTCAACTCGCCGGAGATCAGCCGCAGAAGGGTCGTCTTGCCGGCGCCGTTCGCCCCGACCAGGGCCACCGCGGCGCCCTCGCCCACCCGGAACGAGACGTCGCCCAGCAACACCCGGCCGTCCGGCAGGTAGTACTCCAGATGCGCAACGTCCACATGTCCCATGAGGGGATTGTCGTAGCCCGCCCGCCCACCGCCAAACGGGTTTCCTCCTCTATAGAATCCGCGCCATGACTGACGGGTCGCAGCAGCCGTACAACCCGAACCAGGGATGGACCGCACCGCCGGGACAGCAAGGCGTCCCAGGCACGTCCGGGGAGCAGCGCCAGGTGCTCCGCGGCCAGATCGTCGGCGGGCCCGACCACCAGCCCCAGCAGCCCGCCTGGACCCCGCCCGCCGACTGGGCCCCACCGGAGCCCGGCCAGGGCACCCGCGGCCCCTCGCAGCCGCAGCACACGCCGCCCGCCGTCGAGGAGCCGGACTGGTCGGCGCTCGCCGAGGAGGCGGAGGCCGGCGCCCGGCGCCGCCGCCTCTTCCTGATAGGCGGCGGCGTCCTGGCCGCCGCAGCCGTCGCCGGCATCGTCGCGGTCGCCGTGGCCAGCTCCGGCAGCGGCCCCGCTCCTTCCCCGACCGCGACCGGCTCGGCCCCCTCCTCCGCCATCGCGCTGCCGCCCGAGCCCTCCTTCTCCGCGGTTGCGCCGGCCCCGACCTACGGCCCGCTCGACTTCCTCTCCACCGCCGCCAAGGACACCGCCCCGCTCGGGGTCGGCACCCTCTTCCCTGGCACGAAGCTCGACTACACCGGTGGCCGCTCCTACGTGAAGACCGCCGCCAAGGAGAACCGCGACTGCGCCGCGGCCGCGAAAAACCCGCTCGCCACCGCACTCGCCAAGGGCGGCTGCACCCGGATGATGCGGGTGACGTACACCCGCGGCGGCTCCGCCGTCACCGTGGGCGTGGCCGTGTTCAAGGACGCGGCGTCCGCCAGAGAACTGGCCAGGACCAACAGGTTCCTGCTCCCGCTGAGCGGAGGCGGGCTCGGCGACTTCTGCCACGGCGTCAAGTGCTGGGCCAAGTCGGGCGCGGTGGGCCGCTATGCCTACTTCTCCATCTCCGGCCCGAAGAGCGGCGCTGCGGCCACCTCCGCCGACACCGCGTCCCGCCAGGCCGGCCAGGACGTCTTCAACTACGCCTTCAACCGCATCGTGCAGCGCGGCAAGGACCAGGCCGCCGCGGCGATGGCCTCGGAGGCCGCCGCACCGGCCGGCTGACCCCGCCCGCGGAGCCGCCGCCCCGACCGCCGCCCCACCCAAGGGCCCGGGGCGGCCCCGCCGCCCACGGCATCCCCACGGGTACCCGTGCCCGGCGCGGCGGCTCCCGGACGGTGCCGCACGGGAACGCCTCGCCGCGACGACGCGGTGCCCGGCGCCGGGGCGCCCGCCCGCGGAACCCCTGTGGTCCGCCCGGCCGCTCTCCGGCACGGCGCACGCCCGCCCGGGACGACGAGGCGGCGGCCCCGCCTCAGGCCCTCGGCAAAGGAAGGGTGCGCATGTTGCGGGCCTCGCGGCTGCGCGCGGCCAGCAGCTCGTCCACCGGGTAACCGACCTCCTCCAGGGTCAGCCCGTGCGGCCGCACCACATTGACCGCCGAGTGCCGCACCCGTCCCGCCAGCACCTCCCCGGGGAAGCCGACCGGCCGGTGCCCGTCCCCCACCAGCAGCATCGCCCCGACCAGGGCCCGCACCATGTTGTGGCAGAAGGCGTCGGCGCGCACGGTCGCCACCGCCAACCCGGAGGCGTCCCGCTCCCAGTGCAGCTCCAGGAGGGTGCGGATGGTCGTCGCGCCCTCCCGCTTCTTGCAGTAGGCGGCGAAGTCGTGCTCGCCGAGCAGCCTGCGTGCCGCCTCGTTCATCAGGTCGACGTCCACCGGCCGGTCGTGCCAGAGCACATGGCCCCGCAGCAGCGGGTCGACCCCGCCCTGGTGGTCGCCGACCCGGTAGGCGTAGCGGCGCCAGATCGCGGAGAAGCGCGCGTTGAAACCGGCCGGTGCCCGCGACACCTTCCACACCCGTACGTCCCAGGGCAGCCGCCCGGCCAGCCGGCGCAGCAGCTTGCCGCCCTCCCGCTCCCAGACGTCCTCCGGCAGGTCGACATGCGCGACCTGCCCCCGGGCGTGCACCCCGGCGTCCGTCCGCCCGGCGACGGTCAGCTCGACCGGATCGGGCAGCCGCAGCACGGTCTGCAGGGCCGACTCCAGCTCCCCCTGCACCGTCCGCCTGCTGCGCTGCTTCGCCCACCCGGAGAACTCGGCCCCGTCGTAGGCCAGGTCCAGCCGCACCCGGACGAGACCGGGCTCCACCTCGTCACTCGCCACACTCACCCCCAGATCCTCTCCAGCACGCGGACGGGCCCGCCCCCAGCGATCTGGGTGCGGGCCCGTCCGGTCGGGACGTCAGGCGTCCTTGGACTCCTCGGCCGGAGCCTCGGTGGCCTCCGCCGTGTCCTCGGCCTCGACCTTCTCCTCGGCCGGAGCCTCGGTCTTGGCCTCGGCCTCCTTGACCGCGCGCTTGGTCGCGGCCTCCGCCTCGCCCGTGGCCTGCTGGGCCACGGTCAGCGCCTCCACCAGCTCGATGACGGCCATCGGCGCGTTGTCGCCGCGGCGGTTACCGATCTTGGTGATGCGGGTGTAACCACCCGGGCGGTTCTCGTACCGCGGGGCGATCTCGGTGAAGAGCGTGTGGACGATGCCCTTGTCCGTGATCGTCTGCAGCACCAGGCGACGGTTGTGGATGTCGCCCTTCTTCGCCTTGGTGATCAGGCGCTCCGCGACCGGACGCAGACGGCGCGCCTTGGCCTCGGTGGTGGTGATGCGACCGTGCTCGAACAGCGACTTCGCGAGGTTCGCGAGAAGCAGACGCTCGTGCGCGGCGCTGCCGCCCAGACGGGCACCCTTGGCGGGCTTCGGCATGGTGTTTCTCCTCAGATCTGCACCGGCCGTGTCAGGTACCGGTGTCAGGAACCCCCCAGGCGGACGCCTGGAGGCAGTCGGATCAGTACTGCTCGGTCTCGGCGAAGCCGGCGTCGGCGTCGTCGTCCGCACCGAAGGTGTCGGCGGCGGAGGTCGGGTCGAATCCGGGCGGGCTGTCCTTAAGGGCCAGGCCCATGCCGGCCAGCTTCGCCTTGACCTCGTCGATCGACTTCGCACCGAAGTTGCGGATGTCGAGCAGGTCGGCCTCGGAGCGCGCCACGAGCTCACCCACGGAGTGGATGCCCTCACGCTTGAGGCAGTTGTAGGAGCGGACGGTGAGCTCGAGCTCCTCGATCGGGAGCGCGAGGTCCGCGGCGAGGGCGGCGTCCGTCGGGGACGGGCCCATGTCGATGCCCTCGGCGTCGACGTTCAGCTCGCGGGCGAGACCGAACAGCTCGACGAGGGTCTTGCCGGCCGAGGCCACGGCGTCACGGGGGCGCATCGCGGGCTTGGTCTCGACGTCGACGATCAGCTTGTCGAAGTCGGTGCGCTGCTCGACACGGGTCGCCTCGACCTTGTAGCTGACCTTGAGCACCGGGCTGTAGATGGAGTCGACCGGGATGCGGCCGATCTCCTGGCCCTGCTGCTTGTTCTGGACGGCGGAGACGTAGCCGCGACCGCGCTCGACGGTCAGCTCCATCTCCAGCTTGCCCTTGGCGTTCAGGGTGGCCAGCACCAGGTCGGGGTTGTGCACCTCGACACCGGCCGGGGGCGCGATGTCGGCGGCGGTGACCACACCCGGGCCCTGCTTGCGCAGGTACATCACGACCGGCTCGTCGTGCTCCGAGGAGACGACCAGGGACTTGATGTTGAGGATGAGGTCGGTGACGTCCTCCTTGACACCCGGCACGGTGGTGAACTCGTGCAGGACGCCGTCGATCCGGATCGAGGTGACGGCGGCACCGGGGATCGAGGAGAGGAGCGTGCGGCGGAGCGAGTTGCCGAGGGTGTAGCCGAAGCCCGGCTCCAGCGGCTCGATCACGAACCGGGAGCGGAACTCGTCGACGACCTCTTCGGTCAACGAGGGGCGCTGAGCGATCAGCATGCGGTATTGCCTCCAGTCTTCGGCACCCACCATTTGATGCCGAGGCTTCAAGGGTACGGGCGGCGCGGCACGCAATGCCGCACCGCCCGGGACCGTGAGCCCTGCTACTTCGAGTAGAGCTCGACGATCAGCTGCTCCTGCACCTGGGTGTCGATCACCGGGCGCTCGGGCAGGTTGTGCACGAGGATCCGCAGACGCGAGGGGATCGCCTCCAGCCAGGCCGGGACGGTCCTCTCGCCGGCCTCCCCCTGAGCCACCTGGAAGGGGGTCAGGGTACGGGAGGACTCGCGGACCTCGATGATGTCGTTCGCGACGACACGGGCCGACGGGATGTCGGTCTTGACGCCGTTCACGAGGAAGTGGCCGTGACGGACCAGCTGCCGCGCATGATCGCGCGACTTGGCGAAGCCCGCCCGGTAGACCACGTTGTCCAGCCGGGACTCGAGGATGCGGAGCAGGTTCTCACCGGTCTTGCCGGTCCTGCGGTTCGCCTCGTCGTAGTAGCCCCGGAACTGCTTCTCAAGGACACCGTAGATGCGCGCGCACTTCTGCTTCTCACGCATCTGCAACAGGTACTCGCTGTCCTTGGTGCGCCCGCGTCCGTGCTCACCCGGGGGGTAAGGACGGATCTCGATCGGGCACTTCGCGCTCTCGCACTTGCTCCCCTTGAGGAAGAGCTTCTGCTTCTCCCGACGGCAACGCTTGCAGTCGGCCCCGGTGTAACGCGCCATTCCTGTTTTTCTCCTACCTGCTCAGCGGATTGCTGATCAGACGCGCCGGCGCTTCGGCGGGCGGCATCCGTTGTGCGGGGTCGGAGTGACGTCCTGGATCGAGCCGACCTCGAGGCCGGTGGCCTGGAGCGAGCGGATCGCGGTCTCACGGCCGGAGCCGGGGCCCTTGACGAACACATCGACCTTGCGCATGCCGTGCTCCTGCGCGCGGCGGGCGGCCGACTCGGCGGCCATCTGCGCGGCGAACGGGGTCGACTTGCGCGAGCCCTTGAAGCCGACGTGGCCGGCGGAGGCCCAGGAGATCACGTTGCCGGACGGGTCCGTGATCGAAACGATGGTGTTGTTGAACGTGCTCTTGATGTGGGCGTGCCCATGAGCGACGTTCTTCTTCTCCTTGCGGCGCACCTTCTTGGCGCCGGCCTGACGGCCCTTCGGAGGCATATGTGGTTACTCCCGGTGGAGGTGGTCGGTCCTACAGCGAAGACCGCTGACGAGCGTCCGCTGAGGACTACTTCTTGCCCGGCTTCTTCTTGCCGGCGATGGCGCGACGCGGGCCCTTGCGGGTGCGGGCGTTGGTGTGGGTCCGCTGGCCGTGGACCGGCAGACCGCGGCGGTGGCGCAGGCCCTGGTAGCAGCCGATCTCGACCTTGCGACGGATGTCCGCCTGGATCTCGCGACGGAGGTCACCCTCGGTCTTGATGTTGGCGTCCACGTACTCGCGGATCTTGACCAGGTCCTCTTCGTCCAGGTCGCGGACCCGGGTGTTCGGGTTCACGCCCGTGGCGGCGAGGGTCTCCTTGGCCAGGGTGCGGCCGATGCCGAAGACGTAGGTGAGGGCGACCTCCACACGCTTCTCGCGCGGGATGTCGACACCTGAAACGCGTGCCATTCAATGGCTCCTGTTGGTGTCCGGGGGTCTTCCACAGCACCGTTCCTGACCGCCGTACGAGGTACGGATCAGGTCTCCGGCCCCCGCCGGAGGTGCCGTCAGCCGAAGCGTTCCGGCCGGACGGGTGCTGCGTATGTACATGTGTTGCTCGCGTCGCGCGAAGAACTGCGAGGTGCAGGTCGGCGTGCGTCAGCCCTGGCGCTGCTTGTGGCGCAGGTTGTCGCAGATGACCATGACCCGGCCGTGGCGGCGGATCACCTTGCACTTGTCGCAGATCTTCTTGACGCTCGGCTTGACCTTCATGGAATCAGGTTCTCCGGGTCGTGAGATCTACTTGTAGCGGTAGACGATCCGTCCGCGCGTGAGGTCGTAGGGGGACAACTCCACAACGACCCGGTCATCGGGAAGGATGCGGATGTAGTGCATACGCATCTTGCCGCTGATGTGCGCGAGGACCTTGTGACCGTTCTGCAGCTCCACCTTGAACATAGCGTTCGGCAGAGACTCGATCACGGTGCCCTCGATTTCGATGGCGCCTTGCTTCTTGGCCATGTCCTGCTTTCGGGATCGGCTACCTTGGCCGGCTGCGGGCATGCCCGAAGGCACACGCGAGCCGACGTGACAGTCTACGTCAGCCGTTCCTGAAAGACGAATCCGGGGTGTATGCCCGCGGAAGATGATCGCTAAGCGGAACGGACGCCCTCGCTCAGGCGAGCGGGTCCGGGGCGGCCGTGATCCCGTACTCCGCCAGCTTGGCCTTGCCGCCGTCGCGGGCGGTCAGCACCAGCGGGCCCTCCTCGGTGAGCGCGACGGAGTGCTCCCAGTGGGAGGACCAGCTGCCGTCGTTCGACTTGACCGTCCACTCGTCCTCGAGGACGTGGGTGAGGGGGGTGCCCAGGCTCACCATCGGCTCGATGGCCAGGCACATGCCGGGCACCAGGCGCGGACCCTTGCCGCGCTTGCGCGAGACGTAGTTCAGCAGGTGGGGGTCCATGTGCATCTGCGAACCGATGCCGTGGCCGCCGTACTCCTCGATGATCCCGTACCTGCCACCGCCGGGCCTGGGCTGCCGGCGGATGTACGTCTCGATGGCCCGCGAGATGTCGACCAGCCGGTCGCCCTTGCGGAAGGCCGCGATGCCCGCCCACATGGACTCCTCGGTGACCCGGCTGAGCTCGACGAGCTCCGGGGCGTGACCGCTGCCCACGAAGGCGGTGTAGGCGGCGTCGCCGTGCCAGCCGTCGACGATGGCGCCGCAGTCGATCGAGATGACGTCGCCGTCCTTGAGGACCGTCGCGGTGTCCGGGATGCCGTGGACGACGACGTCGTTCACCGAGGTGCAGATCGTGGCGGGGAATCCGCCGTACCCCAGGAAGTTCGGCTTGGCGCCGTGGTCGGCGAGGACCTTGCGGGCCACGTCGTCCAGGTCCTTGGTGGTGGCCCCGGGTACGGCCGCCTCACGGGTGGCCTCGTGGATCGCGGCCACGACCAGGCCCGCCGCGCGCATCTTCGCGATCTGCTCGGGGGTCTTGATCTCCACCATCGGTCCTGGCCTTCCTTCGTCCCACCGGATTACCTCAACGGTACGGCCGCGGGGTCCTGGGGGACACCGCGGCCGCAACGGTCACGCATGTGTTCAGGCGGCGCTGTCGCCCGTGTCCTTCTTGTCGTGCAGCGCGTCCATCGCCCGCTTGGTCACCTCGGTGACCTTGCCCAGGGCCGAGATGGTGCGCACCAGGCCCTGCTGCTTGTAGTAGTCGATGATCGGCTCGGTCTTGCTGTGGTACTCCTCCAGCCGGACGCGCACCTTCTCCTCGGTGTCGTCCGACCGCTGGTACAGCTCGCCGCCGCACTCGTCGCAGACGCCCTCGGCCGCCGGCGGGTTGTAGACCACGTGGAAGACGTGGGCGCCGTTCTTGCGGCACAGCCGGCGACCGGCGATCCGCTTGACGACCTCCTCCTCGGGCACCTCGAGGTCCAGCACGGCGTCGAGCGCGATGCCGTTCTCGGCGAGGATCTTGTCGAGCGCCTGGGCCTGGCCCACGTTCCGCGGGAAGCCGTCGAGCAGGAAGCCGTTCTCGGCGTCCGCCTGCAGCATGCGGTCCTTGGCCATGCCGATGGTGATCTCGTCCGGCACCAGCCGGCCCGCGTCCATGTACTCCTGGGCCTTGCGGCCCAGCTCCGTGCCCTGGCTGATGTTCGCCCGGAAGAGGTCGCCCGTGGAGATGTGCGGGATCGACAGATTCCTGGCAAGGTACGCGGCCTGCGTACCCTTGCCGGCCCCGGGGGGGCCGACGAGGACGATGCGCATCAGCGGAGGAACCCTTCGTAGTTACGCTGCTGAAGCTGGCTCTCGATCTGCTTCACGGTCTCCAGGCCGACACCCACGATGATGAGGATGCTCGTCCCGCCGAACGGGAAGTTCTGGTTCGCGTTGAACAGCACCAGCGCCACGGTGGGCACCAGGGCGATCAGCCCCAGGTACATCGCGCCCGGCCACGTGATGCGGTTGAGCACGTAGCTGAGGTACTCCGCGGTGGGACGACCAGCCCGGACACCCGGGATGAACCCACCATACTTCTTCATGTTGTCCGCGACTTCCTCGGGGTTGAACGAGATGGCCACGTAGAAGAAGGCGAAGAAGACGATCAGCAGGAAGTACGTGGTGATGTAGATCGGGTGGTCGCCCTTGACCAGGTTGTCCCTGACCCAGTTCGCCCAGCCGGAGGTCGATCCACTGAACTGCACGACCAGCGACGGGATGTACAGGAGCGAGGACGCGAAGATGACGGGGATCACACCCGCCTGGTTCACCTTGAGCGGAATGTAGGTGGAGGTTCCACCATACGAACGACGCCCGATCATGCGCTTCGCGTACTGCACGGGGATGCGGCGCTGCGCCTGCTCGACGAAGACGACGAGGGCGACCATCGCCAGGCCCACGAGGATGACGGCGCCGAACTCGACCCAGCCGTCCGCGATGTTCCCGGACTTCTTGATCGCCCAGAGGGCGCCGGGGAAGCCGGCCGCGATCGACAGGAACATCAGGATCGACATGCCGTTGCCGATGCCGCGGTCGGTGATCAGCTCGCCCAGCCACATGATGAGCGCGGTGCCCGCGGTCATCGTGATGACCATCGTAATCGTGGTGAAGATCGACTGGTTGGGGACGATGTTGAAGCGGTCGGGGCACTGCTGGAAGAGGCTGCCGGAGCGGGCCGTGGCCACCAGGCCGGTGCCCTGCAGAACCGCGAGCGCCACGGTGAGGTAGCGCGTGTACTGCGTGATCTTGGTCTGGCCGGCCTGGCCCTCCTTCTTGAGGGCTTCCAGGCGGGGGATGACCACGGTGAGCAGCTGCAGGATGATGCTCGCGGTGATGTACGGCATGATGCCGAGCGCGAAGATCGTGAGCTGCAGAAGCGCGCCGCCGCTGAAGAGGTTCACCAGGCCGAAGAGACCCTGGTTCCCCCCGACCGCCTTGATGCAGGAGTTGACCACCTGGTAGTCGACCCCCGGGATCGGGATGTGGGCTCCCAGCCGGAACAGCACCATGATGGCCAGCGTGAACAGCAGCTTCTTGCGCAGGTCGGGCGTCCTGAACGCCCGGGCGAACGCGGTGAGCACGGTGCCTCCTGCGCCTCCCGCCTCTTCGGCGGGAGGTGACGGTGTTGAAAGCTACGAATGGTCTAACAGCAAAACGTTGGGGGTAGCCCGACCTGCGTGAGCACAAGGCTCCGCAAGACCGGCCCGGCCCACCTTACCGGCGAGCATCCTTCCCCGGAATGACCAACCGGGGATGCCCCGCACGAAAGTACGGAACATCCCCGGCTGGATGTGGCATCACTCTCAGACGAGCTCGGTGACCGAGCCGCCCGCGGCGGTGATCTTCTCCTTGGCGGAGCCGGAGACCGCGTCAACGGTCACCTGCAGCGCCACGGAGACCTCGCCGGTGCCCAGCACCTTGACGAGCTGGTTCTTCCGCACGGCACCCTTGGCGACCAGGTCGGCCACCGTGACCTCGCCACCCTCGGGGTAGAGCGCGGCCAGCTTGTCCAGGTTCACGACCTGGTACTCGGTGCGGAACGGGTTCTTGAAGCCCTTCAGCTTCGGAAGACGCATGTGGAGGGGCATCTGCCCACCCTCGAAGCGCTCCGGAACCTGGTAGCGGGCCTTCGTGCCCTTGGTACCACGACCGGCCGTCTTGCCCTTGGAGGCCTCACCACGACCGACACGGGTCTTGGCGGTCTTGGCACCCGGGGCCGGACGGAGGTTGTGGACCTTCAGCGGAGACTGCTCTCCCATGTCAGTCGACCTCCTCGACCGTGACGAGGTGGCGCACGGTGTGGACCATGCCGCGGATCTCCGGGCGGTCCTCCTTGACCACGACGTCGTTCAGCCGCTTCAGGCCGAGCGAACGCAGAGTGTCACGGTGGTTCTGCTTGCTGCCGATGTAGGACTTGACCTGCGTGACCTTGAGGCGAGCCATTACGCACCCACCCCTGCACGCGCCCGGAGCAGAGCAGCCGGGGCCACGTCCTCGAGCGGCAGGCCACGACGGGCGGCGATCTCCTCGGGGCGCTGCAGGCCCTTCAGAGCCTCCACCGTGGCGTGCACGATGTTGATCGCGTTGTCCGAGCCGAGCGACTTCGACAGCACGTCGTGGATACCGGCGCACTCCAGGACGGCGCGCACCGGACCACCGGCGATCACACCCGTACCGGGGGAAGCCGGCTTGAGCAGGACGACGCCCGCGGCCTTCTCGCCCTGGATCGGGTGCGGGATGGTGCCCTGGATACGGGGGACCTTGAAGAAGTGCTTCTTGGCCTCCTCAACGCCCTTGGCGATGGCGGCCGGCACCTCCTTGGCCTTGCCGTAACCGACACCCACGGTGCCGTCACCGTCGCCCACCACGACCAGCGCGGTGAAGCTGAAGCGACGACCACCCTTCACAACCTTGGCGACGCGGTTGATCGCGACGACGCGCTCAACGTACGCGGTCTTCTCGGCGGCAGCTGCGCCGCCGTCACGGCCCTTCCGGTCCCGCCGCTCGCCGCCACCGGCACCGCCACCGCGGCGCTGGGGTCCAGCCATTGGATTTACCTCTCTCTGTTTCCGCTAGCTACGGAACCGGCTCAGAAACCGAGCCCGGCTTCGCGGGCGGCGTCGGCCAGGGCAGCGATGCGACCGGCGTACCGGTTGCCACCGCGGTCGAACACAACGGTCCCGACGCCGGCCGCCTTGGCCCGCTCGGCGACCAGCTGGCCGACCTTCTTCGCCTGCTCGGTCTTGTCGCCCTCGGCACCCCGGATCGAGGTGTCCAGGTGCGACGCCGAGGCCAGGGTGTGGCCCTTGAGGTCGTCGATGACCTGCGCCGTGATGCCCCGGTTGGAACGGGTCACGACCAGGCGCGGACGCTCGTCCGTGCCCGAGATCCGCTTGCGGACGCGGATGTGGCGACGCTTCTTGGCAGCGCCCTTGTAAGCGTCGCCCTTGGCGATCTTCACGCCGTATGCCATGGCTTACTTACCAGCCTTTCCGACCTTGCGGCGGATGACTTCGCCCTCGTACTTGACGCCCTTGGCCTTGTACGGGTCGGGCTTCCGCAGCTTGCGGATGTTCGCGGCGACCTCGCCGACCTTCTGCTTGTCGATGCCCTCGACCGAGAACTTGGTGGGGCTCTCGACCTTGAAGGAGATGCCCTCGGGGGCCTCGACGAGGATCGGGTGGCTGTAGCCCAGGGCGAACTCCAGGTCGGAGCCCTTCGCCTGGACGCGGTAGCCGACACCGCTGATCTCGAGCTTCTTCACGTAGCCCGCGGTCACGCCGGTGATCATGTTCGCCACCAGCGTGCGGGACAGGCCGTGCAGGGCCTTGTTCTGACGCTCGTCGTTCGGACGCGACACCTGCAGGGTGCCGTCCTCGCTCTTGACGATGTCGATCGGCGCGGCAACGGTGTGGGTCAGGGAACCCTTGGGGCCCTTCACCGAGACCGTCCGGCCATCGATGGTGACGTCCACGCCGGCGGGAACCGGGATGGGCAGCCGTCCAATACGCGACATGGCTATACCTCCGTTTCCCGACTACCAGACGTAGGCGAGGACTTCCCCACCCACGCCCTTCTTGTTGGCCTGCTTGTCGGTGAGGAGCCCGTGGGAGGTGGAGATGATCGCCACGCCCAGGCCGCCGAGCACCTTCGGCAGGTTGGTGGACTTTGCGTAGACCCGCAGACCGGGCTTGCTGATGCGCTTGATGCCGGCGATCGAGCGCTCGCGGTTGGGACCGAACTTCAGGTCGATGGTGAGGTTCTTGCCGACCTCGGCGTCCTCGACCTTCCAGCCCTGGATGTAGCCCTCCTGCTGGAGGATCTCCGCGATGTGCGACTTGATCTTGCTGAACGGCATGGTGACCTCGTCGTGGTACGCGAAGTTCGCGTTCCGCAGACGCGTCAGCATGTCTGCGATCGGGTCAGTCATGGTCATGTGATGGCCTTAGGCCTCTCTCGCCGGGGTTTCCTATATGCGCCATCCCTCTCCCCCATGAGACTGGAGGCGGGTGCGGCGCGGGGACCTACGGCGTAGTAAGACGGTCATGGGCGGCGGGCGCCCAGCCCCTTTACCTTACGGTACTCAGGGCTGAGCTCCCGCCACTCATCTGCTTACCGAGAGCCCTGGTGGTTACCAGGAGCTCTTGGTCACGCCCGGCAGCTCACCGCGGTGCGCCATCTCACGAAGGCACACGCGGCACAGGCCGAACTTGCGGTACACGGAGTGCGGACGGCCGCAGCGCTGGCAGCGCGTGTAGGAACGCACGCCGAACTTGGGCTTGCGGGCGGCCTTCGCGATAAGAGCCTTCTTCGCCACGGCTCACGCCTCCTTGAACGGGAAGCCGAGGTGACGAAGGAGCGCGCGGCCCTCAGCGTCGTTGGTCGCCGTGGTCACCACGGTGATGTCCATACCCCGGGTGCGGTCGATCTTGTCCTGGTCGATCTCGTGGAACATGACCTGCTCCGTGAGACCGAAGGTGTAGTTGCCCCGGCCGTCGAACTGCTTCGGCGACAGACCGCGGAAGTCGCGGATGCGCGGGAGCGCGAGCGACAGCAGACGGTCCAGGAACTCCCACATGCGGTCACCGCGGAGGGTGACGTGGGCGCCGATCGGCTGGCCCTCGCGCAGCTTGAACTGCGCGATGGACTTACGGGCCTTGGTGACGGCCGGCTTCTGGCCGGTGATCGTGGTGAGGTCGCGGATCGCGCCCTCGATCAGCTTGGAGTCGCGGGCGGCGTCGCCCACACCCATGTTGACCACGATCTTGGTGAGACCGGGGATCTGCATGACGTTCTCGTACTGGAACTCGTCACGCATCTTGCCCGCGATCTCCTCGCGGTAGCGCGCCTTCAGACGAGGCGAAGTGGTGGCAGTCATCAGATGTCCTCACCGGTCCGCTTGGCAACGCGGATCTTGTTGCCCTCGTCGTCGAAGCGGTAGCCGACGCGGGTCACGACCTTCTTGCCGTCCTTCTCCACGACCAGCTGGACGTTGGACACGTGGACGGGAGCCTCGGTCGTGATGATGCCGCCGGTCTTGGAACCGCGAGCGGTCTGGCCGGCCTTGGTGTGCTTCTTGACCCGGTTGACACCCTCGACCAGGACACGGTCCTCGGCGGGGTAGGCCGCGATGACCTTGCCCTGCTTGCCCTTGTCCTTACCGGTGATGACCTGGACCAGGTCGCCCTTCTTGATCTTCATCGGTTACAGCACCTCCGGCGCGAGCGAGATGATCTTCATGAACTTCTTCTCGCGCAGCTCCCGGCCCACGGGGCCGAAGATACGGGTGCCGCGGGGGTCACCGTCGTTCTTGAGGATGACGGCCGCGTTCTCGTCGAAGCGGATGTACGAACCGTCGGGACGGCGGCGCTCCTTGACGGTGCGCACGACGACCGCCTTGACGACGTCGCCCTTCTTCACGTTGCCACCGGGGATCGCGTCCTTGACGGTGGCGACGATGACGTCACCGATTCCCGCGTAGCGGCGACCGGAGCCACCGAGCACACGGATGCAAAGAATCTCCTTCGCACCCGTGTTGTCGGCGACACGCAGTCGCGACTCCTGCTGGATCACGTCTATCTCCTGATCGTCTGCCGGTTCCCTCCGGGGCGGGCCCGGAGAGCCTGGCGGAACCGTCCTGCGGGGAGATCCCCGCAGGAATTACGTGCCGACCGGGGCCGGGCCGCGCGAGGTCGTCGCGCGGCCCGGCCGGCCGAGCGGTCTTACTTGGCCTTCTCGAGGATCTCGACGACGCGCCAGCGCTTGCTCGCGGACAGCGGCCGGGTCTCCATGAGGAGGACGCGGTCGCCGACGCCCGCGGCGTTCTGCTCGTCGTGCGCCTTGAGCTTGTTCGTACGGCGGATGACCTTGCCGTACAGGGCGTGCTTCACACGGTCCTCGACGGCGACCACGACGGTCTTGTCCATCTTGTCGCTGACCACGAGGCCCTCACGGGTCTTGCGGAAGCCGCGCTGCTCGCTGCTCTCAGTCACATTCTTCTCGCTCATCAGGCGTTCTCCACCGTCTCGATGCCGAGCTCACGCTCACGCATGAGGGTGTAGATCCGGGCGATGTCCTTGCGGACGATCCTCAGCCGGGAGTTGTTCTCGAGCTGTCCGGTGGCCGCCTGGAAGCGGAGGTTGAACAGCTCCTCCTTGGCCTCACGCAGCTTCGCGACGAGCTCCTCGTCACCCAGCTGGCGCAGCTCGGTCGCCTTGGTACCGGCCGCCATTACAGCTCACCTGCCTCGCGCCGGACGATCCGGCACTTCATCGGAAGCTTGTGGGCGGCTCGGGTGAGCGCCTCACGCGCAACCTTCTCGTTCGGGAAGGACAGCTCGAACATCACCCGACCGGGCTTGACGTTCGCGACCCACCACTCCGGGGAGCCCTTACCGGAACCCATGCGGGTTTCGGCCGGCTTCTTCGTGAGGGGACGGTCCGGGTAGATGTTGATCCAGACCTTGCCGCCACGGCGGATGTGACGGGTGATGGCGATACGAGCGGACTCGATCTGCCGGTTCGTCACGTACGCCGGGGTGACGGCCTGGATGCCGTACTCACCGAACGCCAGCTCGGTGCCACCCTTGGCCATGCCATCACGCTTCGGGTGGTGCTGCTTACGGTGCTTGACCCGACGGGGGATCAGCATGGGAGTCAGGCCTCCGTTCCGGTGGTCTCCGCAGCCGGAGCCTCAGCGGTGGTCGCCTCGGCCTTGGGGGCCTGGGCGTCACCCTGGGGACGACGGCCACGGCCGCCGCGCTCGCCACCGCGGCGCTGCGGACGGTCATTGCCACCGCCACGGGCCGGGCGGTTGCCGGCGCGGGCGGCGGCGTTCTCGGCGCGGACCTCGGCGATGTTCTTGACGTCGCCCTTGTAGATCCACACCTTCACGCCGATGCGGCCGAAGGTCGTACGGGCCTCGAAGAAGCCGTAGTCGACGTTGGCGCGCAGCGTGTGCAGCGGAACGCGGCCCTCGCGGTAGAACTCCGAGCGGGACATCTCGGCGCCGCCGAGACGGCCACCGCACTGGATCTTGATGCCCTTGGCGCCGGCCTTCATCGTGCTCTGCATCGACTTGCGCATGGCACGACGGAAGGAGACACGGGAGGACAGCTGCTCGGCGACGGCCTGGGCCACCAGCTGAGCGTCCGTCTCCGGGTTCTTGACCTCGAGGATGTTGAGCTGGACCTGCTTGCCGGTCAGCTTCTCCAGGTCGCCGCGGATGCGGTCGGCCTCCGCGCCGCGACGGCCGATGACGATGCCCGGCCGGGCGGTGTGGATGTCGACGCGGACGCGGTCGCGGGTGCGCTCGATCTCCACCTTGGAGATGCCGGCCCGCTCCATGCCCTGCGTCATCATCCGGCGGATGGCGACGTCTTCCTTGACGTAGTCCTTGTAGAGCTTGTCGGCGTACCAACGGGACTTGAAGTCCGTCGTCACGCCGAGCCGGAACCCGTGCGGGTTAACCTTCTGGCCCATTACCGGGTTCCTTCCTTGCTGCTGACGACCACGGTGATGTGGCTGGTCCGCTTGCGGATCCGGTAGGCACGGCCCTGGGCACGCGGACGGAACCGCTTCAGGGTCGGGCCCTCGTCGACGTACGCCTCGCTGATGTACAGCGACTCGGCGTCGGTGTGGTCGTAGTTGTGCGCGGCGTTGGCAATGGCGCTGTCGAGCACCTTGCCCACCGGCACGCTCGCGGCCTGCGGGGCGAAACGCAGGACCGCCTGAGCCTCCGTGGCGCTCATGCCACGGATGAGGTCCACCACGCGGCGGGCCTTCATGGGCGTGACGCGGATGTACCGCGCCTGGGCCCTGGCTTCCATGGTTGTCCCTTCGGTGTCTGTCATGGTCTTCGCTTTCCGCAGATCAGCGACGACGCGACTTGCGGTCGTCCTTCTCGTGGCCGCGGAAGGTGCGGGTCGGCGCGAACTCGCCGAGCTTGTGGCCGACCATCGACTCGGTGACAAACACCGGGACGTGCTTACGGCCGTCGTGCACCGCGATCGTGTGGCCCAGCATCGCCGGGATGATCATCGAGCGGCGGGACCAGGTCTTGATGACGTTGTGGGTACCGGCCTCGTTCTGAGCGTCCACCTTCTTGATCAGGTGGTCGTCGACGAAGGGCCCCTTCTTGAGACTGCGCGGCATCTAAACCCGCTCCTAGCGCTTCTTGTTCGTCTTGCGGCGGCGGACGATGTACTTGCTGCTGGCCTTCTTCGGCGAGCGAGTACGACCCTCCTTCTGACCCCACGGGCTGACCGGGTGGCGACCACCGGAGGTCTTGCCCTCACCACCACCGTGCGGGTGGTCGACGGGGTTCATGGCCACACCGCGGACGGTCGGGCGGACGCCCTTCCAGCGCATACGGCCGGCCTTGCCCCAGTTGATGTTCGACTGCTCGGCGTTGCCGACCTCGCCGATGGTGGCGCGGCAGCGGACGTCGACCATGCGGACTTCACCGGACGGCATGCGAAGGGTGGCCATGGAGCCCTCCTTCGCGAGCAGCTGCACCGAAGAGCCCGCGGAACGCGAGATCTTGGCGCCGCCGCCGGGACGCAGCTCGATGGCGTGGACGGTGGTACCGACGGGGATGTAGCGCAACGGCAGGTTGTTGCCGGGCTTGATGTCCGCGCCGGGGCCGTTCTCGATCCGGTCGCCCTGGTTCAGCTTGGCCGGGGCCAGGATGTAGCGCTTCTCGCCGTCCGCGTAGTGCAGGAGCGCGATGCGCGCGGTGCGGTTGGGGTCGTACTCGATGTGCGCGACCTTGGCCGGCACGCCGTCCTTGTCGTGACGACGGAAGTCGATCACACGGTAGGCGCGCTTGTGGCCACCGCCCTGGTGGCGAACGGTCACACGACCGGCGTTGTTACGGCCGCCCTTGCTGTGCAGCGGGCGGACCAGCGACTTCTCCGGCGTGGACCGCGTGATCTCGACAAAGTCGGCGACGCTGGAGCCACGACGGCCCGGGGTCGTCGGCTTGTACTTGCGGATACCCATTTCTCAGTCCTCGGAAGATTCCGGACTTCTGAACGTTCCGGCCCCCGTTAGGAGACCGGGCCGCCGAAGATGTCGATGCGGTCGCCCTCGGCGAGGGTCACGATGGCGCGCTTGGTGTTGGCGCGCTTGCCGAAACCGGTGCGGGTGCGCTTGCGCTTGCCCTGCCGGTTGATCGTGTTGACCCCGGTGACCTTGACCGAGAAGACCGCCTCGACGGCCTGCTTGATCTGGGTCTTGTTGGCGCGCGGGTCGACGACGAACGTGTACTTGTTCTCGTCCAGCAGCGCGTAGCTCTTCTCGGAGACCACCGGCTTGACCAGGATGTCACGGTGGTCCGTGAAGGTCTTGCTGGTGATCGCGGTCTGCTCGGCCATCAGGCGTCGCTCCCTTCGGTCTCGGCGGCGCCGGAACCGGTGAAGCGGTCGAAGGCGGCCTTGGTGAAGACCACGTCGTCGGAGACGAGCACGTCGTACGTGTTCAGCTGGCCGGCCTCCAGGATGTGGACCTGGGGCAGGTTGCGGGCGGAGAGCCACGCGACCTCTTCGGCGCGGTCCGCGACGAGCAGCACGTTCTTGCGGTCGCTGATCTTGCCCAGCAGCGTCTTGGCGGCCTTCGTCGACGGGGCCTCGCCCTCGACGACGCCGGTCACGACGTGGATGCGGTTGTGACGCGCCCGGTCGGTGAGGGCACCGCGCAGGGCGGCGGCCTTCATCTTCTTCGGGGTCCGCTGCGAGTAGTCACGCGGCACGGGACCGTGCACGACGCCACCACCGGCGAACTGCGGGGCGCGGGTCGAGCCCTGACGGGCGCGGCCGGTGCCCTTCTGGCGGTACGGCTTCTTGCCACCGCCGCGGACCTCGCCACGGGTCTTGGTCTTGTGGGTGCCCTGACGGGCGGCAGCGAGCTGCGCCACGACGACCTGGTGGATCAGCGGAACGCTGACCTTGGCGTCGAAGATCTCGGCGGGGAGCTCTACGGTCCCGGCCTTGTCGCCGGCGGGCGACAGAATGTCAATGGTGCTCATATCCTCAGGCCCCCTTGGCCGCGGTGCGGACCAGGACGAGGCCGCCGTTCGGACCGGGAACCGCGCCCTTGATGAGCAGCAGGCCCTTCTCCGCGTCAACGGCGTGAACGGTCAGGTTCTGGGTGGTCACCCGCTCGTTGCCCATGCGGCCCGCCATGCGCAGACCCTTGAACACACGGCCCGGGGTGGCGCAGCCACCGATGGAGCCGGGAGAGCGGTGCTTGCGCTGGGTGCCGTGTCCGGCGCCGAGGCCCTTGAAGTTGTGACGCTTCATGACACCGGCGAAACCCTTGCCCTTGCTCTTGCCGGTGACGTCCACCTTCACGCCGGCCTCGAAGACCTCGGCAGTGATCTCCTGGCCGAGGGTGTACTCGGCGGCGTCGGAGGTGCGGAGCTCCACCAGGTGGCGGCGGGGGGTCACGTCGGCCTTCGCGAAGTGGCCCTTGAGGGGCTTGTTCACCTTGCGCGGGTCGATCTCGCCGAAGGCGATCTGGACCGACTCGTAACCGTCGACGTCGTTCGTGCGGACCTGGGTCACGACGTTCGGGCCGGCCTTGACCACGGTCACCGGGACGACACGGTTGTTCTCGTCCCAGACCTGGGTCATGCCGAGCTTCTCGCCCAGGATGCCCTTGATCTGCTTAGCCATCTGTTCCGCGCCTCTCAGAGCTTGATCTCGATGTCGACGCCGGCCGGAAGGTCCAGGCGCATCAACGAGTCAACGGTCTTGGGCGTCGGGTCGAGGATGTCGATCAGGCGCTTGTGCGTGCGCATCTCGAAGTGCTCGCGCGAGTCCTTGTACTTGTGCGGCGACTTGATGACGCAGTACACGTTCTTCTCAGTGGGCAGCGGCACCGGGCCCGCGACCTGCGCACCAGTACGCGTCACCGTCTCGACGATCTTCTTCGCCGAGGAGTCGATGACCTCGTGGTCGTAGGCCTTGAGCCGGATGCGGATCTTCTGTCCCGCCATGGCTACTTCGTAGTCCTGTCTGCTAGATAACGCTCTGGAACCCGGTGGTTCGACCGCCTTCTCCGACCCACGCGGTCGGGCGTGTCGCTTCCCTTCCCTTGAATCTCCGCATGGCGGAGACCCTCCGGGAGGGGATACGTGGGAGAAGGCACCCACCGAGTGCCTGGTGAGCACCCCGCTGACACTTCCCGGAAGATTCCCGTACGTCCGCCACCCCGCCTGGGCGGAGTTGACGACGAGTACTGTGGGACTCGCTTCCGGTCCTCCCGACGGGAGGCGCGCAGCATCGGCACTCGACCGAGCAACCCGGCTAGTCTGCCATACCGGGCACCCGGGACGCCAATCGGGGCCGCAGTACTTTACCCCGCGTGCCCGCTCCCCCAAACCCGGGTCAGAGTCCGGCGGTGTACACCAGCAGGCGCGGGGTGCCGGCCGGGGCGTCGACGGGGACGCCGGGGGTGGCGCTGGCCGACAGCCAGGAGGCGAGGAAGGACGTGGAGACGTCTCCGTACGTGTCCTTGTAGAGCGCCGCCACCCCCGTGACGTGCGGGGCCGCCATCGAGGTGCCGCTCATGCTGACGAGACCGCCGCCCAGGGCCGCGGACGTGATGTTCGTACCGGGGGCGCTGATGTCCACGCAGTCGCCCCAGTTGCTGAAGGACGCCATGCGGTCCTCCTCGTCGGTCGCCGCGACGGTGTACGCGCCGGGCGCACCGGCCGGGGAGACGCCGCAGGCGTCCTCGTCGGAGTTGCCCGCGGCGACGACCGGGAGGACCCCCGCCGCCGCCAGACCCTCCACCGCGCGGTCGGCCGTCTCGCTGTGCGGGCCGCCGGTCGACAGGTTGGCCACCGCCGGTTTCACGGCGTGCGCGGCCACCCAGTTCATCCCGGCGACCACCGTGGCCACCGTGCCGTCGCCGTCGCAGCCCAGCACCCGCACCGACACCAGTTTCGTCCGCCGGGCGACCCCCGTGGTGGCGCCGCCGATGGTCCCGGCGACGTGCGTCCCGTGCCCGTGGCAGTCCGCGCCGTCGCGGCCGTCACCCATCGCGTCGAAGCCGGGCGCCGCCCGCCCGCCGAACTCCGCGTGCCCGAAGTCGATGCCCGTGTCGATGACGTACGAGGTCACCGAGGCGCCTGTCGCGCGCACACTGAACGCGGCCCCGCCGCGGGCCCGGTCGGCGATCCGCGCCAGACCCCAGGAGGGCGCGGCGGCGGCCGCGGCCGTCTGCGCCGCCGGCTTCGGCGCGGCGACCCTCGCGTCCTGCTCCAGCGCTTCCACACCGGGCACCGCGCGCAGCCGGGAGACCTGCTCGTCGCTCAGCCGGGCGGCGAAGCCCACCAGCACGCTCCTGTAGGTGAACATCGGACGCGCCTCGACGCTGCGCAGCACCGAGTCCGGGTCGGTACCGGGTCGCAGCGTCACCAGGTACTGCCCGGTGATGCCGCCCTGGGCCGCCATCCGCAGCGGGGCGGCCGGCGGCTCCGGTGCCGCCGCGGCCCCGGCCAGGGCGGGCAGGACGGCCGTCAGAACGACAGCGGCCACTGCCCAGCGCTGGGACAGGCGCATGACGGGCTCCTCGGGGACGCGACACGGACACACCGAACGTCACCAGTCGTAACACTCGGTGTCCGATCCCTGCTCGCGCTGCGCGCCGATCGGGGGATCGGGCGGCGAGGCGGGGTCTCCGACGATCGCGCACCACTGCGCGGCTCCCCCACCGGCACGGCATCCGTCATCGACCGCCGGGCCGAGGCGTCCGGGCCACCGCCGCGGCGGACCCCACCCCCCGGTCCCGGGCACGCACCGCACATCGCAGCAGGGCCCCGCCGGCCCCTCGTACGCCCGACCGCCGGGCCGAGGCGTCCGGGCCACCGCCGCGGCGGACCCCGCCCCCGGTCCCGGGCACGCACGGCACGCACCGCACATCGCAGCAGGGCCCCGCCGGCCCCTCGTACGCCCGACCGCCGGACTTCCGGCGGGAGTTCACCCCAAGCAGCGGGGAGGGGAGATCCGGTCGGAGTTCGTGTCCCCCGGCACGCCGGCCCGCCACCGCGGCGGCGGGACCGGGCGTCACCTCGGCGTACCCGCGTCGCCCGAGTGGGGCGCCGTGCGCGGGAGAACACCCTCCGGGGCGGGCGGGCCCTCTGGGCGACGTGGACACGGTTCCCGGCCGCCGGTCGCTTCCTCACCGCTCTCGCCGCCCTCGTCGCGGGCAGGGCGGCCGCCCTGGCGGGCGGCTGGAACCGTCCCGGCGCCGCAGGCGCCGGACCCGCGCCCGCTCCCCTGCCGTCCCGCACGGCGACCGGTCGGGGGCGGCTGCTTCAGGTGCCCGCGCGTCCCGATCACGAGCTGCACTCCGTGAACCCTGACACCGTCCGACGCGTCCGGGCGGGCGTCCCCGTCGTGTCGGTGTACGTCACGGCCCGCGAGGCCCGCGGTCTCGGCCGCCCACCGGGGCGACCGGGTCCTGCCCCCGACGAGGCCGCCTACTCCGCGGCCCGCCACCAGGGACTGCGCCGGGCGTACACGGCGATGCCGGGCGCCGGCCTCTTCACGCCCTGGCGGCGCGGAACCTGCCGGCTGGCCCACGGCATGACAGCCGAGGTCGACACGCTGCGGGTGAACGGCCGTGAGACGGTGCGGGTACGGCTTCCCCGCCCTGCACAGCCGCCCCGGGGCCGGTCCGGCCCTCGTGGGCTTCGGCGTGGACGCGACGCCTTGGATCTGGTGCCCCGCGCCGCCCTCCCCGGTCCGGGGCGCTTTCGCAAAACCCACGGCACAACGGCGAGGGCCCCGGCCCACCGCGTGAACGGTGGGCCGGGGCCCTCGTGCAACTCGCCTACGGCAAGCGGCAGATCGCCGGGATCCTTACTTCAGGATCTTGGTGACCTGGCCGGCGCCGACGGTCCGGCCACCCTCGCGGATGGCGAACTTCAGGCCCTCCTCCATGGCGATCGGCTGGATCAGCGCGACCGTCATGGCGGTGTTGTCGCCCGGCATGACCATCTCGGTGCCCTCGGGGAGGGTCACGACGCCGGTCACGTCCGTGGTACGGAAGTAGAACTGCGGGCGGTAGTTGTTGAAGAACGGGGTGTGACGGCCACCCTCGTCCTTCGACAGGATGTAGGCCTGGGCCTCGAACTCGGTGTGCGGGGTGACCGAGCCCGGCTTGATGATGACCTGGCCGCGCTCGACGTCCTCGCGCTTGATGCCGCGGAGCAGCAGACCGACGTTCTCACCGGCCTGGCCCTCGTCGAGCAGCTTGCGGAACATCTCGATGCCGGTGACCGTGGTGGTGGTCTTCTCGGTCTTGATGCCGATGATGTCGACGGTCTCGTTGACCTTGAGGACACCGCGCTCGATACGACCGGTGACGACGGTGCCACGACCGGTGATCGTGAAGACGTCCTCGATCGGCATCAGGAACGGCTTGTCGACGTCGCGCTCCGGGGTGGGAACGGCCTCGTCCACGGCCTTCATCAGGCCGAGGAGCTTCTCGCCCCACTCCTTGTCGCCCTCCAGCGCCTTCAGCGCGGAGACGCGGACGACCGGCAGGTCGTCGCCCGGGAACTCGTACTCGGAGAGCAGCTCACGGACCTCGAGCTCGACGAGCTCCAGGATCTCCTCGTCGTCCACCATGTCGGCCTTGTTCAGGGCGACGACGATGTAGGGAACGCCGACCTGGCGGGCCAGGAGCACGTGCTCCTTGGTCTGCGGCATCGGGCCGTCGGTGGCGGCGACCACCAGGATCGCGCCGTCCATCTGCGCGGCACCGGTGATCATGTTCTTGATGTAGTCCGCGTGACCCGGGCAGTCGACGTGCGCGTAGTGACGCGCCTCGGTCTGGTACTCGACGTGCGCGATGGAGATGGTGATACCGCGCTGGCGCTCCTCGGGAGCCTTGTCGATCTGGTCGAAGGCCGAGGCCTCGTTCAGGTCCGGGTACGCGTCGTGCAGCACCTTGGTAATGGCGGCCGTGAGGGTCGTCTTACCGTGGTCGATGTGACCGATGGTGCCGATGTTGACGTGCGGCTTAGTCCGCTCGAACTTCGCCTTCGCCACTGGGGTCCTCCTGTGGAGTTGCTGTACGCCTTACTTCATCGGCGCCAGGGTGATCTTTGCTGGGTTGCGGGCGGCCGGGGCATCCGACGCTCCTCTTGCGGTTCGCGGCGGAATGCCCCTAAGCCTCCCGGTCAAGCCTAGTGCGAGAGAAACCGCTGAGTTACTCGCCCTTGGCCTTCGCGATGATCTCCTCGGCGACGTTCTTGGGAACCTCGGCGTAGGAGTCGAACTGCATCGAGTAGCTCGCGCGACCCGACGTCTTGCTGCGGAGGTCGCCGACGTAGCCGAACATCTCCGACAGAGGCACCAGAGCCTTGACGACCCGGGCACCGGCACGCTCCTCCATGGCCTGGATCTGGCCACGGCGGGAGTTGATGTCACCGATGACATCGCCCATGGACTCCTCGGGCGTGGTGACCTCGACGGCCATCATCGGCTCGAGCAGCACGGGGCTGGCCTTGCGGGCGGCCTCCTTGAAGGCCTGCGAACCGGCGATCTTGAACGCCAGCTCGGAGGAGTCGACCTCGTGGTAGGCACCGTCGAGAAGGATGACGCGCACGCCGACCATCTCGTAGCCCGCCAGGATGCCGAACTTCATGGCCTCCTGGGCACCGGCGTCCACCGACGGGATGTACTCGCGGGGGATGCGGCCACCGGTGACCTGGTTGACGAACTCGTAGGAGGCGTCGCCACCCTCGAGAGGCTCGACCGTGATCTGGACCTTCGCGAACTGGCCCGTACCACCGGTCTGCTTCTTGTGGGTGTAGTCGACCTTCTCGACCGTCTTGCGGATGGTCTCGCGGTACGCCACCTGCGGCTTGCCGACGTTGGCCTCGACCTTGAACTCACGGCGCATGCGGTCGACCAGCACCTCGAGGTGCAGTTCGCCCATACCGCCGATGATGGTCTGGCCGGTCTCCTCGTCCGAGTGAACCTGGAAGGAGGGGTCCTCCTCCGCGAGACGCTGGATGGCGACACCCAGCTTCTCCTGGTCACCCTTGGACTTGGGCTCGATCGCGACCTGGATGACCGGCGCCGGGAAGTCCATGGACTCCAGGATCACCGGGTTCTTCTCGTCGCTCAGCGTCTCACCGGTGGTGGTCTGCTTCAGGCCCATGACGGCGACGATGTCGCCGGCGCCCACCGAGTCGATCTCCTCACGCTTGTTGGCGTGCATGCGGTAGATCTTGCCGATGCGCTCCTTGCGGCCCTTGACGGAGTTCAGCACGGCGGTGCCGGACTCCAGGCGGCCGGAGTACACGCGGACGAAGGTGAGCTTGCCGAGGTGCGGGTCGCTCATGATCTTGAACGCCAGCGCCGACAGCGGCTCGTCGTCGGACGGCTTGCGCTTGATGATCTCCTCGGCGTCGCCGACCGCGTGGCCCTCGATGGCCTCGACGTCCAGCGGGGAGGGGAGGTAGCGCACGACCGCGTCGAGCAGGGGCTGCACGCCCTTGTTCTTGAACGCGGTGCCGCAGAAGACCGGGGTGACGGTGACGCCGTCGCCCTTGCCGGAGTTGATGGTGACCCGGCGGATGGCCGCGTACAGCTGCTCCTCGGTGGGCTCGGTGCCCTCGAGGTACAGCTCCATCATCTCTTCGTCGTTCTCCGCGACGGCCTCGAGCAGCTTGCCGCGCCACTCCTCGGCGGCCTCGGTGTGCGTGGCCGGGATGTCGACGATGTCGTACATCTCGCCCTTGGTGGCCTCGGCGGACCACACGAGGGCCTTCATGCGGACGAGGTCGATGACGCCCTTGAAGTCGGCCTCGGCACCGATCGGCAGCTGCATGACGATCGGGGTCGCGCCCAGGCGGTCCACGATCATGTCGACGCAGCGGTGGAACTCGGCACCGGTCCGGTCCAGCTTGTTGACGAAGCAGATGCGCGGGACGCCGTAGCGGTCCGCCTGACGCCACACGGTCTCGGACTGAGGCTCGACGCCGGCGACACCGTCGAACACCGTCACGGCACCGTCGAGCACGCGCAGGGAACGCTCCACCTCGACGGTGAAGTCGACGTGACCCGGCGTGTCGATGATGTTGATGGTGTGGTCGACGTTCTCCAGCGGCCAGTGACAGGTGGTCGCGGCGGACGTGATCGTGATGCCGCGCTCCTGCTCCTGCTCCATCCAGTCCATCGTGGCAGCGCCGTCGTGGACTTCACCGATCTTGTACGAGACACCGGTGTAGAACAGGATCCGCTCGGTGGTCGTCGTCTTGCCCGCGTCGATGTGGGCCATGATCCCGATGTTGCGGACCCTGGCCAGGTCAAGTGAAGTGGTAGCCATAAGGCTTCAGTCTTCTCTCGGTTCTCGATGGGGTAGCGACTACCAGCGGTAGTGCGCGAAGGCCTTGTTGGACTCGGCCATCTTGTGGGTGTCCTCGCGGCGCTTGACCGCGGCGCCCAGACCGTTGCTGGCGTCCATGAGCTCGTTCATCAGACGCTCGGTCATGGTCTTCTCGCGGCGGGCACGGGAGTACCCCACGAGCCAGCGCAGCGCGAGGGTGTTGGCACGGCCGGGGCGGACCTCGACCGGGACCTGGTAGGTCGCGCCACCGACACGGCGGGACTTGACCTCGAGGGAGGGCTTGACGTTCTCCAGGGCGCGCTTGAGCGTGATGACCGGGTCCTGGCCCGTCTTCTCGCGCAGGCCCTCGAGGGCGCCGTACACGATGCGCTCCGCGGTGGAGCGCTTGCCGTGCAGGAGGATCTTGTTGACGAGCGAGGTCACCAGAGGAGAACCGTAAACCGGGTCGACGATGACCGGGCGCTTCGGGGCGGGGCCCTTACGAGGCATTCTTACTTCTCCTTCTTGGCGCCGTAGCGGCTGCGGGCCTGCTTGCGGTTCTTGACACCCTGAGTGTCGAGCGAGCCGCGGATGATCTTGTAACGAACACCCGGCAGGTCCTTCACACGGCCACCACGCACGAGCACGATGGAGTGCTCCTGCAGGTTGTGGCCCTCACCCGGAATGTAAGCGGTGACCTCGATGCCGCTGGTCAGACGCACACGCGCGACCTTGCGCAGGGCCGAGTTCGGCTTCTTCGGGGTGGTCGTGTAAACACGCGTGCAGACGCCGCGGCGCTGAGGGGAACCCTTCAGTGCGGGCGTCTTGTTCTTCTCGACCTTGTCCTGCCGGCCCTTTCGGACCAGCTGCTGGATCGTAGGCACCGTTTCTCCGGTTTCTGTGTGCCGACTCGATACTTCTAACCTGGGGCTGCAGCGGCTCACTCCGACCCACGCGGTCGGGTGTGTCGCGCACCTCATACGCTCTCCGGCGAAGCGAAGGCACGTATTCGTCGGTGCATCGGCCACGGTGTCCCGCACGGACGAATGCACGCACGAGAACCCGGGCACACCCCAGGCACAAGGTCAGAGCGTACCCAGCGCTCAGCCTTCGGTCAAAACATATGGTCTCGGCCGATGCCGCACCCTCCCGCCGGGCCCCGCGAAGGCTCGCGTGAACGCACTCAGCCGTGACTGACCGCCACTACCACCATAACGATGATCGCGGTGAGCGCGACCATGAACGCGGTCAGGAGATATCCCAGGACGAGCCCGCACACCGCGAGAGCGTCGCCCCGCTCCCCCGTGCGCCGGATCTCCCGCCGCGCCATGTGCCCCAGCACCACGGCCGGTATCCCCGGCAGCAGCAGCCCGAACATCCCCACCGCGCCGCACGTCAGCGAGGCGACGGCTTTGGCGTTGACCGGTGGCGGCGGCACGGGAAGCCGGCGGGGCCGCGGGATGTCCGCGGTGAGTCCGTGCAGCTCCTGGTACGTCACCGCCTGATACGCCAGGCCGACCCGGTCCTCGAACTCCGGCTGGGTCAACCGCCCTTCGGCGAACGCCGCCTTGAGCACGTCCACCGTACGCTCGCGATCATCGTTCGCAGCCCGCATCGTTCCATTATGCCCGGAAAACCCGGGTCCCTGAGTGTCCCGTCACACGGTCGGCCGGGTTCCGCGTCCCACCCCCGTGAGCGGATCGCCCGCAGAACCCCGCCGCCCCCGTCCAGGGCGGTGAAAGACCGCTGGGCGGCCACCCCGGAAGGGATGGCCGCCCAGCGGCTTCGATCGGACGACTCAGCCGTTGTACGGGCCGTAGTCGTAGTCCTCCAGCGGAACGGCCTGGCCGGAGCCGGTGCCGAACGGGCTGTAGTCGATGTCGTCGTAGCCGACGGCCGAGTACATCGCGGCCTTGGCCTCCTCGGTCGGCTCCACCCGGATGTTGCGGTAGCGGGACAGACCCGTACCGGCGGGGATGAGCTTACCGATGATGACGTTCTCCTTGAGGCCCAGCAGGGAGTCGGACTTGGCGTGGATCGCCGCGTCCGTCAGGACCCTGGTCGTCTCCTGGAAGGAGGCGGCCGACAGCCAGGACTCGGTGGCCAGCGAGGCCTTGGTGATACCCATCAGCTGCGGACGGCCGGAGGCCGGGTGGCCACCCTCCGCCACGACCCGACGGTTCTCGGTCTCGAAGCGGCCGCGCTCGACCAGCTCGCCCGGCAGCAGCTCCGCGTCGCCGGACTCGATGATCGTCACCCGGCGGAGCATCTGCCGGATGATGATCTCGATGTGCTTGTCGTGGATCGACACACCCTGCGAGTTGTAGACCTTCTGCACTTCCCCGACCAGGTGGACCTGGACAGCCCGCTGGCCCAGGATGCGCAGCACGTCGTGCGGGTTGGTGGCGCCCACGGTCAGCTTCTCGCCGACCTCGACGTGGTCGCCCTCGCCCACGAGCAGACGGGCACGCTTGGAGATCGGGTAAGCGATCTCGTCGGAGCCGTCGTCCGGGGTGATGACGATCTTCTTGGTCTTCTCCGTCTCCTCGATCCGGATGCGGCCGGCCGCCTCCGAGATCGGGGCGACGCCCTTGGGGGTACGCGCCTCGAAGAGCTCGACGACACGCGGCAGACCCTGGGTGATGTCGTCACCGGCCACACCACCGGTGTGGAAGGTACGCATCGTCAGCTGGGTGCCGGGCTCACCGATGGACTGGGCGGCGATGATGCCGACCGCCTCGCCGATGTCCACCAGCTTGCCGGTCGCCAGCGAACGGCCGTAGCACATCGCGCAGGTGCCCACCGCGGACTCGCAGGTCAGGACCGAACGGGTCTTGACCTCCTGGACGCCGTTGTGGATGAGCTGCTCGATGAGCACGTCGCCCAGGTCGGTGCCGGCGGTGGCCAGCACCTTGCCGTCCACCACGACGTCCTCGGCGAGGCAGCGCGCGTACACGCTGGTCTCGACGTCGTCCGTCTTGCGCAGCGAACCGTCCTCGGCACGCTCGGCGATCGCCAGCTTGAGGCCGCGCTCGGTGCCGCAGTCCTCCTCGCGGATGATCACGTCCTGGGAGACGTCGACCAGTCGACGCGTCAGGTAACCGGAGTCAGCGGTACGCAGGGCGGTGTCCGCCAGACCCTTACGGGCACCGTGGGTGGAGATGAAGTACTCCAGCACGGTGAGACCCTCACGGAACGACGCCTTGATGGGCCGCGGGATGGTCTCGTTCTTGGCGTTGGACACCAGACCACGCATACCCGCGATCTGACGCATCTGCATCATGTTTCCGCGGGCGCCCGAGTCGACCATCATGAAGATCGGGTTGGTCTTCGGGAAGTTCGCGTTCATCGCCTCGGCGACCTCGTTGGTCGCCTTGGTCCAGATCGCGATCAGCTCCTGCGTGCGCTCGTCCTTGGTGATCAGACCGCGCTCGTACTGCTTCTGGACCTTCTCGTCCTGTGCCTCGTAGCCCGCGATGATGGCCTTCTTGGCCTCGGGCACGACGACGTCGGAGATGGCCACGGTGACACCGGAGCGGGTCGCCCAGTGGAAGCCCGCCGCCTTCAGGTTGTCGAGCGTCGCCGCCACGATGACCTTCGGGTAGCGCTCGGCGAGGTCGTTGACGATCTCGGAGAGCTGCTTCTTGCCGACCGGGTAGTCCACGAACGGGTAGTCCTCGGGCAGCAGCTCGTTGAAGAGCGCACGGCCCAGGGTCGTGTTCAGCCGGAAGCTGTCACCGAGCTGCCAGGGCTCCTCGCCCTCCACCGACGCCGGCGGGGTCCAGCCGCGCGGCGGGACGGTGCCGATCGGGAAGCGGATGTCGATCCTCGACTGCAGCGAGAGCTCCCGCGCGTCGAAGGCCATGATCGCCTCGGCGACCGAGCCGAAGGACCGCCCCTCGCCCTTGACCTCGCGCTCCTCCGCGTCCGTGGTGAGGAAGAACAGACCCAGGACCATGTCCTGCGTCGGCATCGTCACCGGACGGCCGTCGGCGGGCTTGAGGATGTTGTTCGAGGACAGCATCAGGATGCGGGCCTCGGCCTGCGCCTCCGCGGACAGCGGCAGGTGCACGGCCATCTGGTCGCCGTCGAAGTCCGCGTTGAACGCGGTGCAGACGAGCGGGTGGATCTGGATGGCCTTGCCCTCGACCAGCTGCGGCTCGAAGGCCTGGATGCCGAGGCGGTGCAGGGTCGGCGCACGGTTCAGCAGCACCGGGTGCTCGGCGATGACCTCTTCGAGCACGTCGTACACGACCGTGCGGCCGCGCTCGACCATGCGCTTGGCCGACTTGATGTTCTGCGCGTGGTTCAGGTCCACCAGGCGCTTCATCACGAACGGCTTGAAGAGCTCCAGCGCCATGGCCTTGGGCAGACCGCACTGGTGCAGCTTGAGCTGCGGGCCGACGACGATGACCGAACGGGCCGAGTAGTCGACGCGCTTGCCGAGCAGGTTCTGACGGAACCGGCCCTGCTTGCCCTTGAGCATGTCGGACAGCGACTTCAGCGGACGGTTGCCGGGACCCGTGACCGGGCGGCCGCGGCGGCCGTTGTCGAAGAGCGCGTCCACGGCCTCCTGGAGCATGCGCTTCTCGTTGTTCACGATGATCTCGGGGGCACCGAGGTCGAGGAGGCGCTTGAGGCGGTTGTTGCGGTTGATGACCCGGCGGTACAGGTCGTTCAGGTCGGAGGTCGCGAAGCGGCCACCGTCCAGCTGCACCATCGGACGCAGGTCCGGCGGGATCACCGGGACGCAGTCCAGCACCATGCCCTGCGGCTTGTTGGTGGTCTGCAGGAAGGCGGAGACGACCTTGAGGCGCTTGAGCGCGCGGGTCTTCTTCTGGCCCTTGCCGGTGCGGATGATCTCGCGGAGCTTGGCGGCCTCCTCGTCCAGGTCGAAGGACTCCAGGCGCTTCTGCAGCGCCGCGGCACCCATCGAACCCTGGAAGTAGGTGCCGAAGCGCTCCCGCAGCTCGCGGTAGAGCAGCTCGTCACCCTCCAGGTCCTGGACCTTGAGGTTCTTGAAGCGGGACCAGACCTCGTCGAGCCGGTCCAGCTCGCGCTGGGCACGGTCGCGCAGCTGCTTCATCTCACGCTCGGCGCCCTCGCGCACCTTGCGGCGCACGTCGGACTTGGCGCCCTCGGCCTCCAGCTCGCCGAGGTCGGCCTCGAGCTTCTTCTGCCGGGACTCGATGTCCGCGTCACGGCGCTGCTCGATCTGCTGGCGCTCGACGGACACCTGGGCCTCCAGCGAGGACAGGTCGCGCGTACGGCGCTCGTCGTCCACCCACGTGATCATGTAGGCGGCGAAGTAGATGACCTTCTCGAGGTCCTTCGGGGCGAGGTCGAGCAGGTAGCCCAGCCGCGACGGAACGCCCTTGAAGTACCAGATGTGAGTCACGGGAGCGGCAAGCTCGATGTGGCCCATCCGCTCACGACGCACCTTGGCGCGAGTGACCTCGACGCCGCAGCGCTCGCAGATGATGCCCTTGAAGCGGACACGCTTGTACTTGCCGCAGTAGCACTCCCAGTCCCGGGTGGGGCCGAAGATCTTCTCGCAGAAGAGTCCGTCCTTCTCGGGCTTCAGGGTGCGGTAGTTGATGGTCTCAGGCTTCTTGACCTCGCCGTGGGACCACTGCCGGATGTCGTCCGCGGTCGCAAGGCCGATCCGCAGCTCGTCGAAGAAGTTGACGTCGAGCACTTTGTCGTCAATCCCTCTTTCGGGGTCGAAAGTCAAACATGTCTGAACGGTCCGGGGGAGGCGGGGAGCTGCTCAGCGCAGCTCCCCGGCCGGCCCGTCAGACCTCTTCGACGCTGCTCGGCTCGCGCCGGGACAGGTCGATTCCGAGCTCCTCCGCCGCGCGGAAGACGTCCTCGTCCGTGTCGCGCATCTCGATGGACATGCCGTCCGAGGACAGCACCTCCACGTTGAGGCAGAGCGACTGCATTTCCTTGATGAGCACCTTGAAGGACTCGGGAATGCCCGGCTCGGGGATGTTCTCGCCCTTGACGATGGCCTCGTAGACCTTCACGCGGCCGAGGACGTCGTCGGACTTGATGGTGAGGAGTTCCTGCAGCGCGTAGGCCGCGCCGTACGCCTCAAGGGCCCACACCTCCATCTCACCGAAGCGCTGACCACCGAACTGCGCCTTACCACCCAGCGGCTGCTGGGTGATCATCGAGTACGGACCGGTGGAGCGGGCGTGCAGCTTGTCGTCCACCAGGTGGTGCAGCTTGAGGATGTACATGTAGCCGACCGAGATCGGGTCCGGGAACGGCTCGCCGGAGCGGCCGTCGAACAGCCGGGCCTTGCCGGAGGGCAGCACCATGCGCTGGCCGTCGCGGTTCGGGATCGTGGCCTCGAAGAGACCGGCGATCTCGTCCTCGCGGGCGCCGTCGAACACCGGGGTGGCGACGTTGGTGCCGGGCTCGACGCGGTCGGCGCCGATCGCCGTGAGGCGGCGCGCCCACTCGTCGCCGAGTCCGGAGACGTCCCAGCCCTGGGCGGCGAGCCAGCCGAGGTGGATCTCCAGGACCTGTCCCGGGTTCATTCGGGACGGGACACCCAGCGGGTTGAGGATGATGTCGACCGGGGTGCCGTCCTCCAGGAACGGCATGTCCTCGATCGGCAGGATCTTGGAGATGACGCCCTTGTTGCCGTGGCGGCCGGCGAGCTTGTCACCATCGGTGATCTTGCGCTTCTGCGCCACGTAGACGCGGACCAGCTGGTTCACGCCCGGCGGCAGCTCGTCGCCCTCCTCGCGGTCGAAGACGCGCACGCCGATGACCTTGCCGGTCTCACCGTGCGGCACCTTCAGCGAGGTGTCGCGGACCTCACGGGCCTTCTCACCGAAGATCGCGCGCAGCAGGCGCTCCTCCGGGGTCAGCTCGGTCTCGCCCTTCGGGGTGACCTTGCCGACCAGGATGTCGCCGGCGACGACCTCGGCACCGATGCGGATGATGCCGCGCTCGTCGAGGTCCGCCAGGACCTCCTCGGAGACGTTCGGGATGTCCCGGGTGATCTCCTCAGGGCCGAGCTTGGTGTCACGGGCGTCGACCTCGTGCTCCTCGATGTGGATCGAGGAGAGGACGTCGTCCTGCACCAGGCGCTGGCTGAGGATGATCGCGTCCTCGTAGTTGTGGCCCTCCCACGGCATGAACGCGACCAGCAGGTTCTTGCCCAGCGCCATCTCACCGCGCTCGGTGGACGGGCCGTCGGCGAGCACCTGGCCGGCGATCACGCGGGCGCCCTCGTCCACGACGACCTTCTGGTTGAAGGACGTGCCCTGGTTCGAGCGGGAGAACTTGGCGACCCGGTAGGTGTTGTAGGTGCCGTCGTCGTTGGCGACGGTGATGTAGTCCGCGGAGACCTCCTGGACCACACCGTCCTTGTCGGCCTTGATGACGTCACCGGCGTCGACCGCGCAGCGGTACTCCATGCCGGTGCCGACCAGCGGGGCCTGCGCCTTGAGCAGCGGCACGGCCTGGCGCATCATGTTCGATCCCATGAGCGCGCGGTTGGCGTCGTCGTGCTCGAGGAAGGGGATCATGGCGGTCGCGACCGACACCATCTGGCGCGGCGAGACGTCCATGTAGTCCACGTCCTCGCCGGGGACGTAGTCGATCTCGCCGCCGCGGCGGCGGACCAGGACGCGCGACTCCGCGAAGCGGTTGTCCTCGGTCAGCGGGGCGTTCGCCTGGGCGATGACGAAGCGGTCCTCCTCGTCTGCCGTGAGGAAGTTGACCTCGTCGGTGACGACACCGTTCTCGTCGACCTTGCGGTACGGGGTCTCCACGAAGCCGAACGCGTTGACCCGGCCGTAGGAGGCCAGCGAGCCGATCAGACCGATGTTCGGGCCTTCGGGGGTCTCGATCGGGCACATGCGTCCGTAGTGGGACGGGTGCACGTCACGGACCTCGAAGCCGGCCCGCTCACGGGACAGACCACCGGGGCCCAGCGCGGACAGACGGCGCTTGTGGGTCAGGCCCGACAGCGGGTTCGTCTGGTCCATGAACTGGGACAGCTGGCTGGTGCCGAAGAACTCCTTGATGGAGGCGACGACCGGCCGGATGTTGATCAGGGTCTGCGGCGTGATCGCCTCGACGTCCTGGGTGGTCATCCGCTCGCGGACGACGCGCTCCATACGGGCCAGACCCGTGCGGACCTGGTTCTGGATGAGCTCGCCGACGTTGCGCAGACGGCGGTTGCCGAAGTGGTCGATGTCGTCGACCTCGACGACCACGGACGAACCGTTGTCGCCGGTGGTCTCGGTCTCGCCGGCGTGCAGCTTGACCAGGTACTTGATCGTCGCGATGACGTCCTCGACGGTCAGCACACCGGCGTCGAGCGGCGCGTCGGCGCCCAGCTTCTTGTTGATCTTGTAGCGGCCGACCTTGGCCAGGTCGTAGCGCTTGGGGTTGAAGTAGAGGTTCTCCAGCAGCGTCTGCGCGGCCTCACGGGTCGGGGGCTCGCCCGGACGCAGCTTGCGGTAGATGTCGAGCAGCGCGTCGTCCTGGCCCTGGGTGTGGTCCTTCTCCAGGGTGGCGCGCATCGACTCGTACTCGCCGAACTCCTCGAGGATCTGCTCGGTGGTCCAGCCGAGCGCCTTCAGGAGGACGGTGACGGACTGCTTGCGCTTGCGGTCGATGCGGACACCGACCATGTCGCGCTTGTCGATCTCCATCTCCAGCCAGGCACCGCGGGAGGGGATGACCTTGGCGGAGTAGATGTCCTTGTCGGACGTCTTGTCGATCTGGCTGTCGAAGTAGACACCCGGCGAACGCACCAGCTGGGACACCACGACACGCTCGGTGCCGTTGATGACGAAGGTGCCCTTGTTGGTCATGAGCGGGAAGTCGCCCATGAAGACCGTCTGGGACTTGATCTCGCCGGTCTCGTTGTTGGTGAACTCGGCCGTGACGAAGAGCGGGGCCGCGTACGTGAAGTCGCGCTCCTTGCACTCGTCGATCGAGTTCTTCGGAGGCTCGAAACGGTGGTCGCGGAAGGTCAGCGACATCGACCCGGAGAAGTCCTCGATCGGGGAGATCTCCTCGAAGATCTCCTCCAGACCGGACTTGGTGGGGACGTCCTGACCACTGTCCAGGGCCGCCTCGACGCGAGCCTTCCAGGCGGCGTTGCCGAGAAGCCAGTCAAAGCTCTCGGTCTGCAGCGCGAGGAGGTTCGGGACCTCGAGGGGCTCCTTGATCTTCGCGAAAGAGATGCGCAGCGGGGCGGTGCTTGCGCCGTTGTTCGTATTGGCAGTCGAGGCGTTGCGCGAGGCGGCCAAGAGGGGGTCCTTCCGAGGGCTCGGACTCACTACGCGCGTACCGGTTCCGCCCCCGGGCGCAGACAAGGATGCCCTGATCAGGACGGTTCCTCATGTGTGCTCAGGCTTGGGCTTGCCCCTGGTGACGGGCCAGGCAGCAGCTAACAGGCAGCGCAAAGGGTCAGTGTAGCCACTCGGCACACTGATGTCCAGTGCAGAGTTTCGGAGACCGGCGCTGCACCAATCTCGTCCTCCGGAGGGGTCCGTGGGATCCCCTTGTTGTGAGCCGTCATGCCCTCGTTCGCGCTTGCCAGGCTAGGCATTCCCGCATCGTCCTCGTTCCATGCCTCGGTCCATGGTTGATGTGACGACGCGTCCTGAGAATCGCGCGCTGCGTGCGGTTCGTCAAGGCCCCCGCCCCGCGGAGATCGTCACAGCTCGAGGAAGTCGACGGCCCCGGAACGGTGATCATCACCTTACCCGGGCCGGTCGCCGGAGCGGGTGACGCACCACGCAAACGACCGAGGGCGGCCACCCGAAAGGGTGGCCGCCCCGCGGCTGATCAGCCCCTCGAAAGGGGCAGAGATCACTTGACCTCGACGGACGCGCCCGCGGCCTTGAGGGACTCGGCGGCCTTGTCCGCGGCCTCCTTGTTGACCTTCTCGAGGACCGGCTTCGGGGTGCCGTCGACGAGGTCCTTGGCCTCCTTCAGACCCAGGGAGGTCAGCTCGCGCACGACCTTGATGACCTGGATCTTCTTGTCGCCGGCGCCGGTGAGGATGACGTCGAACTCGTCCTTCTCCTCGACGGCCTCGGCGGCGGCGCCACCAGCGGCACCACCGGCGACGACAGCGGCGACCGGGGCGGCGGCGGTGACGTCGAACTTCTCCTCGAAGGCCTTCACGAACTCGGAGAGCTCGATGAGGGTCATCTCCTCGAACTGCGCGAGCAGGTCGTCCTGGCTGAGCTTCGCCATGATGGCGGTCCTTCCACTAATTCGGCAGGTGCCGGATGTACATTGCGGCGGGCGTGTGCCTTGCGGCATTGCTACGCAGACGGGCCCGCTGGAGCACGGGAGTGGTTACTCCGCGTCCTCGGCGGGAGCCGGCGTACCGGCACCGCCCTGCTCGACCTTCTCGCGCAGCGCTTCCACGGTGCGGACGAGCTTCGAGGGCAGGGCCTGGAAGACAGCAGCGGCCTGACCCTGCTTGGCCTTCATGGCACCCGCCAGCTTGGCGAGCAGCACCTCGCGGGACTCGAGGTCCGCGAGCTTCTTGATCTCATCGGCGGACAGCGGCTTGCCGTCAAGCACACCGCCCTTGATGATGAGGTTCGGGTTCTCCTTGGCGAAGTCACGGAGACCCTTCGCCGACTCCACCGGGTCACCGGTGACGAAGGCGACAGCCGTCGGACCCGCGAACAGGTCGTCGAGCTGGGTGATCCCGGCCTCGTTGGCCGCGATCTTGGTCAGCGTGTTCTTCACCACGGCGTACGTGGCGTTCTCACCGAGCGAACGGCGCAGCGTCTTGAGCTGCGCCACGGTGAGACCGCGGTACTCGGTCAGCACGGCGGCGTTGGAGCTGCGGAACTTGTCCGTCAGCTCTGCGACCGAACCGGCCTTGTCGGGCCTCGCCATAGAGCCTCGGCCTCCTTCCGGGTGATTCGGACCGCACGGGAAGGGGCCGGGCACAACAAACGCCCCGGCGCAGGCGCACGGGGCGTCACTCGACCAGAACCACGAGAGCGATTCCGGGAGCTCATCCACTGTCACCTGCGCGGGCCGTCCGCATCAGCGGATCCTTCGGCTGCCGCACCCTTGCGGGCACGCCAACAACCAGCGGTCTTTGGCTTCCCCGGAAGAGTACGCGAACGTGTCCGCGCCAGGCAAATCCGGTGTCGGGGCAGGTCAGACGGCGCTGCCCTGCCCCGGCCTCGCCCGGCGTCAGCCGGCTGCGGTGTTGATGTCCTTCAGCATCGCGAAGAGATCGACGGTGTCCTTCGCCGGCGGGGCCTCGACGCCGGCGGCGGTCCCGTAGTCGGAGTAGCGGGCCGTCATCCGCACCGTGCCCTGGGACATCTTCATCCCCAAGACCATCTTCACCGGGTAGCGGTCCTCGTTGACCCAGATCTCGGTGTCGTACCCCTTGATGCCCGCCTTCTTCACGTCGGCGATCAGGGCCTCGCGCTGCTCGGCGGAGAGCAGGTCGGCGGACTGGTTGGCCTGCACCATCTCCTCGAACGTCAGCGTGCCCTTGTAGTGGTCCGCCGCGGCGCCGTCGACCTTCTCCGCCCCGACGTGCTTCAGATGCGGCGACTGGAGCAGCAGGGCGAGCTGCTCGGACGGGTCCTGGTTCAGGTTCCCCAGGCTGCCGCTCACCTGCTTCTGCAGTGCCTCATTGCCGCTCGCCTCGGCCGCGGCCTCGAAGTCCAGCTTCATCCAGCGCTTGCCTTCCAGCTGCGCGGCCTGCGCCGCCCCCACGTCCACGTACATGGCGTCGTGGATCATGATCATGCGCATCTCGGACGGGGCGTCCGGGCCACCGACGGCCGCGAGGGCGGAGCCCTTCACGGTGAGGTCCATGACCGCCGGATCCCAGCCCTGTACGCCGGTCACCTCCATGGTGCCGCCGCCCTGGACGCCGGGCGGCGTGCTGACCGTCATGCGGACCTTGGCGGACTTGGCCTCCGAGGTCTTCCTGAAGGCGGCCTGGATGATCTCGGTGATCTTGTCCTGGGACTGGACCGCGGAGTGGGGCGCGTCGGCCTTCTTGCGCTTCTTGACGCCGCTGTCGCCGTCGCCGTCACCATCGCAGCCCGCGAGGCCGACCAGGACGGCCACAGCCGCCAGACCGACGCCCACACGCCTCGCTGCGGACACGCTCATCAATCCCCACCCCATGCTGTTCGTCGTCTGCGGTCTCGTGATCCGACCGCTTGTGACGTTAACGCACCGCACTGACACCGTCGTAGAAAAAACCGGCCCCGCGCCTCGGGAGAGGCGCGGGGCCGGTTCACAGCACGCGGGCCCGTAGGGCCCGACCCGGTCAGACGGAGGCCGGGTCCTCCTCGACGAGGAGGTTGCGGGTGCGGTTCGGGTCGACCGGGATGCCGGGGCCCATCGTGGTGCTGATGGCGGCCTTCTTGATGTAGCGACCCTTGGCGGCGGACGGCTTCAGACGCAGGATCTCGTCCAGGGCGGCGCCGTAGTTCTCGACCAGCTGCTGCTCACCGAACGAGGTCTTGCCGATGATGAAGTGCAGGTTCGAGTGCTTGTCGACGCGGAACTCGATCTTGCCGCCCTTGATGTCCGTGACAGCCTTCGCCACGTCGGGGGTGACGGTGCCGGTCTTCGGGTTCGGCATCAGACCACGGGGGCCGAGGACGCGGCCGAGGCGGCCGACCTTGCCCATGAGGTCCGGGGTGGCGACGACGGCGTCGAAGTCCAGACGGCCCTTCGCGACCTCGTCGATCAGCTCGTCGGCGCCGACGATGTCGGCGCCCGCGGCACGCGCGGCCTCGGCACGGTCACCGGTCGCGAAGACCAGGACCCGGGCGGTCTTACCGGTGCCGTGCGGAAGGTTCACGGTGCCACGGACCATCTGGTCGGCCTTGCGCGGGTCGACGCCCAGACGGAAGGCAACCTCGACGGTTCCGTCGAACTTGCTGGTGGAGGTGTCCTTGGCGAGACGGACGGCCTCGAGGGGGGCGTACAGGCGCTCCCGGTCGATCTTGGCGTCCGCAGCGCGGAGGGACTTGCTGCGCTTGCTCACTTACTGCTCCTGTGTGTCTTGAGGAGTCGTGGTGCGGGCCGAGCAGGCCCTGCCACGGAACTGCTGGTGGAGTGGTCAGCCCTCGACCGTGATGCCCATGGAACGCGCGGTGCCGGCGATGATCTTCTCGGCGGCGTCCAGGTCGTTGGCGTTCAGGTCGGGCAGCTTGGTCGTGGCGATCTCGCGGACCTGGTCACGCGTAAGCTTCGCGACCTTGGTCTTGTGCGGCTCGCCGGAGCCCTTCTCCACGCCCGCGGCCTTGAGGATCATGCGGGAGGCCGGCGGGGTCTTGGTGATGAAGGTGAAGGAACGGTCCTCGTAGACCGTGATCTCCACCGGGATCACCCAGCCACGCTGCGACTCGGTGGCCGCGTTGTAGGCCTTGCAGAACTCCATGATGTTGACGCCGTGCTGACCCAGCGCCGGGCCCACCGGCGGGGCCGGGTTGGCCGCACCAGCGTTGATCTGGAGCTTGATAAGCCCCGTGACCTTCTTCTTCTTGGGAGGCATGTGCTCTCTCCGGGTCCTAGTGAGAGTTTTCCTGCCTGCTAACAGGCATACCGCACCACGATAGCGGGTACCGGGCCGAGGCCTGAAACCGGGCAGGTCAGACAAGCTTTACACCGGTGACGTTTGGCCGTCGGCAGGGCCCCGGCGCACGCTCCGCCGGGCGCTCGCGGGGCCGGCGAGTGCGGCGGCCGCGGGCTTCCCGCCGCCACTGGGGCGGGCCCCGCCCGGCGCTGTACGCGCGAGAGCCCCCTGCGGGAAACCACGGGGCGGGGTTCGAGCTGCCCTGGACGGCCCCGAGAGGCGGCCCGAGTCAGGGTGACGGGGCGATCACGGATGGGATTTCAGGACGTGCCCCAGCGCCAGAGGCCCAGGCCGACAACGATGAGCGATGCGTATCCGAGCCCGGCGAACGCCACGAGCAGAGCACCCGCTCCCCAAAGCCTCGGTTGCCGAACGCGGCGTTGGAGCCACTGGCCCGGCATACGCCCGAGCAGCAAGGCATGTATGCCGAGCACTATCAAGGCCAACCACAGGGCAGCCACTCGGCACGCGAGGCCAGGACCGCCATCCACGCCCGGCTCACCCCGCGGGAGCTGCGGCCACTCGTGCGCGTGCAGCAGCAGGAACGACACCCCCTGGGTCTCGGGACGGCAACCCCCGCGAGGCCCGGAGACGCCCGACGGCCCGGTGACGGCCCTCAGCACGCGAAGGAGCCCCTGCCCAACGGGAAACCGCTGGTCAGGGGCCCTTTCGGATGATCGTTTGACTAGTTCTTCTGGATCTGGTCGAAGCTGAGCTCGACCGGCGTCTCGCGGCCGAAGATCTCCACGAGGCCCTTGACCTTCTTCGAGTCCGGGTTGATCTCGTTGATCGTGGCCTGCAGCGTCGCGAACGGGCCGTCGGTGACGGTGACCGAGTCGCCGACCTCGAAGTCCAGCACCTGGACCTCGACCTTGCGCTTCGGCGCGGCACCGCCCTCGCCGCCCTCGGCGGCCGTTGCCTGCTCCTCGACCTCCGGAGCCAGCATCTTGGTGACCTCGTCCAGCGTCAGCGGGTACGGGTCGTAGGCGTTGCCGACGAAGCCGGTGACGCCAGGAGTGTTGCGGACGACGCCCCAGGACTCGTTCGTCAGGTCCATACGCACCAGCACATAGCCGGGCAGCTTGTTCTGGCGGACGGTGCGGCGGTCGCCGTTCTTGATCTGGACGACCTCTTCCTGGGGCACTTCGGCCTGGTAGATGTAGTCCTCGACGTTCAGCGAGACGGCGCGCTGCTCCAGGTTGGACTTCACGCGGTTCTCGTAGCCGGCGTAGGTGTGGATGACATACCACTCACCGGGGAGGGTGCGCAGCTCCTCGCGGAACGCGGCGACCGGGTCCACCGGAGCCTGCTCCTCCGCCGCTTCCTCGCCTGTGGTCTCGTCCGCCTCGTCCGCCTCGTCCTCGTCGACGACCTGGACGGCAGCCGACTCGGCGGGCTCGCCGGCGGCCTCGTCTGCAGCCTCCGCCTGGTCGATCTCGCCGTCGGCTGCCTCGACGATGTCGAGCGCGGTGTCGTCGCCCTCGACGGTCTCGTCGGCGTCGTACAGGTTCGGGTCAGACACGGTCGCTGCTTCTTCCTTCACGATGTGGAACAGGCGGTCGGGCGCCACGGGCACCCTCCGCGGGAGGAATCACCCGAAGACGTACGAGACGCCCTTGTTGAATCCCCAGTCAATCACGGTAACGAGCGCGATGATGACCACAACGAAGACAATCACCACGCTGGTGTAGGTGATGAGCTCGCTACGCGTGGGCCAGACGACCTTGCGGAGTTCCGCCACGATCTGGCGGTAGAAGAGCGCGAGGCGCGCGAGGGGCCCCTTCTTGCCGCGCTTGCCGCCGCGGCGGGGCTTCTTGGAGGTGGCGTCCGCGGAATCGCTGTCGGGACGGCCACTCTCAGGCGTCGCGGTGGAGCCCAGGGCTTCCGTCACTCGTCCTCACCTGAATCCGGGTCGTTTGCCGAACAATTCCTCAAAGCGTCTGCCTGCTTGTAGCAGGGCCGGAGGGACTCGAACCCCCAACCGCTGGTTTTGGAGACCAGTGCTCTACCAATTGAGCTACGACCCTTTGAGTGTCCCCAACGTACCGCATCCAGGCGGCTGCACGACGTGCGCAGCCAAGATCAGCTCGCGGGGGCCATCGACGGATGAGTGTACGTGCTCGCGGGCCGGGCGTCGAATGCGTTGCGTGTCCGCGTACGGTTCGCAGCGATTGCGCACGGTTACGACCGGAACGTGAACTCGTGTGCTCCGGTACCGCCGGGTCTGCGACGATGCAGACATGACCGCTGCAACTGAACGACGCGTGTCGGCCCGCATCGGGTCGATCTCCGAGTCCGCGACGCTCGCCGTGGACGCGAAGGCCAAAGCCCTCAAGGCCGCCGGGCGACCGGTCATCGGCTTCGGAGCCGGCGAGCCCGACTTCCCGACCCCCGACTACATCGTCGAGGCGGCGGTGGAGGCGTGCCGCAATCCGAAGTTCCACCGCTACACCCCGGCCGGCGGCCTGCCCGAGCTGAAGGCCGCGATCGCCGCCAAGACGCTGCGCGACTCCGGCTACGAGGTCGACGCCTCCCAGATCCTGGTCACCAACGGCGGCAAGCAGGCCATCTACGAGGCCTTCGCCGCGGTCCTCGACCCGGGTGACGAGGTCATCGTCCCCGCGCCGTACTGGACGACCTACCCGGAGTCGGTCCGGCTGGCCGGCGGCGTCCCGGTGCCGGTGGTCGCCGACGAGACCACCGGCTACCGGGTCTCCGTCGAGCAGCTGGAGGCCGCCCGCACGGAGAGGACCAAGGTCGTCCTCTTCGTGTCGCCGTCCAACCCGACCGGCGCCGTCTACACCGAGGCCGAGACCGAGGCGATCGGCCGCTGGGCCGTCGAGCACGGCCTGTGGGTGCTGACCGACGAGATCTACGAGCACCTGGTCTACGGAGGCGCCGCCTCGGTCTCGCTGCCGGCGCTCCTGCCCGAGCTGCGCGACAAGTGCATCGTCGTCAACGGCGTGGCCAAGACCTACGCCATGACCGGCTGGCGCGTGGGATGGATCATCGGCCCCAAGGACGTCGTCAAGGCCGCCACCAACCTCCAGTCGCACGCCACCTCGAACGTGAGCAACGTCGCGCAGGTCGCCGCCCTGGCCGCCGTGTCGGGCGACCTGGTGGCCGTGGCCGAGATGCGCAAGGCCTTCGACCGCCGCCGCCAGACCATCGTGCGGATGCTCAACGAGATCCCCGGTGTCGTCTGCCCGGAGCCGGAGGGCGCGTTCTACGTGTACCCGTCGGTCAAGACCCTGCTCGGCAAGGAGATCCGCGGCAAGCGGCCGCAGAGCTCCGTGGAGCTTGCCGAGCTGATCCTGGAGGAGGCGGAGGTCGCCGTCGTCCCGGGCGAGGCCTTCGGCACCCCGGGCTACCTGCGGCTGTCGTACGCGCTCGGCGACGAGGACCTCGTCGAGGGCGTCTCCCGGATGCAGAAGCTGCTGGGCGAGGCCAAGGCCTGAGCCCCGGCGCCGCGTGCACGCGGGCCCCCGGACCGGCCGGTCAGGGGGCCCGCGTGTGTGTGCGGGCAAGCCCTCGTTCGGGGAAAGCCGCCGAAAGCGGTACCGGGACCCGCGCCGGTGCGGCAGGATCTGTGGATGGCACGCGATGTATCCCTCCTCCCCAAGGCGCACCTCCACCTGCACTTCACCGGTTCGATGCGGCCCGCGACCCTGCTGGAACTCGCCGACAAGTACGGGGTGCACCTGCCCGAGGCGCTGACCTCGGGCGAGCCGCCCAGACTGCGCGCGACCGACGAGCGCGGCTGGTTCCGCTTCCAGCGCCTGTACGACATCGCGCGCTCCGTGCTCCGCTCCCCCGACGACATCCGGCGCCTGGTGCGCGAGGCCGCCGAGGAGGACGCCCGGGACGGGTCGGGGTGGCTGGAGATACAGGTCGACCCCACGTCGTACGCCCCGCGTCTGGGCGGGCTGATCCCCGCGCTGGAGATCATCCTCGACGCGGTGGAGAGCGCCTCCCGGGACACGGGTGTGGGCATGGCCGTCCTGGTGGCCGCCAACCGCACCAAGCACCCGCTGGACGCCCGTACGCTGGCCCGTCTGGCGGTGCGCTATGCGGATCACGGCGTGATCGGCTTCGGGCTCTCCAACGACGAGCGGCGCGGCCTGGCGCGGGACTTCGACCGGGCCTTCGCCATCGCCCGGGAGGGCGGGCTGCTGGCGGCGCCGCACGGCGGCGAGCTGGCGGGCGCGGGCAGCGTCCGCGACTGCCTGGACGACCTGCACGCCAGCCGGGTCGGACACGGTGTGCGGGCGGCCGAGGATCCGAGGCTGATGGCCCGTCTCGCCGAGCGCGGCGTCACCTGCGAGGTGTGCCCTTCGTCCAACGTCGCCCTCGGCGTCTACGACCGGCCCGAGCAGGTGCCGCTGCGCACCCTGTTCGACGCGGGCGTGCCCATGGCGCTGGGCGCCGACGACCCGCTGCTGTTCGGCTCGCGGCTCGCCGCGCAGTACGAACTGGCCCGGGAGGCGCACGGCTTCAGCGACGAGGAGCTGGCCGAACTGGCCCGCCAGTCGGTGCGCGGTTCCGCGGCGCCGGAGGGCGTACGGGCCAAGCTCCTCGCGGGGATCGACGACTGGCTCGCCGGCTGATCCCGCCCGGGCGGTACGGGGGTCGGCGTCGCGACGCGCTCCGGCGGACGGCTGGGCGGGATGCGGCGGCGCCTGGGGTTGCCGTGCCGACGGAGGACGGGTCACCCCGCCGCGCCCTGGGGCATGGCCCCGGACCACCCGGCCTCGCAGCTCGTCGGGTGGGCGGTCGGGCCGTACACGCGCCCTGGCAGGTGCGACCGGGCGTGACGGGCGTGAGGCGGCGTGATCGGGCGCGTCCCGGCGGGCTCAGAGGCTCACGCCGACCGTCACCGGCTCGTTGACCAGGGTGATCCCGAAGGCCGCGCGGACGCCCTCGACGACCTCGCGGGCCAGCGCGACCAGGTCGGCGGTCGTCGCCCCGCCCCGGTTGGTGAGCGCCAGGGTGTGCTTGGTGGAGATGCGTGCGGGGCCGCTGCCGTAGCCCTTGGCGAAGCCCGCCTTGTCGATCAGCCAGGCGGCGGAGGTCTTGATGTGCCCGTCGCCTGCGGGGTAGGCGGGGGGCGTGCTGTCCGGGCCGAGCCGGTCGTGGACACGGTTCAGGAAGTCCGCGTAGCCGGCTTCCGTGAGGACGGGGTTGGTGAAGAACGAGCCCGCCGACCAGGTGTCGTGATCCTCCGGGTCGAGCACCATGCCCTTGCCCGCCCGCAGCTTCAGCACCGTCTCGCGGGCGGTGGCCAGGGGCACCCGGTCGCCCGCGCCGACGCCGAGGGCGCGGGCCACCTCGGCGTACTTCACCGGGGCGGACATGCCGTCGGCGTCCTCCAGGGCGAAGCGCACCCGCAGCACGACGAAGCGGGCGGGGTCCGCCTTGAAGAGGCTGTGCCGGTAGGAGAAGGCGCACGCGGCGTTGTCCAGGACGACCGTCTTACCGGTGGTCCGGTCGTAGGCGACCACCTCGGTGATCGTGCCGGCGACCTCCTGGCCGTACGCGCCCACGTTCTGGATGGGCGTGGCCCCGGCGGAGCCGGGAATGCCCGCCAGGCACTCGACGCCCGCCAGGCCCGCCTCCACGGTGCGGGCGACGGCGTCCGTCCAGACCTCGCCCGCCGCGAGTTCCATCTCGGCGCCGTTCAGCTCAACGCCGCGCGTCCCGATGTGCAGCGCGGTCCCCGCGAACCCCTCGTCCGCGATCACCAGGTTGCTGCCGCCGCCGATGACCAGCAGCGGCGTCCCCGTCGCGTCCGCCTCCCGTACGGCCTCGACGACCTCGGCGTCCGTGGTCGCCGTCACCAGGCGGGTGGCGGGACCGCCGAGGCGGAAGGTGGTCAGGGGCGCGAGCGGGGCGTCGTTGAGTACGTGCACGGCATTCAGGGTAAGGGCGGGCGGGAAGTTGGGTGCACGGGCGGCGGGAGTCCGGTGCACGGGCGGGCAGGGCCGCCGGGGATGCCCCCGCCCGTACGGATCAGAGCGCCTCGAGGACCGTCGCGTTGGCGAGGCCGCCCGCCTCGCACATGGTCTGCAGCGCGTAGCGCGCGCCCCGGGCCCGCATGGCGTGGACCAGGGTCGTCATCAGGCGGGTGCCGCTGGCGCCGAGCGGGTGGCCCAGCGCGATGGCGCCGCCGTTGACATTGACCTTGGCGGGGTCGGCGCCGGTCTCCTGGAGCCAGGCGAGGACGACGCCGGCGAAGGCCTCGTTGACCTCGAACAGGTCGATGTCCGCCACGTCCAGACCGGCGCGGCGCAGCACGCGCTCGGTCGCCGGGATGACGCCGGTCAGCATGAGCACGGGGTCGGAGCCGGTGACCGCGAAGCTGTGCAGCCGGACGAGGGGGCGCAGCCCCAGGCGCTCGGCGGTCTCGCTGCTGGTGATCAGCACGGCGGAGGCTCCGTCGTTGATCGGGCTGCTGTTTCCGGCCGTGATCGACCAGTCGATCTGCGGGAAGCGCTCGGCGTAGCCGGGGTCGGCGAAGGCGGGGCGCAGCCCGGCGAGGATCTCGGGCGTGGTCGTGGGCCGGACGGACTCGTCCGTGCTGAGCCCGGCGAGCGGCGCGACTTCCGCGTCGAAGGCGCCGGCCGACCACGCGGCGGCGGCCTTCTGGTGCGACCGGGCGGCGAAGGCGTCCATCGCCTCGCGGCCCAGCGACCACTTGGCGGCGATCAGTTCGGCGCTGATGCCCTGCGGTACCACTCCGCCTGGGAAGCGGGCCGCGATGCCGGGGCCGAACGGGTCCGCGCCGGGCGGCACGTTGGACCACATGGGCACCCGGCTCATCGACTCCACGCCGCAGGCCACGACGATGTCGTACGCACCGGCGATGACACCCTGCGCCGCGAAGTGCACGGCCTGCTGGGAGGAGCCGCACTGCCGGTCCACCGTGGTGGCCGGGACGGAGTCCGGGAAGCCCGCCGAGAGCCAGGCCCAGCGGGTGGTGTTCATGGCCTGCTCGCCGACCTGGTCCACGGTGCCGCCGATGACGTCGTCGACGAGCGCCGGGTCGATCCCGCTGCGGCCGACGAGTTCCTTGAGGGCGTGGGCGAGCAGTTCGACCGGGTGCGTCCCGGCGAGCGCCCCGCCCGGCTTGCCCTTGCCGATGGGGGTGCGGACGGCTTCGACGATGACGGCGTCGCGCATGGGGTTCTCGCTTCCTGCGGGTGCGGTGCCGGGCGGGGTCGAGTACGAGTTAGTTTGATAGTCAAACCATATCCCGGCCCCGAGGGTAGGGCGAGCGGGTTCGGGATCACAACCCGCTGTGTGAGACTGGGCCGGTGAGCCCGACCGCACCTGTGCCCCCGCTGCCGGGGCGCCCCTGCTCCGCCGCCGCGGCCCTGCACCTCGTCGGCGACAAATGGGCGCTGCTCGCGGTCCGCGAGATCCTCTACGGCAACCGGCGGTTCGACGCCATCGCCCGCAACACGGGCGCGCCGCGGGACCGCCTGACCGTGCGGCTGCGCGCCCTGGAGGAGGCCGGCATCGTCGAACGCCGCCCCTACAGCGAGCGGCCGCCGCGGTACGAGTACCACCTGACCGAGGCGGGGCACGATCTCGCACCGGTCATCCGGGCTCTGCTGGCGTGGGGCGACAAGTGGGCGGTGGACGAGCCGCCGGTCGTGCTCCGGCACCGGGACGATCATCCGGTGGACGCCGTCGAGTTCTGCCGCACCTGCGGGGACGAACTCCACGACCGGGACCTGGTGCTGGACATCCGGGGTGAGGGTTGGACGCCCGCGGGGCGGACGGAGTCCGGCTGAACGACGCGGTGGCAGGCGTACGCGGTCCGTGCTGCCCCGCCTCCTTCGACCCGGTCGCCCGGCAACCCGAGGCGGGCGCGCCTCGCCGGCGCACCCGCCTCGGACTTCACAGGGGGGGTCCGTCAGGGGGTCGCGTCGGCGAGGGCCTTTGACGGGGCCGCGGTGGCCCCAGGGGCGGCCTCGTCGGCGCGGCGGGTCGGGACGGCAAGGGCCGCGAGCGCGCCGGCCGCGACGCCGACCGCGCCCACCCAGAGGGCTGGGGTGAGGCCGTCGACGAAGCGCATCGCGGACTCGTAGCCCCCCTGCGCGGAGAAGACCGCCGCGAGGGACGCGACGCCGAGGGCCCCGCCGACCTCGCGCAGGGCGTTGCTGGCGCCCGAGGCGATGCCCTGCTCCGCCGGCCGGACACTTCCCATGACGAGGTTGGCGCTCGGGGCGAAGTACATCGCCATCCCGACACCGCTCACGATCAGCGCCGGCACCTGCGCCGCGTACGACACTCCCGGCTCGACGATCAGGGCGAACCAGCCGAGGCCCACCGCCTGCAGGGCGAGCCCGGCCGCCACGACCGGCCGACCGCCGAGGCGGTCGGAGAGGAAGCCCGCGACGGGCGCGACGATCATGGGCATGCCCGTCCAGGGCAGCATGCGCAGCCCCGCCTGTGTCGGGGAGTAGCCGGCGACGTTCTGGAAGAACTGGCTGAGCAGGAAGATCGAGCCGAACATACCGAGGGACATCAGCAGGCTGGCCGTGTTGATCGCGGCGAAGGCGCGGCTGCGGAAGAGCCGCATCGGCAGGATCGGATTGCGGGCGCGGACGCCGTGCCGTACGAAGACGGCCAGCAGCACACCGCCGCCGATCAGCCCACCGAGGACCGGGCCGCTGGTCCAGCCGTCGGCATTGCCGCGGACGAGGGCGTAGACGATGCCGAACAGACCCGCGCTGGCGAGCACCGTGCCGGTCACGTCGAGCCGGGGGGCGAGGCCGCGGCTCTCGGCGAGCCGCAGCCTGGCGAGGGGCAGGAGCAGCAGGCCGATCGGGACGTTCAGCCAGAAGATCCAGTGCCAGGAGATGTGCTCGGTCAGCGAGCCGCCGATGAGGGGCCCGGCGGCGACCGCGAGGCCGTTGACGGCTCCCCAGATGCCGAACACCATGCCGCGCCGCTCGGGCGGGACGGTGGCCGAGAGCAGGGTGAGGGTGAGCGGCATCAGGACCGCGGCGCCGACGCCCTGGACGGCGCGCGCGGCGATGAGCCCGTCCATGCCGGGGGCGAGCGCCGCGGCGGCGGAGGCCGCCGAGAAGACGCCGAGGCCGACGAGGAACATGCGCCGGCGGCCGAAGCGGTCGCCCAGGGCCGCGCCGAACAACAGCAGGACGGCGAAGGTGAGCGTGTAGGCGCTCACCGTCCACTCCAGGTCCTCCAGGGCCCCGCCGAGGTCGGCGCGGATGGAGGGCAGGGCCGTGGTGACGACCAGGTTGTCGAGCGCCGCCATGAAGCCGGCGGCGCTGGTGATGACGAGGGCCCAGACGACGCTGCCGCGCCTGGCCTCCTGCGATTGCTGTGCCATGAACTCCCCCAGATGATTAGTAATCGATCAATAACTTTCATGGACATGGATGGGCCCGGAGCGTGGCGGCGGCGCGACCGGTCAGCCCTTCTCCGGCAGGCGGTCGGCGTAGAGGGCCTCGAGCCCCGCCCAGCCGCGCTCGCCCTGCGGAACGCCGAGCGCCACCAGTACGTTCACGAGCATCCCCGTGCCGAAGAACTCCGCCGTCTCGCGCTCGGCCACCCCCGTGCGCGCCCTGACGAAGTCCCACAGGTCCAGCCAGCCGCGCCGGCAGGCCTCGCGGATCTCCTCGTCGTCGACGGCCGCCACGTACATCTGCAGCTGCATCCGCAGGACGTCGCCACCCCCGATGAGGTCCTGGTAGGAACCGCACATCGCCCGGAACGCCTCCTCCCCCTCCAGCCCCGCGGCCGCCTCCTCGAAGTGCGCCTGGATCTTCTCCAGGCACCGCGCCGCGGCGGCCAGGAACAGCGCCTTCTTGTTCGGGAAGAGCCGGAAGAGATACGGCTGCGACACACCCATGCGCTTGGCGATGACGCCGGTGGAGGTGCCGTTGTAGCCACCCGTGCCGAACTCCGTCATCGCCGCGCGGACCGCCGCCTCGCGGCGCTCCTCCGCGCTCATCCGCATCCCGTCACCTGCCATACGAAGTAAGTTATCAGTCAATAACAAGCCGGGCCAAGAGAACCGGGCCAAGAGAAAAGGCGGCAGGCACGCCCGCCGCCTTCACCTCCCGGCAGCTGCTATGCGAGCCGGACCACCGCGCGAGACATGCCCAGCACCTTCTGCCCGGCGCTGACGGCCGTCACGTCCACCCGGACCGTGCGCTCGTCGTCGTCCAGCTTGGCCGCGACCTTGGCGCTGACCTCGATCAGCGCGCCCGTGTCGTCGTTCGGCACCACGACCGGCTTGGTGAAGCGGACGCCGTACTCCACGACCGCACCCGGGTCACCGGCCCAGTCCGTCACCACTCGGACCGCCGAGGCCATGGTGAACATGCCGTGCGCGATGACGTCCGGCAGGCCGACCTCCTTGGCGAACTTCTCGTTCCAGTGGATCGGGTTGAAGTCACCGGAGGCGCCGGCGTACTGCACGAGCGTGGCGCGGTCCACGGGGAACGACTGCGCCGGCAGCTCGGTGCCGACCTCGACCTCGTCGTAGGAGATCTTCGCCGTCATCGGTTCACTCACCCTCCGGCGCGCGCGCCACCAGTTTCATCAGCGCCGTCACCACGTGCTCGCCGCTCTCGTCGTGGACCTCGCCGCGGACGTCGATGACGTCGTTGCCCGCGAGCGACTTGATGGCCTCGATGGCGACCGTCACCGACAGGCGGTCACCGGCCCGCACGGGGCGGGTGTAGCTGAACTTCTGGTCGCCGTGCACCACGCGGCTGTAGTCCAGCCCCAGCTCCGGATCGAGGACGACCTGCCCCGCCGCCTTGTACGTGATCACGAACGGGAAGGTCGGCGGCGCGATCACATCGGGGTGGCCCAGCGCCTTGGCCGCCTCGGGGTCGGTGTAGACGGGGTTCGGGTCACCGACGGCCTCGGCGAACTCGCGGATCTTCTCCCGTCCCACCTCGTACGGGGCGGTGGGCGGATAGGTCCGCCCGACGAAGGACTGGTCCAGCGCCATCGGCACCTCCTGGAGCTTGTTGTGCTGCGCGTCGGCGGATCCGCCAACGCCAAGAGGCCGCCCCCGATGAGTGGGGCGGCCTCGTTGGTCTAACGGCCTGGGTCAGCGCGTCTCGCGGTGCGCGGTGTGCGCGTTGCAGCGCGGGCAGTGCTTCTTCATCTCAAGACGGTCCGGGTCGTTGCGCCGGTTCTTCTTGGTGATGTAGTTCCGCTCCTTGCACTCCACGCAGGCCAGCGTGATCTTCGGGCGGACGTCGGTGGCGGCCACGTGAGTGCTCCTTGACGAACGGCAATAAGATGTGAACTTTGAACACGGAAAGAGTAGCCGATTGAAGGACCGATCCCACAATCGGCTACGCAGGGTAGCGGCGACCGGACTTGAACCGGTGACACAGCGATTATGAGCCGCTTGCTCTACCGACTGAGCTACGCCGCTTCGATGAAGAGATCACCCGCCGATAGGCGGGTCATCCGATCACCAGAGCCCCAATACGGAATCGAACCGTAGACCTTCTCCTTACCATGGAGACGCTCTGCCGACTGAGCTATTGGGGCGAGCGAGGAAGACATTACACGCTCCGCCGCCGAAGGTGAAATCCGTATCTTGCGGGCAGTCGCCGGACCACCGGCCGCCTCCTGGGTCCCAGCCGCACGGCCCCCATGTCACTTGACGTCACCGGTACGACTATTCGCTCTTCCCGGACGGACCGGGCGGCGCGCCCTAGGCTCGGAACCGCGTGATCTTGCCTCCGGCGCCGAGGAGCGCGATGACCGACAGCCAGCCGCAGCAGCCCACCGACCCTCCGCTCGGCGAAGCCGCCCCAGCCCCCGCCCTCTTGCTCTGCGGTGCCCGCCTCGCCGACGGGCGCACCGTCGATGTGCGCCTGGCCGGGGCCCGCATCGAGGCCGTGGGCACCTCCGGCAGCCTCCACGAGGGCACACGGGTCGACCTCGCCGGCTATCTGCTGCTGCCCGCCCCCGCCGAATGCCATGCGCACCTCGACACCGCCCTGACCGCCGACTCGGCGGGCCCGCCCTCCTACGACGCCGAGGACGTGCAGCGCAGGGTCACCGAGGGGGCCCTCCTCCAGCTCGGCCACGGCGCCACGGCGGTGCGCAGCCACATCCGCATCGGCGACGTCCAGGGGCTGCGCGCCCTGGAGGCGGCGCTGCAGGCCCGGCGCGCGCTGCGCGGCCTGGTCGACGTGCAGACGGTGGCCGTGCCGCGGGTGCTCACCGGACCCGCCGGCGCGGACGGCCTCGCCGCGCTCCGCGACGCCCTCAAGATGGGCGCGGACGTGGTGGGCGGCTGCCCCGACCTGGACCCCGACCCGGCCGGCTACGCGGAGACGGTGCTCGCCATCGCCGCGGAGTTCGGTCTCCCCGTCGACCTGCACACCGACGCCGCCGATCCGGCCCGGCTCTCCCGGCTCGCCGCGATGGCGGGGGGGCTGCGTCCCGGCGTCACCCTCGGCCCCTGCGGCGGCCTGGCCCGGCTCCCGTACGACACCACCGTCCGCCTCGCCGGGCAGCTCGCCGCCGCCGGGGTCTCGCTGACCGCACTTCCCCAGGGCGCCTGCGGCGCGCTGGAGTCGGTGCGCAGGGGCGGCACCGCGCCCGTGCGGACCCTGCGGGCGGCGGGCGCCCGGATCGCCGCGGGCAGCGGCGCGCTGCGCGACCTGACCAACCCGGTCGGCCGGGGCGATCCCCTCGAGGCGGCCTTCCTGCTCGCCTCGCACGGCGAGTGCGCCCCCGGGGAGGCGTACGAGGCCGTGAGCCGCGATGCCCGTGCCGTCATGGGACTGCCTGAAGTGCGGGTGGAGGCGGGTTTCCCCGCCGAGCTGCTCGCGGTGCGGGCCGACCGGCTGGAGAGCGCGCTGTCGCTCGCGTACAGCCGGATCGTCATCCACCGCGGACGGGTCGTCTCGCGGACCAGCGCGGTACGCGAGTACACCGACACCCTGGCGCTCGACCTGCCGCGTCAGTCGAGGAGCCGCCGCGACCCGGCGTGAACGGCACGCCGGGCGTAGCGTCGGTGACATGCGCACTGTGATCGCTGGTGGACATGGACAGATCGCGCTGCGGCTGGAGCGGCTGCTCGCCGCGCGCGGGGACGAGGTGGCGGGCTTCATCCGCACATCGGAACAAGCCGCCGACCTGCGCGAGGCGGGCGCCGAGCCGATCGTGCTCGACCTGGAGGCGGCGTCGGTGGACGACGTGGCCCGGGCCCTGACCGGTGCCGACGCGGTCGTCTTCGCGGCGGGCGCCGGGCCGGGCAGTGGCGCCACCCGCAAGGAGACCGTGGACCGGGACGCCGCCGTGCTGCTGGCCGACGCGGCGGAACGCGCGGGGGTGCGCCGCTATCTGATGATCTCCGCGATGGGCGCCGACGCGGCCGGCCGCACCGGCGGCGACGAGGTCTTCGCCGCCTATCTCCGTGCCAAGGGCGCCGCCGACGCGGAGGTGCGCCGTCGTGCCGCCCTGGAGTGGACGATCGTGCGCCCCGGCCGGCTGACCGACGACTCCGGTACGGGCCGGGTGCGACTGGCCGCATCCACCGGGCACGGTTCGGTGACGCGGGACGACGTCGCGGCGGTCCTCGCGGAGCTGCTCGACACCCCGTCGACGGCAGGGCTCACCCTGGAGCTCGTCGAAGGACACACCCCGGTCTCGGTCGCGGTCAAGGACGTCGCCGGCAACTGAAGCGCGGGCCGCCGGGCTCCCCCGCGGATGCGGAAGGAGCCAGCCGGGTAGAGGGGGTGGGCCGACGTGCGATCAGCCCCGCTCTGGGCTGCACTGGACCGCATCGGGACGCCCGGCGCCGTCCCCCTGACACCACGGAGAGAGCATGCCGATGAAGCCCCCGGCACCCCCGTTCACCCGCGAGACGGCGATCGAGAAGGTCCGGCTCGCGGAGGACGCCTGGAACACCCGCGACCCTGAGAAGGTGGCGCTCGCCTACACGCCGGACAGCCGGTGGAGGAACCGCGGCGAGTTCGTCAACGGGCGGGCGGAGATCGTCGCGTTCCTCACCCGCAAGTGGACGAGGGAGCAGGACTACCGGCTCATCAAGGAACTCTGGGCCTTCGAAGGCAACCGCATCGCGGTCCGCTTCGCCTACGAGTGCCACGACGACTCCGGGAACTGGTACCGCTCCTACGGCAACGAGAACTGGGAGTTCGACGACGAGGGCCTGATGCGCGTACGGCTGGCCAGCATCAACGACGTCCCCATCGCGGAGTCGGAGCGCGCGTACCACTGGCCGCTGGGGCGGCGGCCCGACGATCGCCCCGGTCTTTCCGACCTCGGGTTCTGAGCGGCCCGCGCCAGCTCCCGCAGCTCCCCCCGGGCCGCCGGCGAGCGGCCCGGGCCGGTGCGCCAGTACGGATGCCAGAACAGCCGGCAGGACAGCCACAGCAGACGCCGCCGGAGAACCGCCGCATGGGTCGGCTCCGCTGCGAGCTGCGCGTAGGTGTGGTGCCATTCGCGTTGCGCCTGCACCAGGTCTGACGGGAACACGGTGTTGGCCATGCCCGTCATTCAATCATGTGTTCGATTTTCTGCGCCTCCCCTCACGTGTCGCTCGTACGGGTGAGTGAGGCTGGGCGGCCACGCTGGCCGCCGACCCGAACCCGGGGGGCGAAGGCGTGCGCCGCCGGCGCGGGGGCCTGCGGCTACAGGCTGAGGACGATGGCGGCCCCCAGGCCGCCCAGCCCCAGCGCGACGGCGGCGTCGGTCCAGCCGCCCCTCCCCCAGCGGAAGAAGCGGTCCAGCGCCAGCCGCCCCGGTCCGATGGCTGCGACACCGAGGGCGACGACCGTGATGGCCAGGTTGTACTCGATGCCGCCCTGCTGGTCCCACAGTCCGTGGGTGCCGGTCACCGTGGCCATGGCATTGATCATCACGCCGATCAGGGCAGCCGCGGCGAGCGGGGTGAACAGCCCCAGCGCCAGCCCCACGCCGCCCAGGAACTCCGATGCGCCGGCGATGGCTGCATAGACCTTGCCCGGCGAGTAGCCCAGCGCCTCGAAGCCCCTGCCGGTGTCGGCGAGCCCCGGGCCGCCGAACCATCCGGTGAGCTTTTGGAGTCCGTGCCCCGCCATCAGGAGGCCGAAGGTGAGCCGGATCAGCAGCAGGCCCCAGTCGCCGGCCGTGACCCCCGGCCGCCGCGGGCCGACGTCCTGGGTCTGCGGCGGAACGCGCAGTCGCTCGACTAGGTGATTCATGGGAAACCTCTTCTGCTCCGATGCCCCGGTGGACGGCGCCGGCCGGCCCCGCGAGTCAGCGGATGCGTGGGTGCGGTCACCGCGGATCTCGCCGGCGTCCCGCGTCCCTCCTTCGGGGGACGCGACGGCCGAGTTCCGCTTTCAACCATTTTCCCTTTTTCTTCCGTCTCATCCAGAAATGTCGAAAGTATTGAGGGCGGCCGCGTCTTCCCGCTCGGAGCCTCAGATGCCGGGGCCCAGCCCTCGGAGGCGACCGGACATGGTTGGCGGGGCGCCGAGAGGACCGAGGGTGGGCGGCCCGGCCCCACCTGTCGACCGGCGACCGGCGAAGGGCGAAGGGCGGCACCGGTCCGCGTCGCCGCCCTCGCGCGGGTCCCACGGCGTCGTTCCCGGCCCCCACGGCCGGACGGGGTTCGACACGGGGCAGCGGTGATCGCCGGGCACGGACCTTCCGGGTCGACGACGCCGCGGTCCGCGATGAGCGGTGGCTCCCGTACGCCGTACCCGTCGGCCCCTTCACGGCATGCCCGTCATCCCACGTGCCCGCTCGCCACACCGCGCGTGACGGGGTGGGAGCGCGTCGCCGCACGAGGGCCGACCCCCTACCTCGTGAACGACGTTGCGCAGCCATGCAACCTCCCACGCGCATTCGGGAGTTACTACGGGCGGACGTCCAAGCGGCGGCCTCCGCACGCGGTGGCCGCCGCCAGCCGACGCGCGGGCCCAGCACGCCGGCCGTCAGGACCGCCCGGCGCCGTGCCGGGTGGCAGCTCCGAAGGAGAAAGCTCCGTGGTTCTCAGTTCTGCCCGCAAGGCCTGCCTGGCCGCTGTCGCGACGCTCGCCGTCGGCGTGGCGTCGTTCGGCGCCTCCGCCGCGGCGGCGCCGTCGGCACCGGCCCCTGCCGCACACCGGGCCGGCGCTCCCGCAGCGGTGGCCGCGAAGGCCGTCGTCGCGTCGAAGAAGCAGACACCCCGGGTCGTCACCCAGCTGATCGACAGGGGCCGGGTGGACGGCAAGCCCTGGTCGGTGGCGTTGGAGTTCCACCCGACGCTGCCGGAGGGCTACGAACTCCCCACCTACCCAAGCGGCAGCACCGTCCCCGCCGACGCACTGCTGTGCCAGCGCATGTACATCGACGGCGTACGCCTCGACCACCAGGGCGGCCCCTGGTCGGACTGCCAGCCCGTCGACGGCACCCACGACCCCGCCGGCAACGGCGGCATGGGGCTGTGGAGCTTCCAGGACAAGGGCCTCTCCGGCTCCCGTCTCATGGTCTCCAACCCCGAGACCGGCATCGCCTACGGCATCGTCAACCTCACCGACGGCACGCGCCTCAAGGCCCGCACCGCCACCGTCCCCGGCACCGACTACCACGCCTGGGCCGTCGCCATACCCGACGGCAAGACCATCGCCGCCGTCGACCAGTACGACTCCCGCGGACGCCGCGTCACCCACGACACCTCCTGGCGCTGACCTCGTGACTGGTGCCACACGGGCGCTCGCTGCCCGGTTCTCACGAACGAAGAGCACGCGACCGCGGACGGCGGGGGTCCGTCACCATGGGTGCCGGCATCCGCCGCGGACGCGGCGGGTGCGCACGGGCTGCCAGGACGTGCCATGTCGTGAAGGCTGCCGTCTGCAGCGTCTTACTCGGACAGTCGGGCCTGGTGCAACGTGCCGAGTCACTCGTGACCCATCAGCGCGGCAGCCGCACGTGCCTGGGCATAAGGCGGCGCCGGTGCCTCACCACACCACGGCCCCTTCGTGCTGAGAGGAACCAGTTGACACCTCCCCTCCCTGAAGGGGGGGATTCCTGGCTCAGGCTGCCTCCGGGAGCAGCGCCCCCGGAGGTCTTACGCCCTCGACACCAGCCGGGTTGAGACCAGCCCGGACCAGCATCACGCGCGCGGAGTTCTTGTCCCTGGGGGATACGCTGCGGATGGCTGCGGGGACTGTCCGCGAGCCCGCCAGTCCGCCTCGGTGCGGGGCCGTTGGAGCGCAGTTGCTGTAGCGGCGGCCTCCGGCACCGCCGGTGGATCACCGGTCCCGGCGTGTGCGCTTGCTCACCCGTCCCAGGAATCCGCGGCCGGCAGGCCCGATGAACGGCGGGAGCTCCGCGAAGCCGGGCTCGGCGCCCAGGGTCCCGGCGAGGTGGGCGAGCACCGTCCGCACCCGGGTGAGCGGGTGGCCGGGGAAGCGCACGTCGTACTCCTCCGCGTCAGCGCGGTGAAAGGGGAGCCCGCCGCGCAGCCCGGGCGCGTAGGGATGCTCCAGGAAGTACTGTTCGGGCCCGAGTTCGGCGAGCACCATGGCCTCGCGCATCCCTGTGACGCCGTCTGCAAAGGCCTGCACCTTGACCACCGCGCTGCAGGCCGCGCGCGGCAGGGTGTAAGTGCCCAGGAACGCCTGGCCCCTCGGCCGGTCCGGCAGCGGCACTTTGAGTACCTGGCGCAGCGCCGGCAGTCCGGCGACCCGGACGACGTCGGCCTCGATGAGGCCCCCGCCCGCGTCGGCCGTGAAGCGGGCGAGTGCCTGCCGCAGCCGGTCCGGCTCCTCCAGGGGCGCCGGTATGTCCGGAGGCAGGTCGAAGAAGTGAAGGCTGATCACATCGCCGTGGTCATCGGTCCAGGCGTGCTCGGCGACCTGCCGGTAGCCCGGCAGGTCCGCACCGTCGAGTGGTCCCATGGACAAGGATCATGCCGTAGGGGCGAGTGCAGCGTCACGGCACTTCAGGGCCGCGTACCTGCAGTCGAGGGGGAGTAGTCGGTCGTGCGTGCGTTTGATCGTGCAGCCGTTTCCACCTGGCTCAGCTCGGGCGTAGAGCCGCGGCTGGTGGCGGAGCGCGCGGGCCACGGCGTCGCCGTGCTCTTTTGGTGTACGCGAAGTTCCTGAAGGGCGGGGACGAAGCCGCGAACGAAAGGATTTCAGCTCGCCTGCGTGAGCGAAGGAGCCCCCTGCCCTAGTCGCCCATGCGCAGGGCGACGGGTGCCACGGAACCCGCCGCCCTGCGCTACGGCTCGATGTCGAAGAGCGGGATGGTCGGTGGTGGCGGGGCGAGTACGGCGCGAAGGCCGTTGAGCGTCGCACGCCATTGCCTCCCGTCTCGTGGGTCGACCCAGTTCGACGCCAATCCGGATTCGTCGCTGACGATGCGGGCGAGGGCTTCGTCCGCCAGGGACCTGAGATCAGAGGGGAAGGTCGGCATGGGTGTTTCAGGGCCGTAGGACGTGTCGACCGGTTCACCGCCTGGACACTGCGCCGCAATCAGCGCCGCAGCGGCCACGGCTTCCTCCGCTTCCGTGAGGTAGCCGCTGGCGTCCACGGTCCGGGTGAGCACGCCGCGAATCAGGGCTTCGCGTTCCTCGGGCTTGGCGTCGTCGAGACCGTCGGCGAAGTCTGCCGCGGTGTCGTTGTCAAAAGAGCCGGTGGCCCAGGTACCCATGATGATCTCCTCGCACAGCTACGCCGGGAGCCTCGCACCGGCCACTGACAACGCGGTCGACGGCGACCAGGGTCCGCCGTCCCACGGATGCCCCACAGCCGCAGGTCGGGCGCCGGATTCCCGTCCACGCCCCGTCCACAACCGCTGGTAGAGACCGTGCGAGAACGGGACGGAGCGAGACAGTGACCCGCATCCGCTGGCGCAAACAAAACAGCCCCTGCGCTGCGTTTCCGCAGCTCAGGGGCTGTGTTTCCACTGTGGCGGCGCCAGGATTCGAACCTGGGTAGGCTAAGCCGACGGATTTACAGTCCGCTCCCATTGGCCACTCGGGCACACCGCCTGGGAAGTGTCTCCGCGGGCCGCTTGTGTGCGGTCCCCGTGGCGACGTCGTAAACAATACCCGATGCCCGGGGGTGCTCCGCCACCCTATTGATCAGCACCTCGGGCGGGTCCGGTGGCTAGGCTTGCGGAGCGGCCCGCAGGCGGGTCGCGGACCTGACAGCTCAGAGCCAAGGAGCCAACAGAAGATGGCCGACTCCAGTTTCGACATCGTCTCGAAGGTCGAGCGGCAGGAGGTCGACAACGCCCTCAACCAGGCCGCGAAGGAGATCTCGCAGCGCTACGACTTCAAGAACGTCGGCGCGTCGATCTCGTGGTCCGGGGACAAGATCCTGATGCAGGCCAACTCCGAGGAGCGGGTCAAGGCCATCCTGGACGTCTTCGAGACCAAGCTGGTCAAGCGGGGGATCTCGCTGAAGTCGCTGGACGCGGGCGAGCCCCAGCTGTCCGGCAAGGAGTACAAGATCTTCGCCTTCGTCGAGGAGGGCATCTCGCAGGAGAACGCCAAGAAGGTCGCCAAGATCATCCGGGACGAGGGGCCCAAGGGCGTCAAGGCTCAGGTGCAGGGCGAGGAGCTGCGCGTGAGCTCCAAGAGCCGGGACGACCTGCAGGCCGTCATCACGCTGCTCAAGGGCAAGGACTTCGACTTCGCGCTGCAGTTCGTCAACTACCGCTGAGCGCGTCTCCACGCCGGTCCCGGTCGGGAACAGCCGACCGGGACCCTGATGCCCCCTCCCCCGCGGGCCTGCGGGCGCACAGGCGTGCCCGCGGGTCCGCGGGAGGGCGCATTCGGAGGGTGCCACCCCGGCAGGCCCCCGCAGGTGCGTAGTGTCTTCCTGTTAGGTCTCCCCCGGACCGCCCCGTCCGTCGACGGCGGACCCGGGGCAGCGTCTCGAGGAAGGAACCGGGCATGCAGAGCCGCACCGCTTTGGTCGAGGACCTGATGAGCCGCTTCCCGCACGTCCCCCGCGAGGCGGTCATCAAGGAGGACCTGCTGCGCGGCGGCATCGCGTTCGACGAGTCGGCGCTCAGCGGCAACGAGGACGGCGACGTCAAACCGAAGTCGTACTTCATCTTCTCCTTCGACCACCGCACCCTCCCCGAGCTGGGCGCCGCCGCGCTGAAGCGGCCGCCGGAGGAGATCGTGCTCACCGGCGGGCCCTACGATCTGCGCCGCACGGTGGTGTCGGTGCGGGTGAACCCGGCCTCGCCGTACCGCGTGCGGGCGGGCGGGCGCGGGGTGCTCGGGCTGTACCTCGACGGGGTGCGCATCGCCGACGTCGGGCTGCCGCCGATGCCGGCGTACTACCGGCACACCCTGGAGAACGGGAAGTCGGTGATGGAGGTCGCGCCGACGATCCAGTGGGGCTACCTGATCTATCTGACGGTCTTCCGCGTGTGCCAGTACTTCGGCGCCAAGGAGGAGTGCCAGTACTGCGACATCAACCACAACTGGCGGCAGCACAAGGCGGCCGGGCGCCCCTACACGGGCGTCAAGCCGGTCGAGGAGGTGCTGGAGGCGCTGGAGATCATCGACAAGTACGACGAGACGAAGGCCTCCACCGCGTACACCCTCACCGGCGGCGCGATCACCTCCAAGGTGGCCGGGCGCGACGAGGCCGACTTCTACGGCCACTACGCGAAGGCCATCGAGGAGCGTTTTCCCGGGCGCTGGATCGGCAAGGTCGTCGCGCAGGCGCTGCCGAAGGAGGATGTGCAGCGCTTCAAGGACTACGGCGTGCAGATCTACCACCCCAACTACGAGGTGTGGGACCGCCGTCTGTTCGAGCTCTACTGCCCCGGCAAGGAGCGCTACGTCGGCCGCGACGAGTGGCACCGCCGCATCCTGGACTCGGCGGAGATCTTCGGCCCCCGCAATGTGATCCCCAACTTCGTGGCGGGTGTGGAGATGGCCGAGCCGTTCGGCTTCGGCAGCGTCGGGGAGGCGATCGACTCGACGGCGGAGGGCCTGCGCTTCTTCATGTCGCGTGGCATCACCCCCCGCTTCACGACGTGGTGCCCGGAGCCGACGACCCCGCTGGGCAAGGCGAACCCCGAGGGCGCGCCGCTGGAGTACCACATCCGGCTGCTGGACGTGTACCGCGCGACGCTGGAGGAGTACGGGCTGAGCTCGCCGCCCGGATACGGGCCGGCCGGTCCCGGCAACGCGGTGTTCTCGGTGAGCTCGTTCATGGACAGCCTGCCGGCGTCGGCACCCGTCGGAGTGAGCTGAGTGCCCACGCTGCTGATCGTGCATCACACGCCGTCGCCGAATGTGCAGGCGATGTTCGAGGCGGTGGTCGCGGGGGCGACCACCGACGAGATCGAGGGCGTGGACGTCGTGCGGCGGGCCGCCCTCGCGGCGACCGCCTCCGACGTGCTCGCGGCGGACGGCTACCTGCTGGGCACGACGGCGAACCTCGGCTACATGGCGGGGGCCCTCAAGCACTTCTTCGACCAGGTCTACTACCCGTGCCTGGACAGCACGCGCGGCCGCCCGTTCGGCTACTACGTGCACGGGGGCGGCGACGTCACCGGGACGGTTCGGGGCATCCGGTCGATCACCACGGGCCTGGGCTGGGAGCAGGCGGCGACGGAGGTGGCGGTCACCGGTGAGCCGTCCAAGGCCGATCTGCACTCCTGCTGGGAACTGGGCGCGACCCTGGCCGCCACGCTGGCGGACTGAGCGTCCGGGCCCGGTACCGACGTGCCGGGCCCCTGTCCCCGCCCTACCGTGGAGAGGGAGAGAGGGGCAGCACGATGGCACCGCATGTCCTGGACGACGCGGCCCTGGACGCCCTGCGATCCGGCTTCGCGGGCGAGGTCCTCGCGCCGGGCGATCCGTCGTACGACGAGAGCCGCACCCTGTTCAACGCCATGATCGACCGCAGGCCGTCCTTGATCGCCCTGTGCGAGACGGTGGAGGACGTCGCCGCCGCGATCCGCTTCGGCCGTGAGCGCGGGCTCGAGATCGCCGTCCGCGGGGGTGGACACGGTGTCTCCGGCAGGGCGCTGACCGACGGCGGCATCGTCGTCGACCTGCGGCGCATGCACGCGGTGGTCGTCGATCCGGCGGCCCGCACGGCGCGGGTCGGCGGGGGCGCCACGATGAGCCACCTGGACCGGTCGACACAGCCGTACGACCTGGTCACCACCGGGGGACGGGTGTCCACCACGGGGGTGGGCGGTTTCACCCTCGGGGGCGGATCGGGGTGGCTGGAGAGGAAGTTCGGGCTGGCCTGCGACAACCTGGTGGAGGTCGAACTGGTGACGGCGGACGGCACCTTGGTGCGCGCCGCCGAGGACGAGAACCCGGAGCTGTTCTGGGCGCTGCACGGGGGCGGCGGCAACTTCGGCGTCGCCACCTCGCTGACGCTGCGGCTGCACCCGCTGCCCGCGGTCACCGCGGCCCTGCTGCTGTGGCCGCCGGAAGCCGCTCCTGAGGTGCTGCGCGCCTACCGCTCGCTGCTGTCCTCGGCGCCGGACGAGGTGGGCGGGGGTCTGCTCTTTCTGACCGGGCCGCCGGAGGAGTTCGTGCCGGAGCATTTGGTGGGGTCGCTCGCCTGCGCCGTGGTGTTCACGTACGCCGGCACCGGTGACGCCGCGCGCGAGGCGCTCGAGCGGCTGCTGGCGCTCGCCCCGCAGGGCCGCATGGTCGTGGAGGTGCCGTACGCGGAGCTGCAGTGCATGTTCGACGACCCGCCGGGCTACCGGAACCACTGGTCGGCGGAGTATCTGAGCGACTTCCCGGACGAGGCGGTGTCGCGCTTCTGCGCCCGCGCCCGGGACATGGTGGTCCCCTCCCCCTCACAGCACGTGCTGTTCCCGGTGGGCGGCGCCGTGGCGCGCGGTCCGGCCGACTATCCGCTGCCCTGGCGCCGGGCGCCGTGGGTCGTGCACCCCTTCGGGCTGTGGGCCGACCCGGCGGACGACGAGCGGGCCCGGCGGTGGGCGCACGACGTGCGTGCCGACCTGCGGCCGTGGTCCTCCGGGGCGGTCTATCTGAACTTCATCGGCGACGAGGGCGCGAGCCGGGTGATCGCCGGTTTCGGCGCGCACAACGTGGGGCGGCTGGCCAGGGTGAAGCGGGAGTACGACCCGGAGAACGCGTTCCGGCTCAACCACAACATCGAGCCCGGTTGAGCCGGTGGGTTCCGGTGGGGCTCCGGCGCGGCCGGGGTGGCGTCAGCGGGTGGCGTACGGGGCGTCGACGGGGACGATCTCCCGGCCGAGCGGCACCAGTGAGATCGGCACCATCTTGAAGTTGGCGATGCCGAACGGGATGCCGATGATCGTCAGGCAGAAGCCGATGCCCGCGATCACATGGCCGATGGCGAGCCAGATCCCCGCGAAGACCACCCAGATGATGTTCCCGAGCAGCGATCCGACGCCCGCGTCGCGACGTTCCACCGTGGTGCGGCCGAAGGGCCACAGCACATAGTTGGCGATCCTCAGGGACGCGATCCCCCAGGGGATGGTGATGATGAAGATGAACATCAGCAGCCCCAGCAGGGCGTAGCCGATCGCCATCCACAGGCCCCAGACGATCAGCCACACGACATTCAGGACGAGGTTGAGCGCCTTCATTGCCCAAGCCTCCCATGCGCCCGGGGGCCACGCCCGTCAGGGGGTGGAAGCCGCCGATCCGTCAGGCGGGCCGCCATGGGCACCAGCAGGGGCCGTGGGGCTCCCGCACCCGTGGGCGGGCCGGGGGTGCCCGCCTGCGGCCGGGCAGGGCCGTACGGAGGCGTCAGCGGCGGTGGCCGGCCATCTCCTGCAGGCGGGCGATGCGCTCGGCCATCGGGGGGTGGGTGGAGAAGAGCTTGGACACGTCGCCGGGACGGAACGGGTTGGCGATCATGAGGTGGCTCGTGGTCTCCAGCCGCGGCTCGGGCGGCAGAGGGGCCCGCTTGGTGCCCGCTTCCAGCTTGTGCAGCGCGGAGGCGAGAGCGAGCGGGTCGCCGGTGAGGCGGGCGCCGGAGGCGTCGGCCTCGTACTCGCGGGAGCGGCTGACGGCGAGCTGGATGAGGGAGGCGGCGACGGGGCCCAGGATCATCATCAGCAGCATGCCGAACAGACCCGGGCCCTCGTCGTCGTCGGAGCGGCCGACGGGGATCAGCCAGGCGAAGTTGACGAGGAACATGACCACGGAGGCCAGGGCCGCGGCGACGGAGGAGATGAGGATGTCGCGGTTGTAGACGTGGCTCAGCTCGTGGCCGATGACGCCGCGCAGTTCGCGCTCGTCGAGGAGGCGCAGGATGCCCTCGGTGCAGCACACGGCGGCGTTGCGGGGGTTGCGGCCGGTCGCGAAGGCGTTGGGGGCCTCGGTCGGGGAGATGTAGAGCCGCGGCATGGGCTGCCGGGCGGAGGTGGAGAGTTCGCGCACCATGCGGTACAGCGCCGGCGCCTCGAACTCGCTGACCGGGCGGGCGCGCATGGCGCGGAGCGCGATCTTGTCGCTGTTCCAGTACGCGTAGGCGTTGGTCCCGAGGGCCACGACGAGTGCGACGACCAGTCCCGTACGGCCGAAGAAGCTGCCGATGACCAGGATGAGGGCCGACATTCCGCCCAGGAGCGCGGCGGTCTTCAGGCCGTTGTGCCGGCGGTGCACGGTACACCCTCCAAATTGCGCATCAGGAGGACTTTCTCTCCTCGTCCAAGGAGAACCTCCTGTGGAGGTCAACGCCACCGGAGGGGCGTTAGTTCCCTTGTGCGCCTGCCGGCAAGGGGCTCGGAGCAGGGTGGGAGGGTGCTCGGAGCAGGGTGGGAGGGTGCGTGCTCAGAGCAGCGTGGCGGAGGCGAAGCGGAGGACGAGCTGGGGTGCGCCGGACAGCGCGACCCCGACGAGGGCGGTGAGGGCGATGGCGGCGCCGAGCGGGCGCGGCACGACCGCCGGGCGCCCGGCGGCGGCCGGCTCCGTCCCCGGCTTCGCGAAGAGCAGGAACGTCCACCGAAGGTAGTACACGAGCGCGATCACGACGTTGACGGCCATGACCACGGCCAGCCAGCCGAGGCCGGCGTCGACGGCCGAGGAGAAGACCGCGACCTTGGCGAACAGGCCGATGACGCCGGGCGGCAGTCCGGCCAGGCAGAGCAGGAAGAAGGCCATGGCCGGCGCGGCGAGCGGGTGGCGGCCGTACAGGCCCCGGTAGTCGGTGAGCCGGTTCTGGGGCGCTGTGCGGCCGACGAGCGCGGCGACGGCGAAGGCGCCGAGGTTCACGGCCGCGTACATCAGGGCGTAGGCGAGGGTGGTGCCGACCTGGCGGTCGGGGTCGGTGTACGCGGCGGCGGCGATCGGGACGAGCAGGTAGCCCGCCTGCCCGATGGACGACCAGGCCAGCAGGCGGACCGCGCTGCGCGGGCGGTCGGGGCGCTGCACCAGGGCGGCGACGTTGCCGACGGTCATGGTGAGGGCGGCGAGGACGGCGACGGCGGGGCCCCACACATGCGCGTAGGGCCGGAAGGCGACGACCGTGACGAGGATGAGGCCGGCGAACCCGGCGGCTTTGCCGACGACCGACAGATAGCCGGCGACCGGGAGCGGGGCGCCGGTGTAGGTGTCGGGCACCCAGAAGTGGAAGGGCGCGACGGCGAGTTTGAAGGCGAAACCGACGACGGTGAGGGCGGCCCCGGCCGCGGCGAGGGTGTTCAGACGGGGGTCGACGTCCTGCAACCCCCTGGCCATGGCCTCCAGGTGGAGGGTGCCGGTGGCCGCGTAGACGAAGCTGACGCCCAGCAGGGTGACGGCGGTCGCGGCGACCGAGGACAGGAAGAATTTCAGGGCCGCCTCGCTCGACAGCCGGTCGCCGCGGCGCAGCCCGACCAGCGCGAACGACGGAAGCGTGGTGACCTCCAGGGCGATCACGAGCGTCGCCAGGTCGCGGGAGGCGGGCAGCAGCGCGGCGCCGGAGGCCGAGGAGAGCAGCAGGAACCAGAACTCGCCTGCCGGCAGCTCCTCCAGGGTGTGCACCGACAGCAGGGCCGTGACGAGGGCCCCGGCCAGGACGAGCAACTGCACGACGAGCGTGAAGCGGTCGACGGCGTAGGAGCAGTCGGCGGGGCTGCCGACGAGGCAGAAGGTCGTGCGGTCCCCGTCGAGCAGCGGCAGCAGGCTCAGCCCGGCCAGGACGAGGCCGGCGAGGGCGATCCCCACCAGGGGCTTCTTGCGGCCCTCGGGCAGGAAGAGGTCGGCGACCAGCACGGCGATCGCGGTCACCGCCACGATGCCGGGCGGGGCGATCGCGGCCCAGTCGACCGACTGGACGACGGAGGTGGCGAGGGTGCTCATCAGCTGCCTCCGAGCAGGGTGCGCACGGCCGGGTCGGTGAGGCCGAGCAGGGCGGCGGGCCACAGGCCGGCGAGGACGGTCAGGACGACCAGCGGGGTCCAGGCCGCGAACTCGTAGCCCCGCACGTCGGCGAGGGCGGGCGCGGCCGAGGCGGTGTCGCGTTCGCCCATGCAGACGCGGCGCACGACGACGAGCAGGTACGCGGCGGTGAGCAGCGTGCCGAAGGCGGCGACCGCGGTGAAGACCAGGTAGGCGCCGCGGTCCAGGCCCGGCGCGGGCTTGAAGGAGCCGAACATCGCCAGCATCTCGCCCCAGAAACCGGCCAGGCCCGGCAGGCCGAGGGAGGCGACGGCCGCGAAGGCGAGCAGGCCGCCCATGCGGGGAGCCTTGCCGTACAGCGCCGCTCCGCTCCGGCCGGCGAGGTTGTCCAGGTCGGTGGAGCCGTAGCGGTCCTTGAGGGCGCCGACCAGGAAGAAGAGCAGGCCGGTGATGAGGCCGTGGGCGATGTTGGCGAAGAGCGCGCCGTTGACCCCGGTGGCGGTCAGGGTGGCGATGCCCAGCAGCACGAAACCCATGTGGCCGACGGAGCTGTACGCGATCAGGCGCTTGAGGTCGCCGCCGGCGCCGCGGCGGGCCAGTGCCAGGCAGGCCAGCGAGCCGTAGACGATGCCGACGGCGGCGAAGGCGGCCAGGTAGGGCGCGAAGGTGTGCATGCCCTCGGGGGCGGCCGGCAGGAGGATCCGCACGAAGCCGTAGGTGCCCATCTTGAGCAGGACGCCGGCCAGGAGCACCGAGCCGACCGTGGGGGCGGCGGTGTGGGCGTCGGGGAGCCAGCTGTGCAGCGGCCACATCGGGGCCTTGACGGCGAGGCCGATGCCGATGGCGAGGACGGCGATCAGTTGCGTGGAGTGACTGAGCGGCGACCCGTTGTCAGTGGCGAGTGCCACCATGTCGAATGTGCCCGCCTTCAGCCCGATGAGGAGCAGGCCGAGCAGCATGATCACGGAGCCGAGCAGGGTGTAGAGGATGAAGCGGAGGGCGGACTTCTCGCGGTTCTCGCCGCCCCAGCGCGCGATGAGGAAGTACATCGGGATGAGGACGGTCTCGAAGGCGAGGAAGAAGAGCAGCAGGTCGAGCACGGCGAAGGTGGCGAGCGTGCCCGTCTCCAGGAGGAGCAGCAGCGCCACGAACGCCTTCGGCGACGGCCCCGCGGGCATCTTGAAGTAGCTGTAGAGCGCGCAGAGGAAGGTCAGCAGCGCGGTCAGGACGAGGAGGGGGAGGCTGATGCCGTCGATGCCGAGGTGGATGCGGATGCCGAGCGCCGGGATCCAGCTGATGTCGGTGTTCGCCTGCATCGTCGCCGGGTGGCCGTGGTCGAAGCCCGCGGCCAGGACGATGCTCAGGAGAAGGACGAGTCCGGTGACGGTGACGCCGTGGCGCAGCACGGCCTGGTCGGGGTTCTTCCCCCGCAGGCCGGGCGGGGCCGGCAGCAGGGCCGCCGCGGCGCCGAGCAGCGGCAGGACGACGACGGCCGCGAGGACGTACGGGAGGACGGTGTCGTTCACGGCTCACGCTCCGACGGCGACGAGGACGGCGAGGATCACGGAGCCGGCCAGCAGCACGCTGATATAGGTCTGCACGTTGCCCGTCTGGGTGCGGCGTACGAGCGCGCCGAGCAGTCGGGGTACTCCGCCCGTGCCGCGGACGTAGGTCTCGACGACCTCGCGGTCGAGGAAGCGGACGAGGCCGGAGGCGGCGAGCACGGGGCGGACGAAGAGCGCCGTGTACAGGGCGTCGAGGCGGAAGCCGTGCGAGGCGGGCCCGAAGAGCGGGCCGAGCAGCAGGCGTCCGGGGTCGGCCGGGTCCGGGGCGGCGGCGACGTCCCCGTAGATCTGTTCATGGGTCTGCAGCGCCGCGGCCTCGGTGAGCGCCGGCTCCTCCTCCGCGGCCTCGGCGGTGACGACGGCGCCCAGGGGCGCGGCGCGGCGGGCCGCGGCGGCCTGCCAGGCCCCGTATGTGGACACGATGCCGACGACCGCGAGGCCCACGCCGAGGATCGAGGTGACCAGGGTCGGGGCGAGGTCGTCGCCGTCGAGCCAGGCGGGGAGGTCGAGGAGTGAGGGCACGAGGGCGACGGCGCCGAAGGCGATGGTCGGGACGGCCAGCACCCACAGCACGACGGTCATGACGGCCGGTTCCCTGCCGTGGGCCTCGGGGGCGGTGGCGCCGCGGCCGCGGAAGGCGAGGAGGAACAGGCGTGTGGCATAGCCGGCGGTGAGCACGGCGGTGATCAGCGCGGCGACCAGGACGAGCCAGCCGACGGCCGCCGGAACGCCCTCGGCGTGGCCTGAGGCGGCGTGCTCGGCTGCCCGCAGCACCGACTCCTTGGAGAAGAAACCGGAGAAGGGCGGGATGGCGGCCAGCGCGGCCAGGGCGATGCCCATGGTCCACATGGCGTCGGGGACACGCTTGCCGAGGCCGGTCATGCGGGACATCGCGGCCAGCGAGTTGGTGCCTGCGGCGTGGATGACGACGCCGGCGGCGAGGAAGAGGAGCGCCTTGAAGGCGCCGTGCGAGATGAGGTGGAACACGGCCGCTCCGCGGTCGCCGACGGCGAGGGCGGCGGCCATGTAGCCGAGCTGGCCGATGGTCGAGTAGGCGAGCACGCGTTTGATGTCGTCCTGGGCGAACGCGGCCAGGGCGGAGCCGATCATGGTGACGACGGCGAGCACGCCGAGCACCGCGAGCGTCGCGGTGGACGCCTCGAAGACCGGCAGCAGTCGGGCGACGAGGTAGATGCCGGCCGCGACCATCGTGGCGGCGTGGATCAGCGCGGACACCGGGGTGGGGCCGGCCATCGCGTCGGGCAGCCAGGTGTGCAGCGGGAACTGCGCCGACTTGCCGGCGACCCCGGCGAGCAGCAGCAGGCCGACGACGGTCGGGTGCGTGAGCTGGCCGTGGGTGGCGGTCGTGAGGATGCCGTTGATGCGGAAGGTCCCGGCGTCCGCGGCGAGCGCGAAGACGCCGATCAGGAAGGGGACGTCACCGAGCTTGGTGACGAGGAAGGCCTTGAGGGACGCGGCCCGGGCGACCTCGGTCTCCCAGTAGTGGCCGACCAGGAAGTACGAGCAGATGCCCATGATCTCCCAGCCCACCAGCAGCACCATCAGGTCGCCGGTGTAGACGACCAGGAACATGGCGGCGGTGAAGAGGGAGACGAGGGCGGAGTAGGAGGCGTAGCGCAGGTCGTGCCGCAGGTAGGCCGTGGAGTACAGCTGCACGCAGGTGGCGACCAGGCCGACGAGGACGGCGATGAGCACCGCGAAGCCGTCGAGGTGCAGGGCGAGGTCGACAGGCACCGAGCCGGTCGGCGTGAGCCGGGTCGCGGCGTCGGTCGCCGGGCCGCTGCCCTGCCGTACGGCGACGACCACGGCCAGCACGAACGCGGTCGCGGTGGGCAGCACGGCCAGCGGCCGCACGAAACCGGGGGCGGTGCGGCCCAGCAGGAGACCGCCGAGGGATCCGAGGAAGGGCAGGACGGGCACGAGGACGGCGAGGGTCGTCAGGGTCACGCTGCGGCCTCGGCCTTCTCTTCGGGTGCGGAGGGCCCGTCCCCTCCGCCGTGCGGGTCGTGCGGGTCGCGCGAGTCCGGTTCGGCGAGATCGGTGAGGCGGTCGACGTCCGAGCTGCCCCGGTTCCGGTACACCAGGAGGACGATGGCCAGGCCGATACCGATCTCGGCGGCGGCGATGACGATCACGAAGAGGGTCAGCGCCTGCCCGGCGTGGAGGGCGTCGCGGAGCCAGACGTCGAAGGCGACCAGATTGAGGTTGACCGCGTTCAGCATCAGCTCGACCGACATCAGGACGAGGATCGCGTTGCGCCGGGCGAGGACGCCGTACAGGCCGACGGAGAACAGGAGGGCGGCGAGGACGGCGGGATAGGCGAGGTGCATCAGCGCTCTCCCGGCTGCTGACGGGACTGCTTGCGGGACAGGACGATCGCACCGACGAGCGCGGCGAGCAGGAGCACGGACAGCGCCTCGAACGGCAGCACCCAGTGCCGGAAGAGGATCTGGCCGGTGACCTTGGTGGAGCCCTGGGCGGCGCCGTCCACATCGATCCAGGTGGCCCGGAAGGCGTCCACCACGACCCACACCAGCGTGCCCGCGGCGGCGGCCGCCACGGTCAGGGCCGCGATCCGGTTGCCCGAATCGGCGTCCGGCGAACGGCCGATGGGCGCCTTGGTGAGCATCAACCCGAACAGCACGAGCACGACGACGGAACCGACGTAGATCAGCACCTGCACCCAGGCGATGAACTCGGCGGTGAGCAGGAGGTACTCGACGGCGACCCCGCCGAGCGCGACGACCAGCCAGAGGGCGGCGTGCACCAGTTGCCGTGTGGTGACGCTGACGACGGCGGCGGCCAGCGTCGCGACGCCGACGAGGACGAAGGCGATCTCGACGCCGGTCGGGGACAGGAAGCCGGGGTGCGCGGCGGCGTTCACGCGTCACCCCCGGGCTGGTCGCGTTCGGCGCCGGCCGCATCCTGGGCATCGTCCCTGTCCCCGGCCGCGTCCTCAGCCTGGGCGGCGGCGGCCGCGGCAGCGGCCTGGGCGGCGGCCTTCTCGGCGGCCTTGCGGGCGGCACCGATCTCCTTGGGCTCCTCGGCCGCCAGGTCGAGCGGCGGCGGGGCCGGCACCGTCCACATCCACTCGCGCAGCTTGTCGCGCTCGTGGGTGAGGTCGAGGATGTCGGTCTCCGCGTACTCGAACTCCGGCGACCAGAACAGCGCGTCGAAGGGGCACACCTCGATGCAGATGCCGCAGTACATGCAGAGCGAGAAGTCGATCGCGAAGCGGTCCAGCACGTTGCGGCTGCGCTCGCGGCCGCCGGGCGAGGCGGCGGGCACCGTCTCCTTGTGGGAGTCGATGTAGATGCACCAGTCGGGGCACTCTCGGGCGCACAGCATGCAGACCGTGCAGTTCTCCTCGAACAGCGCGATCACGCCGCGGGACCGGGGCGGCAGTTCGGGCTGTACCTCGGGATACTGCGCGGTGTGCGAGCGCCGGGTCATCGTGCGCAGGGTGACGGCGAGCCCCTTGGCCAGGCCGGAACCGGGGATGCCCATCAGGAGATCACCACCTTCACCACGCCGGTGAGCGCGATCTGGGCGAGGGCGAGCGGGATGAGGACGGTCCAGGCGAACCTCTGCAGCTGGTCTTCGCGCAGCCGGGGGTACGTGACTCTGAGCCAGATGACGACGAAAGCCAGGGCCGCGGTCTTGAGCAGGGTCCACAGCCAGCCGAGGCTGCCGGACCACGGGCCGTGCCAGCCGCCGAGGAACAGGACGGTGGTCAGGCCGCACAGCACGACGATGCCGGCGTACTCGGCCAGCAGGAAGAGGGCGAACCGCAGGCCCGTGTACTCGGTGTAGGCGCCGAAGATGATCTCCGAGTCGGCCACCGGCATGTCGAACGGCGGGCGCTGCAGTTCGGCGAGGCCGGCGGTGAAGAACACCACGGCGCCGATGAGCTGCCACGGCGTCCACCACCAGGCGTACGCGTCGACGATGCCGGGCAGCGAGAGCGTGCCGGCCGCCATGGCGACGGACGCGGCGGCGAGCAGCATCGGCAGCTCGTACGACATCAGCTGCGCGGCGGTGCGCAGACCGCCGAGGAGGGAGAACTTGTTGGCGGAGGCCCAGCCGGCCATGAGCGAGCCGAGCACGCCGACGCCCATCACGGCGAGCACGAAGAACAGGCCCGCGTCGATGTCCTGGCCGACCAGCCCGTCGGGGCCGACCGGGATCGCGACGAGGACCAGCAGGTAGGGCAGCAGCGCGACGGCGGGAGCGAGTTGGAAAATCTTCCGGTCCGCGTCTGCCGGGACCACGTCCTCCTTCTGCGCGAACTTCACCCCGTCGGCGACGAGCTGGGCCCAGCCGTGGAAGCCGCCGGCGTACATGGGTCCGAGGCGGCCCTGCATGTGGGCCATGACCTTGTGCTCGGTCTGGCCGACGACCAGGGGCAGGACGAGGAAGGCGACGAGCACGGCGAGCAGCCGGAGGATCACTTCGAGGGCGTCGCTCACGGTGTGCTGCCTCCTTCTGCGTCGTCGTGGTCAGGGGTGCCGTCGTCGTCGGTCGGTGCGGGCCGCACGGGTTCGTCCTGCGCGCCGCCGGCCGCTGCCGCCTCCCCTGCGGGACGCCGGTCGCCGTCGGCGGCGCCGGGCCGACCGCCCGGGGCCGGGGCGGGCGCCGCGGGCTCGGCGACAGGCGCCGCGTCCGGTTGTGCGTCCGTTTTCGCCGCATCCGTTGTCGCGTCCCGCTTTGCGTCCGGCCCTGCGTCCGGCTTCGCGGACTCCACCGCAGGCGTCGTCTCCGCGGCGGCCGTGGCGGCGGGCGTGGTCGCGGGTGGGGCGGTGTCGCGGGGGACGTCCCACGGGGCGTCGGGGCTGCGCCTGCGGGGCGGCGTCACCTGGGCGGCGGGTCCGGTCGGGCCCCCGGCGCCCTCGCCCGCCGAGCGGGTGCGGCGCGGGGTGGCGGGGGCCGCGGCGGCGCCCTGGCTGGCGGAGCCCTCGGTGACACTGCGGCTACGCCGGGCGGGACGCTCCCCGGTGCTCCCGGCGCCCGCCGCACCGGCAGCGCCCGCCGCACCCGCGGCGCGCGGGCCGCGCGCGGGCCGGGCCGGCGCGGGCGGCAACTGCCCCTTGAGCGGGCCCCACTCGTTCGGGTCCGGCACGCCCGGCGGCAGCATCTGGCGGCGCTTGGGTCCGCCGTGCTCGGGCTCCCCCGGTTCCTTCGCGCCCGGCCACGCCTTCGCCACGCGCGCCGCCAGCACGAAGTCCTTGCGCAGCGGGTGCCCTTCGAAGCCGTCGGGCAGCAGCAACGGCACCAGATGCGGGTGCCCGGTGAAGTCCACGCCGAACATCTCGTGCGTCTCGCGCTCGTGCCAGGCGGCGCCCGCGTAGACGCCGACGGCGGTCGGCAGCTCCGGCGCCTCGTGCGGGACGGTCGTACGGATCAGCAGGCGCCGCACGGAACCGACCGCGGGGGCGACGACGTGGGCGCAGACGCGGAAGCCGGCGCCGCCTTCGTCGACAGCGCTGAGCCAGTCGAAGAAGGTGCAGCCCAGGGTGTCCCGGGCCGCCCGCAGGGCGTCCGTCCAGGAGGCGGCGGGGACGTCGACGGTGAGCAGGCCGTACGCCTCCTCCGCCGTGGCCCCCGCCCCGAAGACCTCGGCGACCGCGTCCGGCTCGGTGAGCCGGTCGAAGGGCGCGGTCACTGCGCGGCCTCCCCGGGCGCCGGCGGGGCCTGGACGAGGCCGCTGCGCAACGCCGCGGTGGACGGGCGCGCGCCCCCGTCGCCGTAGCGCTCACCGAGCGACTCGCGGGCGATCTTCTCCTGGAGCTTGAGGATGCCCTGCAGCAGCGCCTCGGGCCGCGGCGGGCAGCCGGGCACATAGACGTCGACGGGGATGATCTGGTCGACGCCCTTGGTCACGGAGTAGGAGTCCCAGTAGGGGCCGCCGCAGTTGGAGCAGGCTCCGAAGGAGATGACGTACTTCGGCTCCGGCATCTGCTCGTACAGGCGCTTCACCGCCGGGGCCATCTTGTCGGTGACGGTCCCCGACACGACCATGAGGTCGGCCTGGCGCGGGCCGGGGGCGAAGGGGATCACGCCGAGCCGGATGAAGTCGTGCCGGGCCATGGACGCGGCGATGAACTCGATGGCGCAGCAGGCGAGCCCGAAGTTGAAGACCCACAGGCTGTAGCGGCGGCCCCAGTTCAGGACCACCTTCATCGGCTCGGGCGCCAGGCGCGCCAGCGTGCCGAGGCGGCGCGGCTCCGGCAGGTACTCGGGGGTGCCCACATCCGTCATATCGGTCACTTGGGACACATCGGTCACGTCCATTCCAGGACGCCCTTCTTCCAGGCGTAGAGCAGACCGACGGCGAGGAAGCCGAGGAAGACGAACATCTCGACCAGCGTCGTGCCGCCGTACCCCTCGGCGGCGAACACCGTCGCCCAGGGGAAGAGGAAGATCGCGTCGACCGCGAAGATGACGTAGAGGAAGGAGTAGACGTAGTAGCGGATCTGGGTGTGCGCCCAGCCCTCGCCGACGGGGTCGACGCCGCACTCGTATGTGAGCATCTTCTCCTGCGTCGGCACGACGGGCCGCAGCAGCCGGCCGGCCCCGAAGGCCACGGCCACGAAGAGCACCCCGAGCACCGCGACCAGCCCGACGACCGAGTAGCCGTGGAAGTAGTCCACGTCTGTCCGCCCCTCGTTTCTCGTCGTAAGCGCGTTGTCCAGCGATCCCGGTGGATCTTTAGACGATCTGTACGAACGGAGTCTAGGCCCTGCCCCCCGAGGCGGAGCCACCCGTCCTGCCCCGTGGTACGGATAACCCCACCTTGCCCCGGCAGGCGCACCCCATGGCGGCGGCCGCCCCCTCCCCGGCAGGCTTGGCGCCATGACCATCGACTCCCAGCGCGGGGAAGCCGCCCCGCTGCCGCCGGCGCGCTTCGCCTTCGACGCCGTGACGTGGAAGGAGATCGCGTACCTCCTGGCCAACCTGCCCGTGGACCTTGTGGGCTTCGTCTACGTCACCGTGGTGCTCTACCTCGGCGTCAGCCTGTCGGTGACGGTGGTCGGCCTGCCGCTGCTGGCGCTGGGGCTGGCCGGGTGCCGGCTGCTGGGCCGCGTCGAGCGGACGCGGGCGCGCGGCCTGCTCCAGGTGGCCGTCGAGGAGCCCCGCTCCCTGCGACCCGGGCGGATGGGCTTCTTCCCGTGGCTGTGGACCTCGCTGAAGGACCCGGTGGGATGGCGGCACGCGTTGTACTTCTTCATCCGGCTGCCGTGGGGGATCGCGACCTTCACCGTCATCCTCACCTCGCTCTTCGTGGCATGGCCGGTGCTGCCCTTCATCGCCCGGGGGCTGGCAGGCGCCGACCGCGCCATGGTCCGGGGCCTGCTGTCCCCCTCCGACGAACTGGAGCGGCGGATCGCCGAGCTGGAGTCCGACCGGGGCACCGTGGTCGACACCGCCGCCGCCGACCTGCGCCGCATCGAGCGCGACCTGCACGACGGCGCCCAGGCCCGACTCGTGGCGCTCGCCATGGACCTGGGCCTGGCCAAGGAGAAGCTCCAGGAGGACCCCGAGGCGGCGGCGCGGATGGTCCACGACGCCCACGGCGAGGTGAAACTCGCCCTCCAGGAGCTGCGCGACCTCGCCCGCGGCATCCACCCCGCCGTCCTCACCGACCGCGGCCTGGACGCCGCGCTGTCCTCGGTGGCCGCCCGGTGCACGGTGCCGGTGCAGGTCCAGGTGGACCTGGCGAGCCGGCCGGCGGCGGCTATCGAGGGCATCGCGTACTTCACCGTCTCCGAACTGCTGCAGAACATCAGCAAGCACAGCGGGGCGCGCCGGGCCGTCGTCGAGCTGTGGCGCTCGGACGGCCGGCTGATGATCCAGGTCCGTGACGACGGTCGCGGTGGGGCGACGGCCGAACGCGGCAGCGGTCTGGGCGGACTGGCCGAGCGGCTGGACTCGGTGGACGGCCTGCTGGTGGTCGACTCCCCGGCCGGCGGGCCGACGACGGTGACGGCCGAACTGCCCTGGCGGGACCGCGCCTGAGCCGTGCGCGCGAAGGCCGTGCGCCCTCCCCCGGAGGGCGGCGGCCTTCCGCCGTGCGCCCGGCCTCGCTCGCGCTTCCCCTTGGCGGGATGCCGGCCGTCCGCGGGATGCCGGCCGTCCGCGGGCCGCGCCGGGCCGGGCCGGCAGGTGGGGTTTTCCCCAGGTCCCAGACGCCGATCCGCACCATGGGCGCGAGGGCTCCGCAGGAGGAGGCTGAGGGCATCACAGACGGCAGAGGGATGACGAAGAGGACGGACGTGACCATGGCACACGGTTTCCCGGAGCGGCGCGAGCACCGGTTGCCCACGGCGCTGCGCGCGCCGATCGAGGCCCGCACCTGGCGCGAGTCGCTCTACCTGCTGCTGAACCTGCCGATGGGCGTCATCGGCTTTGTCTTCACCGTGACGATGCTGTCGCTCGGCGCGGGCCTGCTGGTCACCTTCCTCGGGTTGCCCGTCCTGGCCGCGATGCTGGCCGGGTGCCGCGGGCTCGGCGTGGTGGAGCGCGAGCGGGCCCGCCGGTGCCTGGGCATCGACGTGGCCTCGCCCGAGCCGCTGCGCCGCAGGCCCGGCCAGGGCCTGATGTCGTGGCTGGGCGGACAGCTGACCAGCGGCGCCTCCTGGCGGCACGTCCTGTACTTCTTCGTGCACTTCCCGTGGGGGGTGTTCACCTTCTCCGTGACCGTGACGTTCGTCAGCTACGGCTGGGGGCTCCTGACGTACCCGCTGTGGCAGTGGGTCTTCCCGGCCTTCACCGACCAGCCCGGACTCCAGCTGTACGGGAACGCCGACGGCGACGGCTGGTGGCTGGACTCGCCGTTCGAGATGGCCATGGCCTCCGCGCTGGGCCTGCTGCTGGGCCTGGCCGCACCGTGGGTGATCCGGGGCATGGCGTACGTGGACCGCGGCCTGGTCGCCGGGCTGCTGGGGCCGTCCCGGCTGGCGAGCCGGGTCTGGGAGCTGGAGTCCGACCGGGGCACCGTGGTCGACACCGCCGCCGCCGACCTGCGCCGCATCGAGCGCGACCTGCACGACGGCGCCCAGGCCCGGCTCGTCGCGCTCGCCATGGACCTGGGCCTGGCCAAGGAGAAGCTCCAGGAGGACCCCGAGACGGCGGCCACCATGGTCGAGGAGGCGCACGGCGAGGTGAAGCTCGCCCTCCAGGAGCTGCGCGACCTCGCCCGCGGCATCCACCCCGCCGTCCTCACCGACCGCGGCCTGGACGCCGCGCTCTCCTCCCTCGCGGCGCGCTGCGCCGTGCCGGTGCGGGTGAGCGTGGACCTGCCGGGCCGACCCGTGCCGGCGATCGAGGGCATCGCCTACTTCACCGTCTCCGAGCTGCTGCAGAACATCAGCAAGCACAGCGGGGCCTCGCGCGCCACGGTGGACCTGTGGCGCTCCGGGGACCGGCTGATGATCCACGTCGTCGACAACGGGCGCGGCGGCGCCTCCCCGGCTCAGGGCTCGGGCCTGGCCGGTCTCGTCGAGCGGCTGGAAGCGGTGGACGGCGTCCTCGCGGTGGACTCCCCCGCGGGCGGCCCGACCGCCGTCGCGGCCGAGCTGCCCTGGCGGAGCTGACCCCGGGCGGAGGGGCCTGAGGACCGCGACGCCCGGAGGAACCCGCCAGCCGCGGGCCTGCGGAGCCCAACCCGCCGGACGCGCCGGACCTGGGAAAATCCGGAGAGCCGGAAGTGGCAGAAGAAGATCGAGAACCGAGAGGACGCTGACCGCGCCCCCCTCCGCCCCTCCCCGCACCAAGCCCCGGCGGCGCGGCCGTGTGCCGGCCGCCGGAAGCTGGAATGCTGGGGAGGGACACGACGGCGTCGAGACGGACGGGGGAGCCGGTAGCGGTGGAGGACAAGGTGCGGGTGGTCATCGCCGAGGACTCGGTGCTGCTGAGGGAGGGACTGACCCGCCTGCTGACCGACCGCGGGCACGAGGTCGTCGCCGGGGTCGGCGACGCCGAGGCCCTGCTGAAGGTGATCGGCGAGCTCGCCGACCAGGAAGCGGTGCCCGACGTGGTCGTGGCCGACGTGCGGATGCCGCCGACCCACACCGACGAGGGCGTGCGCGCCGCGGTGCGGCTGCGCCGCGACCACCCGCGGCTGGGGGTGCTGGTGCTGTCGCAGTACGTGGAGGAGCGGTACGCCACCGAACTGCTGGCCGGCAGCTCCAGCGGGGTCGGGTATCTGCTCAAGGACCGGGTAGCCGATGTCCGTGAGTTCGTCGACGCGGTCGTACGGGTGGCCGGCGGCGGCACCGCCCTGGACCCGGAGGTGGTGGCACAGCTGCTGGGGCGCAGCCGCAAGCAGGACGTACTGGCCGGCCTGACCCCGCGGGAGCGGGAGGTGCTGGGACTCATGGCCGAGGGGCGGACGAACTCCGCGATCGCCAAGCAGCTGGTGGTGAGCGACGGGGCGGTGGAGAAGCACGTCAGCAACATCTTCCTCAAGCTGGGCCTGGCCCCCAGCGAGGGCGACCACCGGCGCGTCCTCGCCGTGCTCACGTACCTCAACTCATGAGCGTCTGACGTACCGTCATACAGCCGCCGGCGTCCAGGACACAGGAGGCGGACGGCAGGAGGCGGACGGTTCGGGCTCCGGGGGCGGTGGCCGTGACCCATCAGGGCACAAAAGAACCCAGCACGCCGCTCACGGTGGGGGAAGACCCGGGAAGGCCACCCTTACCCACGTACGATGGCGCGTGGGACACAAGGCCACGGCCCCGGTCGTGAGCCGCCGCCTCGAAGGAGGTCCGATTCAGTGACCAGCCAGGTCAGCAGCCCGACAACCCCCGATCATCCTGTTCTGGGAGAGCAGCGGAAACCGGCCAAGGAGACCAGGAAGCTCGATCGGGTGGTGATCCGTTTCGCCGGGGACTCCGGCGACGGAATGCAGCTCACGGGAGACCGGTTCACCTCGGAAACGGCGTCGTTCGGCAACGATCTGTCCACCCTGCCGAACTTCCCGGCCGAGATCCGGGCCCCGGCAGGTACCCTGCCGGGCGTCTCCAGCTTCCAGTTGCACTTCGCCGACCACGACATCCTCACCCCGGGTGACGCCCCGAACGTCCTGGTCGCGATGAACCCGGCGGCGCTGAAGGCGAACATCGGCGACATGCCGCGCGGCGCGGAGGTCATCGTCAACACCGACGAGTTCACCTCCCGCGCGATGGCCAAGGTCGGCTATGCGGCCTCGCCGCTGGAGGACGGCTCGCTGTCCGCCTACGCGGTGCATCCGGTGCCGCTGACCACCCTGACGGTCGAGGCGCTCAAGGACTTCCCGCTGACCCGCAAGGAGGCAGAGCGCAGCAAGAACATGTTCGCGCTCGGGCTGCTGTCGTGGATGTACCACCGCCCCACCGAGGGCACCGAGGACTTCCTCCGCAAGAAGTTCGCGAAGAAGCCCGAGCTCGCCGAGGCGAACGTCGCGGCCTTCCGCGCGGGCTGGAACTTCGGCGAGACGACCGAGGACTTCGCGGTCAGTTACGAGGTGGCGCCGGCCGAGGCGGCCTTCCCGGCCGGCACCTACCGCAACATCTCGGGGAACCTGGCGCTGTCCTACGGCCTGGTTACCGCGAGCCGGCAGGCGGATCTGCCGCTCTTCCTGGGCTCGTACCCGATCACCCCGGCCTCGGACATCCTGCACGAGCTGAGCCGGCACAAGAACTTCGGTGTGCGCACCTTCCAGGCCGAGGACGAGATCGCCGGCATCGGCGCAGCACTCGGCGCGGCCTTCGGCGGCTCGCTGGCCGTGACCACCACCTCCGGTCCGGGTGTCGCGCTGAAGTCGGAGACCATCGGCCTCGCCGTGTCCCTGGAGCTGCCGCTGCTGGTCGTCGACATCCAGCGCGGCGGGCCCTCGACGGGTCTGCCGACCAAGACCGAGCAGGCCGACCTGCTGCAGGCGATGTACGGACGCAACGGCGAGGCGCCGGTGCCGATCGTGGCGCCGCGCACCCCCGGCGACTGCTTCGACGCGGCGCTGGAGGCGGCCCGCATCGCGCTGACCTACCGCACCCCGGTCCTGCTGCTCTCCGACGGCTACCTGGCGAACGGCTCCGAGCCGTGGCGGATCCCGGAGCTGGAGGAGCTGCCCGACCTGCGGGTGCAGTTCGCCACGACGCCCAACCATGTGGCGGAGGACGGCACCGAGGAGTTCTGGCCCTATCTGCGTGACCCGCAGACCCTGGCGCGTCCCTGGGCGGTGCCGGGCACCCCCGGGCTGGAGCACCGGATCGGCGGCATCGAGAAGCAGGACGGCACCGGGCACATCTCGTACGACCCGGCCAACCACGACCTGATGGTGCGCACCCGGCAGGCCAAGATCGACGGCATCGAGGTGCCCGACGTCGTCGTCGACGACCCCGACGGCCGGGCACGGACGCTGGTCATCGGCTGGGGCTCGACGTACGGGCCCATCACGGCGGCCGTACGGCGCATCAGGAGCGCGGGGGGCGCGGTCGCCCAGGCCCATCTGCGCCATCTGAACCCCTTCCCCGGGAATCTCGGGGAGGTCCTGGGGCGTTACCAGAGGGTAGTGGTCCCGGAGATGAACCTCGGCCAGCTCGCTCACCTGCTGCGGGCGAAGTACCTGGTCGACGCACGCTCGCACACCCAGGTCACCGGCCTGCCCTTCAAGGCCGAGCAACTCGCTGCCGCCATCCAGGAGGAGAGCGCAGATGTCTGAGGCTCCTGCCGTCGAACACCGCACACCCGGGCTGCCGGCGCTGTCCCTGGTCCCCAAGGCCGAAGCCGGACAGTCCATGAAGGACTTCAAGTCAGACCAGGAAGTGCGCTGGTGCCCCGGCTGCGGCGACTACGCGATCCTCGCCGCGGTGCAGGGCTTCATGCCCGAACTCGGCCTGGCCCGCGAGAACATCGTCTTCGTCTCGGGGATCGGCTGCTCCTCCCGCTTCCCGTACTACATGAACACCTACGGGATGCACTCCATCCACGGCCGGGCCCCGGCCATCGCGACCGGGCTCGCCGCCTCGCGGCGCGACCTGTCGGTGTGGGTCGTCACGGGCGACGGTGACGCCCTGTCCATCGGCGGCAACCACCTGATCCACGCGCTGCGGCGCAACGTGAACCTCAAGATCCTGCTCTTCAACAACCGGATCTACGGTCTGACGAAGGGGCAGTACAGCCCGACCTCCGAGCTGGGCAAGATCACCAAGTCGACGCCGATGGGCTCGCTGGACGCCCCCTTCAACCCGGTGTCGCTGGCGCTGGGCGCGGAGGCCTCCTTCGTGGCGCGCACCGTCGACTCCGACCGCAAGCACCTCACCAGCGTGCTGCGGGCCGCAGCCGCGCATCCGGGCACGGCCTTCGTGGAGATCTACCAGAACTGCAACATCTTCAACGACGGCGCCTTCGAGGTGCTGAAGGACCGTGCCTCCGCCGAGAACGCGGTGATCCGGCTGGAGCACGGGCAGCCGATCCGCTTCGGCGCGGACGCCTCCAAGGGCGTCGTACGCGACCGGGCCACCGGCGACCTGAGGGTCGTCGACGTCGACGCGTCCAACGAGGACGAGGTCCTGGTGCACGACGCGCACGCCGCGACGCCCACGACGGCCTTCGCCCTGTCCAGACTCGCCGACCCCGACACACTGCACCACACGCCCATCGGGGTGTTCCGCAGCGTCGAGCGGCCGGTCTACGACGACCTGATGTCCGCACAACTGGAGCAGGCCGTCGAGCAGCACGGCAAGGGCGACCTCGCCGCCATGCTGGCGGGCAACGACACATGGACGGTCGTGGGCTGAGCCGTCGGCGCTGACCCCACGCCCCTCGGGCCCGGGCCTGACGATCAGGCCCGGGCCCCGTCGTACGCCAGGCGGGCCGCCATCACCTGCGCCGTGCGCTCCTCGGTCCAGCGGGCCAGTGCCCAGACCTGGTCGGCGGCCTCCTTGCCGAGCGGGGTCAGGGAGTACTCCACACGCGGCGGGATGACCGGATGCGCCTCGCGGTGCACGAACCCGTCGCGTTCCAGGGTCTGCAGGGTCTGGGCGAGCATCTTCTCGCTGACCCCGCCGATCGTGCGCCGCAGCTCGCTGAAGCGCAGGGTGCCGTCGATCAGGGCGGCCAGCACCAGCACGCCCCAGCGGCTGGTGACGTGCTCGAGGATCACCCGCGAGGGGCAGTCGCGCGCGTTCACGTCGGGGGGCGCCTGGATCAGGCCGACCGGCTCTTCCCTTACATCCATACCAGTAGCTTACTTGCAAGTGGGTACTTTCCGGAAGTTAGTACTGGTCCTAGAGTTAGTCCAGCCACCACCGAACGGGGACAACAGGAACGGGAGAACCCCTCATGAGCTTCGTCGTCACCGGAGCAACCGGACAGCTGGGCCGCCTCGTCGTGGACCGGCTGCTGGCCGACGCTCCGGCCGAGCAGGTCGTGGCCGTCGTGCGCGACGCGGACAAGGCCGCGGACCTCGCCGCCCGGGGCGTGGAGCTGCGGGTGGCCGACTACAACGCCCCCGAGACGCTCAAGGATGCCTTCCGCGAGGGCGACGTCGTCCTGCTGATCTCCGGCAGCGAGGTCGGCCGGCGCGTCGCGCAGCACAGCGCCGTGATCGAGGCCGCCAAGGAGGCGGGGGTCGCACGGCTCGCGTACACCAGCGTCCTCGGCGGGCCGGCCGCCGACTTCCGGCTCGCCGCCGAGCACCAGGCCACCGAGCAGGTCCTGCTGGACTCCGGGTTGACCTACACGCTGCTGCGCAACGGCTGGTACACCGAGAACTACACCGCGCAGATCCCCGTCCAGCTGGAGCACGGCGTCGCGGGCAGCGCGGGCAGCGGCCGCATCGGCTCCGCCACCCGCAGGGACTACGCGGACGCCGCCGCGGCGGTGCTGACCGGCGAGGGCCACGAGAACGCCGTCTACGAGCTCAGCGGGGACCATGCCTGGACGATGGCCGAGTACGCCGCCGAACTGGCCCGCCAGTCCGGTCGGCCGGTGGCCTACGCCGATCTGTCCGCCGACGCTTTCCTGGAAGTCCTGACCGGCGCCGGCCTGCCGGAGCCGGTGGCCGCGATCTACGTCGACGTGGACGTGGCCGGCGTGTCCCGCGGCCTCCTCGAGGGCGGCAGCGGCGACCTGGCCCGGCTGATCGGCCGTCCCACCACCCCGCTCGCGGACTCGATCGCGGCAGCGCTCAAGGGCTGAGCCAGGCCGCTCCGGACGGCCTCGGAGACCTCACCTCAGGCGGCCTCAGGCGACCTCGGACATCCCCGGACGCCCCCGGCGGGGCCCCGCGGGCGGACGCCCTCCGCCCGCGGGGCCCGTTCCCACCTGCGTCCCGCGCGTCCCGTCCGGCCCGCGTCCGGACCGTCTTCGGACCGTCTCGCGGCGCCGTCCAGGTGCGCTGCGTGCCCACGGCAAAGGTGTCATGACCGTCATGCGATACGCAGATGACGGCAGCAGGCCCGGCGCGCTACCTTCGAGCGGTCGCCAGCGCCCCGGGAGGAACGAGTGAGCGAGCAGCGTGCCGGCCTGCTGTACGGATTCGCCGCCTACGGGCTCTGGGGGCTCTTCCCCCTCTACTGGCCGCTGCTCGAACCGTCCGGCGCGGGCGAGATCCTCGCCCACCGCATGGTCTGGTCGCTGGCCGTCGTCTCTCTCGTGCTGCTGGCGATGCGCCGCTGGGCGTGGGTCCCCCGACTGCTCCGGCAGCCCCGGCGGCTCGCGATGCTGGCCGTGGCCGCGGCCGTCATATCCGTGAACTGGGGCCTGTACATCTGGGGCGTCAACAGCGGCCACGTCGTCGAGACCTCGCTGGGCTACTTCATCAACCCGCTCGTCACGATCGCCCTCGGCGTCCTCGTCCTGCACGAGCGGCTGCGGCCCGCCCAGTGGGCGGCCGTGGGCGTCGGCGCCGCCGCCGTCCTGGTGCTGACTCTGGGATACGGGCGGCTGCCCTGGATCGCGCTGACCCTGGCCTGCTCCTTCGCCACGTACGGCTTCATCAAGAAGAAGGTCGGCATGGGCGGCCTGGAGTCGCTGGCGGCGGAGCCGGCGATCCAGTTCCTGCCGGCGCTCGGCTACCTGCTCTTCCTCGGCGCCCGCGGGCAGACCACCTTCACCTCGCACGGAGCCGGTCACGCCGCCCTGCTCGCCGCCTGCGGCGTCGTCACCGCGGTGCCGCTGATCTGCTTCGGCGCGGCGGCCATCCGCATCCCGCTGAGCCTGCTGGGGTTGCTGCAGTACCTCGCGCCGGTGTTCCAGTTCGGCCTCGGACTGCTCTGGTTCCACGAGGAGATGCCGGCCGAGCGCTGGGCCGGCTTCGCCCTCGTCTGGCTCGCCCTGGCACTCCTGACCTGGGACGCGCTGCGCACCGCCCGGCGCGGGCGGGTCGCAGTACGCGACGCCGCCGTGGTTCCCGACGGTGCGGCGCCGCGCGGGGCCGTCACCGGCTGAGCCGTGGCGTAGGCGCACCGGCGCCGGCCTACGGGCCGCTCGGCGCCTCGTGCGCCTACACGCCCGTGCGCCTACGCCTCGTGCGCCTCCCTGCGGGAGCGATGGGCGCGGACCTTGTGGCGGTTGCCGCAGTGCTCCATCGCGCACCAGCGGCGCCGGCCGGGGCGCGAGGTGTCCACGAAGACCAGCCGGCAGTCGTGGGCGGAGCACTCACGGACGCGGCCGCCGTACGGGCCGGAGAAGAGCTCCACCGCGTCCCGGGCGACAGCCGCCAGGACCTGGGTGCCGGTGACCGGGGTGCGCCAGGAGCGGCCCCCGTCGACGGTCAGACGCAGCGCGGGAGGGCGCCAGGCGGCCGCCTCGTTGAGGACGACGAGGTCCGGCGCGGGGAACGGTTCCCCGTGGACGCGGGCGACGGCGATGCGCCAGAGCGCGTCGCGCAGATAGCGGGCCGTGGCCACGTCCTCAGGGGAGACCGCGAGACCGTCGCGGTCGGGGCGCAGTCGGCACGCCGCCGCCCAGCGGGCCAGGTCGGCGGGCTCGCGGAGGGCCTCGCGGCGGGCGTTGCCGCCCGGGCCGCCGGTGGGCAGCAGCTCCAGGCCGAGCGCGCCGGGATCGAAGCGGTAGGTGACTCCTTCGGATGAATGGACGACCAGACCGATTGCGGGTTCCGCCATGTAACCAATATAACCAGTTACAGACCGGGCCGGACGCCGGAGGCGACGCGAACGGCGGAACGCGGAACGCCCATCGCGAGCAGGAAACGCAAACGCGCTCGCCAAGGCGCACTCAGGGGACGCGAACGAGGGGGCACGACATGGCAGTTCACTGGAAACTCGTGATCGACGCGGAGGATCCGCACCGGCAAGCCGCCTTCTGGGCGGAAGCCCTGGAGTACACGCTCGAGGACCACAGCGTGCTGATCGAGAAGCTGCTGGGGTTCGGCGCCGTCACGGAGGATCTCCTGACCGAGGCCGCCGGCCGGAGGGCCTGGCGGGACCTGGCCGGCGTGCGCCACCCCGATGACCCGTATGACGAGGAGAAGGGCTCGGGCCTCGGGCGGCGCATCCTGTTCCAGCGAGTGCCCGAGGCCAAGACGGCGAAGAACCGGCTGCACATCGACCTCCACCCGGGCACCGGACGGCTGGAGGCGGAAGTGGCCCGGCTGGAGGGGCTGGGCGCGAAGGTGCTGCGGCGGATAGCGGAGCCCTCCGGCACATGGGTCACCATGGCCGACCCGGAGGGAAACGAGTTCGACGTCGCATGATCCTCGGCTCCGGCACTCGCCTTGACGGCGAAAGGCGACCGATGAAAACATCTCCATGCATGCGCAAATAATGCATACGCAAGGAGATGACGGGGTGTCGGACTCTGAGCGGTCGTTCCTGTTCCTCGTGGGAAGCAACCGCGCCGATGGCAACACCGAGACGCTGGCGCGGCGCGCGGCCGAGCAGCTTCCGCCCGCGGTGGACCGGCGCTGGTTGCGGCTCAGGGACCTGCCGCTGCCGCTCTTCGAGGACCTCCGGCTCGAGGAGGAGGGACACCGTCCCGCGCCGTCGGGGCATGCCGCGACGCTTCTGAAGGCCACCTTGGCGGTCACCGACATCGTCGTGGTCTCCCCGCTGCACTGGTACAGCGTCTCGACCGCCGTCAAGGTCTACCTGGACCACTGGTCGGGCTGGATGCGAGTGCCGGGACTGGACTTCCTGGAGCGGATGCGCGGCAAGACCCTGTGGGCGGTGACCGTGCACAGCAGCCAGGACCCGGCCACGGCGGCCCCGCTGGTGGGCACGCTGCGCCACACGGCCGACTACGCGGGGATGCGCTGGGGCGGGGCTCTGCTGGGCCACGGCGGCGAGCCGGGCGACATCCTCCGCGACACGGCCGCGCTGAGCCGGGCGAAGACCTTCTTCAGCTGACCGGCGAGGTCAGCACGTCACGTCACGGGTGGTGAAGCGGGCCCAGGCCGCGGAGCCGAACACGGCGACGTAGAGCGCCTGGAGCTGGAGGTTGCCCCGTATCCCGTCCCAGTAGACGGGCTCGCGGACGAGGTCGGCGAAGCTCAGCCAGTGGTGCAGGAAGAGGTACGGCTGCACGGCGCCCAGTTGGGGGATGGTGTCGACGATCTGCACGGTGATCAGCAGGCCCACGGTGGTGGCCATGGCGGCGATACCGCTGTCGGTGAGCGTGGAGACGAAAAGGCCCAGCGCGGCGATGCCGGTGAGCGAGCCGGCCACGACCAGGGCGACCAGCAGGGCGCGCAGCAGCCCCTCGAAGAAGGGGACCGTCGTGCCCGACAGCAGGGTGACGTCACCGAGCGGGAAGAGCAGGGCGCCGGTCACCAGTGCCGACAAGGCGACCACGAGAGTGGCGATCAAGCAGAAGGCCAGGACGGAGGCGTACTTGGAGACCAGCAGACGGGTGCGCCCGGCCGGGGCCACCAGCAGATAGCGCAGGGTGCCCGCAGCCGCCTCGCCGGCCACGGCGTCCCCGGCCACGACACCGACCGCCATGGGGAGGAAGAAGGGCAGCGTCGCGGCGAGCGAGGCGAACACCAGGAAGAGACCGTTGTTGGTGATCAGCGCGACGAAGGCGGGGCCGCCGCCCGCCGGACCGCCGTCACCGGTCTCGATCCGCACGGCGACGCCGATGAGCACCGGTACCGCGGCCAGGACAGCGAGCAGGGCCAGGGTGCGCCAGCGGCGCAGCACGGTCAACAGCTCGCTGCGGAACAGCCCGAGCGAGCGGATCGGCCGCACCGACCCGGTCAGGGTGTCAGCCCGCGACATCAAAGCCCTCTCCGGTCAGCGCGACGAACGCGTCCTCCAGTGACGTCCGTTCGATGCCGAAGCCACGGACGCGGACGCCGGCGCCGACCAGCGCGGCGTTCAGCTCGGCGAGTTCAGGCAGGGCCGCCGGGTCCTGCGGCAGTTCTCCGGTGACCCGGTCGCCGTCGGCGGCGAGGCCCGTGACGCCCCGCTCCTTCAGGACGCGTACCGCCTCGGCCGGGTCGGGCGTGGTGACCACCAGGCGCCGGGCCGAGGACAGCGCCTCGACCGTGCCTTGGGTGATCAGCCTGCCGCGGGACATCACTGCGGCATGGGTGCAGACCTGTTCGACCTCGTCGAGGAGGTGGGAGGAGAGGAAGACCGTGGCGCCGTCCGCCGCCAGTTCCCGGACGAGCGAGCGGATCTCCCGCATGCCCTGGGGGTCCAGGCCGTTGGTGGGCTCGTCCAGCACGAGCAGCTCCCGGGGCCGCAGCAGGGCGGCCGCCAGGCCGAGCCGCTGCTTCATGCCGAGCGAGTACGCCCGTGCCTTCTTTCCCGCGGCGGCGGCCAGACCCACCCGCTCCAGGGCCGTGTCGACCCGTGCGGCACGGGTGCGGGGGCCCGCGGTGGGATCGGCCGCGTCGAGGCGCAGCAGGTTGGCGCGCCCCGAGAGGTAGCCGTAGAGGGCGGGCCCCTCGATCAGCGCGCCCACCCGCGGCAGGACGCTGCGTACCGCGCGCGGCATGGGCTCGCCGAGCACCTGAGCCGTGCCCGAGGTCGGGGCGATGAGCCCCATGAGCATGCGGATCGTCGTCGTCTTCCCGGAGCCGTTGGGTCCCAGGAACCCGAAGACGCTGCCGCGGGGGACGGCCAGGTCCAGCCCGTCGACGGCGAGCTGCCCGCCGCGGTACCTCTTGGCGAGTCCGCTCGTGAGGATCGCGTACTCACCGGTCCGGGCGGACGGCTCGCCCATCGGCGCTCCTTCGTTCGGTGACGGTGCCCTGCTCGACGCGCTACTTCGCGGCCGTGTCCGCGGCCTTGATCAGGGCCTCCTGGGTCACGGTGCCCACATAGACCGTGCCGCTGTCGGTGATCAGGGCGTTGACAAGCCGGGTGCTGATCACCGTGCCGGTGCCGAAGTCGCCCTCGACCGCCTTGCCGAAGGTGTCGAGCATCCCCGTTCCCCCGAAGGCGGGGCCCTTGTCCCCACCCCCGGACGTGTCGCCGTTGAGCGCCTCTCGCGGCAGCTTCAGCTCGGCGACCGAGTCCCAGCCCTTGCCGAGGACGTCCAGATCGCGCAGACCCTCCAGGGCACCGTGCTCCCCGGGCCCCTCCCGCCCGCCGCGGGACTCCCCGGCCTTCCTCTCCGCCTTCTCGCCGGCCTTCTCCGTCGTCACCTTCGCGCCCTTGGGCGGGGTGAAGTCGAAGGTCGAGGCGGCGGGCCGGGAGAAGTCGACCCTGGTGAAGGCGATGTCCACGATGGCCTTGCCGCCGTCCCTCGGGGCGAGGGTGAACCGCAGCGGCACACCGGTGCCGGCGTCGACACCGATCCGGATCGCGCCGACGGTGGAGTCGGTGGCCTTGGGCCTGACCACCAGCTGGTAGGCGTCCCGGCCGGCGATGCGCGCGGTCCCGTCCACCGCCACCGTGGACGTGCCTCGCGCCGCCTCGAGGATCTTCCTCGCGGCTTCCTGCGGGGTGGCCGGCCAGCCCTCGGGCAGCTCGCGCCCGTCCCCGGCCCTGTCCTTGCCCGGCGCCTCCTTCGGAAGGCCGGTCAGGTGGTAGGCCTGGTTGCTGCCGCTGTCGTAGGCCCAGACCTCGTCGCCGTCGTGGATGAGGCTGTACTCCGCGGCGTCCCGGACGATCGACACCTTCTGCCGCTCCGGGCCGTCGGCCGCCACCCGCAGGGTATGGGAGCCGGCCAGCAGCTGGGGCAGCTGCTCCTCGGGGTCGGCGGAGGACTCCCCGCGCTCGCCCGCGCCGCCACCCCCGCCGAAGGGTCCGGCGCCGCCCATGGCGCCGGTCAGCACGGCCGGCAGACCGAGGTCCGTGCTGACGCGGACCGATCCGGAGATCGTCTGTGTGTCCGAGGCCACGACCTCGGCGATCAGCTCTTCGGGCGTGATCCCGGGCAGATCGGGGCTGCCCGCGTTCGCGAGCGCCGGTACGAGCCCGATGGTCGCCGCGGCGACTCCCACCGCCGCCACCGGGACCGCGTACCGTATCGCCTTGGCCCGGTGCCGGGGCTCCCGGCTGTCGTCCATGGGCTGGATGGATGCCATTGCGTCCCTGCCTCCGTGGTCAACGGCGGGTTCCGTCGGCTCGCACTCGCCCGCCTCGGGCCATTGTCACCCGGTCCGCCGTGTGGTGGTGCCTCTTATCCCATCAGTCCGGGGCGGTGGACGCATCGCCCGCCGGGATCAATCCGGCCTACTCCTCGAGGATGACGGTCCCTGACAACGACTCAGGGCAGAAGGCGCACCCTGCGGCCCATGGCCGGTAGACCTCCGCGAGGGCCGCGAGGGGCCGTGTGGACGGCGGGGAGGCCGCCCCCGGGAACCTCAGCCCGCGCGGTGCACCACGGCGTCGCAGAGGCCCTCCAGGGCCTGCCTGGCGGCGCAGTCGGGCAGCGGCGCGAGCAGCGCCCGCGCCTCGTCCGCGTAGCGCACGGTGTCGCGCCGGGCCTGCTCCAGAGCGGGGTGGACGCGCAGCAGTCCCAGCGCCTCGGCGTGCCGCAGGTCGTCCGTCAGATCGCCGTCCAACAGCTCGCACAGCCGCAGGTCGTCCGCCGACGCGAAGCCGCCCGCCCTGGCCACGGCCGAACGCAGGTGCAGGACCGGCAGGGTCGCCACGCCCTCGCGCAGGTCCGTGCCCGGGGTCTTGCCGGACTCGTGCGAGTCACTGGCGATGTCGAGCACGTCGTCGGCGAGCTGGAACGCCGTGCCGATCCGCTCCCCGTACTGGGTGAGGACGTCGACGACGCTCTCGTCGGCGCCGGACATCATCGCGCCGAAGCGGCAGGCCACGGCGATCAGCGAGCTCGTCTTTCCGGCGATGACTTCCAGGTAGTGCTCGATCGGGTCGCGACCGTCGCGCGGGCCGACCGTCTCGAGGATCTGCCCGGTCACCAGCCGCTCGAAGGCCTCGGCCTGGATGCGTACGGCCTCCGGCCCGAGGTCGGCCAGTATGTGCGAGGCCTTGGAGAACAGGAAGTCGCCGGTCAGCACGGCCACCGAGTTGTCCCAGCGGGCGTTGGCGCTCGGCACGCCGCGGCGCACGTCGGCCTCGTCCATGACGTCGTCGTGGTACAGCGTCGCCAGGTGCGTCAGTTCCACCACCACGGCCGACGGCACGATGCCGGGCGCGTGCGGGTCGCCGAACTGGGCGGCCAGCAGCACCAGCAGCGGACGGAACCGCTTCCCGCCCGCGTGCACGAGGTGTCGGGCCGCCTCGGTGATGAACCGTACGTCGCTCTTGGTGGCCTCCAAGAGGCCTTCCTCGACAGCGGACAGCCCGGCCCGCACACCGGACTCGAGATCCTCGTCCATGACGCTCAGCCCGAAGGGCCCGACGACGGTCGTCACCTGGGATTCTCCTGTCGCTGAGATCGCTTCTGCGGCTTGCGGCGTGGCGCTGTACTACACCGGCAGAGTAACCGGTCGCCTCTCGATCACTGAGAGGGCATGGCTCCCTAGGCCCACTACAACCGGTTTTGCCCGTGTATGCTCCTGGCCTTTCCCGGCCCGGCGCTCGGCCGCGGCGCCCGCCACCGCCGCCGAACTCCCTTGGCGGGGCACCCCGCAGAGGCCTCGCCGGGCGCTACCGCTGTGTTCCGGGTTCCCCGAGCGCCACCCGCCATGCCGCCCCAGGCGTACGGTCCGCGGAGCGCACGCCTGGGGCGGCACGGCCCCGCCGCGGTGCCGGGCTTTCGCGTGAACCGCCGCGCGGCCCTTGCCGACCCGACCGGACCGGACCTAACCGCCTCCGAGACCCCCTGACCGCCGCGCACACGGCACGGCGCCAGGACAGGCGCCGCCGGGGCAGGCCGTGGGCGGCCCCATGAGCGGCGCCTGCGGGGCCACGTGTGTGAGGTGTCGCGGTGCAGGAAGTGCCGCTGGGATCGATCTTGCTGAGCCTGAGCTGCTTCGCGGGGGACTTCAGGCTGCCGGGGCACGGTTCCGGCGCGCAGTTCGCGCAGGTTCGGGATGTGGGTGCAGGAGGCGCCGGGGAGACGCACAGTGGTTTGGCGGCCGGGGCCGCGCCGAGCGCGTCCGACTCGCCCAGCAGCGAGGGAAGGGGGCGCACAGCGTTGCAGCGCAGGGCCGGCTTATCCCGCATCGCGGCTTCGGCCGAGCCGTCGTCCTCAGTCCCGTCAGCACCTGCCCTACGCCGGCAGCCGGAGCTCGCAGTGGCTCTTCCCCGGCCGTCAGCGCGGACAGCCGATGAGTCCGGTCGGCCTCCAGGTTCATCTGCGTCACATCGGCGCCCCGCCGCAGCGCGGCAGGACCTCCGCCGTCCGGCAGCACGTCCTCCAGGCCCCGGCTCCCCTCATCGCGAAGGCGCTCGGTTGCCACGACAAGACAGCCATACGCCCCCGGCGACCACCGGCGACGAAGGGTGATATTTACGCTGGGTCCGCTGAGCCGCGTCTGTCCTCCACATGGACGACGTGAAGCTCGGTGCCGTCCCGGTGGCGCTTGGAACGTCCGAGCAGCCCGACAGCGAAATGCGACTGATCCTGAGGCTCATCGGGACCGACATAGGTGAGGACGTCGTTGTGATGCCCGGTGACGACCCATCCCTCGACGTCCTCGGGGTCGATCACCCCGAAGTCTCCTGCCGAGGATCCGGCATGCGCTGGGCCGAACTCCTTGAGGAGGTCGGTCGCCTGTTCCGCAAGCTCCCCTTCCGGAGCGGTCAGCACGACACAGGTGCCATGCTCGAACAGCACCCACGACTTGCGAGGGTCGGCGAGAAGCCGCTGCCAGACGTCTATGACCATCTCAGTGTTCACGCCCTTCATCATGCCGCAGGGCACCGGCACAGGGTGCCGATCCGCCTACGGTTGCGGCGAATACGCGACCCTTGAACATGCGGGACCACCGGTCTCACACCTGGGCCATCAGCCCGGCGCCCCGGCGGACAGTCCGCCCCCGCAGGGCGCGGCGGCGCTCCGCCGAAGGTGCGTCCGTGTCCGGGTGCCGGCCGGCCCGCCGGACGGGCCGGCGGGGTGGCGCGCGGCCACGACGGGGAGTTCGGGTTCCCGATGGGCGGTCGCACCGCCTGCCGGCATCCCGGCGCCGGGCGGAAGGGACCGCACGGTGACGCGGTGGGGCCCGACCGGCTTCGCCGTGCCGCCGCGCCCACCGTGCAGGCCGCGCGGTCCCGTCTCGGTGCGCTGCCGCGACCCACGCAGGCGCCCCGCGACCGGAGGCCGGTCGCGGGGCGCTCGGGCCGCGCGAGCAGTCAGCGGACGAAGACGCCCGCCTGGTTCGCGAGGTCCAGGAAGTACTGGGGCGCGACGCCCAGCACCAAGGTGACGGCCACACCCACCGCGATGGCCGTGGACGTCAGCGGCGAGGGCACGGCGACCGTGGGGCCGTCGGCCTTCGGCTCGCTGAAGAACATCAGCACGATGACCCGGATGTAGAAGAACGCCGCGATCGCGGACGAGATCACACCGACGATCACCAGCGGCACCGCGCCGCCCTGCGCGGCGGCGCTGAAGACCGCGAACTTCCCCGCGAATCCCGAAGTCAGCGGGATGCCGGCGAAGGCGAGCAGGAAGACCGCGAAGACCGCGGCCACCAGCGGGGAGCGCCGCCCCAGACCCACCCAGCGGGACAGGTGCGTGGCCTCCCCGCCGGCGTCGCGCACCAGCGTGACGACAGCGAAGGCGCCCAGCGTCACGAAGGAGTACGCCGCCAGGTAGAAGAGCACCGAGGAGACGCCCTCCGGCGTGGTCGCGATGACACCGGCCAGGATGAAGCCGGCGTGCGCGATCGAGGAGTACGCGAGCAGGCGCTTCACATCGGTCTGGGTGACCGCCACGATCGCGCCGGCCAGCATCGTGAGGATCGCGACGCCCCACATCACCGGCCGCCAGTCCCAGCGCAGTTCGGGCAGGACGACGTAGAGCAGCCGCAGCAGCGCCCCGAAGGCGGCGACCTTGGTGGCCGCGGCCATGAAGCCGGTGACCGGGGTCGGCGCGCCCTCGTAGACGTCCGGCGTCCACATGTGGAACGGCACGGCGCCCACCTTGAACAGCAGCCCCATCACGACCAGCGCGGCACCGATCAGCAGCAGCGCGTCGTTGCCCGCGGAGCCGGCGAGCGCCGGGGTGAGCGTGGCGGTGCCGTCGACGACCGAGGCGATGCCGGCGTAGGAGACGGTGCCCGCGTAGCCGTACAGCAGCGCGATGCCGAACAGCAGGAAGGCGGAGGAGAAGGCGCCCAGCAGGAAGTACTTGACCGCCGCCTCCTGCGACATCAGGCGGCGGCGCCGGGCGAGGGCGCACAGCAGGTAGAGCGGGAGGGAGAAGACCTCCAGGGCCACGAAGAGCGTCAGCAGGTCGTCGGCCGCCGGGAAGACGAGCATGCCGCCGATGGCGAACATCAGCAGCGGGAAGACCTCGGTGGTGGTGAAGCCGGCCTTGACGGCGTCCTTCTCCTGGTCGCTGCCGGGCACCGCGGAGCCCTGCGCGGCGAAGGAGTCGACCGGCCGGCCGTGCGCCCTGGGGTCGAGCCGGCGCTCGGCGAAGGTGAACAGCCCGACCAGGCCGACGAGCAGGATCGTGCCCTGCAGGAACAGGGCCGGGCCGTCGACGGCGACCGCGCCCATGGCGGCGATGTGCGCCTTCGTCGTGGCGTAGCCGCCCGCCGCGAGCGCCACGACCGCGGCGAAGGCGGCGGCCAGGCCGACGGCCGCGAGGCCGACCTGCCCGGCGTAGCGGAAGCGGCGCGGCAGGAACGCCTCGAGGAGGATGCCGAGAACGGCCACACCGAAGACGATCAGGATCGGTGCGAGCTGGGCGTACTCGATCTTCGGCGCCTCGATCTTGTCGGCGGCGAGCGGCGCCGCCGTTGTCCACAGGCTGTGGACAGCACCTGTGCTGCTCACTTGGAAGCCTCCAGCGCCGGCTTGGGGTCGGACTTGTGCACGTCGGAGAGCGTCTGCTGCACCGCCGGGTTGACGACGTCGGTCAGCGGCTTCGGGTACACGCCGAGCACGATCAGCAGCGCGATCAGCGGTGCCACGACGGCGAGTTCCCGGACCTTCAGGTCGGGCATCCCCTGTACCTCGGCCTTCACCGGGCCGGTCATCGTCCGCTGGTACAGGACGAGGACGTACAGCGCGGCGAGGACGATGCCGGTGGTGGCGACGATCCCGGCCACCGGGTAGCGGCTGAACGTCCCGACGAGGACGAGGAACTCGCTGACGAAGGGCGCGAGCCCCGGCAGCGACAGGGTGGCCAGACCGCCGATCAGGAAGGTGCCTGCCAGCACCGGGGCCACCTTCTGCACCCCGCCGTAGGAAGCGATGAGGCGGGAGCCGCGGCGGGAGATCAGGAAGCCCGCGACCAGCATCAGCGCGGCGGTGGAGATGCCGTGGTTGACCATGTACAGCGTCGCCCCGCCCTGGCCCTGGGAGGTCAGCGCGAAGATGCCCAGGATGATGAAGCCGAAGTGGGAGATCGACGCGTATGCGATCAGCCGCTTGATGTCGCGCTGGCCGACGGCGAGCAGCGCGCCGTAGATGATGCTGATCAGCGCCAGCACCAGGACCACCGGCGTCGCCCACGCGCTGGCCTCGGGGAAGAGCTGGAGGCAGAAGCGGAGCATCGCGAAGGTGCCGACCTTGTCGACGACCGCGGTGATGAGCACCGCGACCGGCGCCGTGGCCTCGCCCATGGCGTTGGGCAGCCAGGTGTGCAGCGGGAACAGCGGGGCCTTGACCGCGAACGCGAAGAAGAAGCCCAGGAACAGAGCGCGTTCGGCGGTGGTGGACATGTCGAGCTTGCCTGCCGCCCGGGCCTGCAGGATCTCCTGGAGGGAGAAGGTGCCCTGGCCGAGCTGGTCGGCGGTGACGGCGTAGAGCCCGATGACCGCGGCCAGCATGATGAGCCCGCCGGCCAGGTTGTAGAGCAGGAACTTCACCGCCGCGTAGGAGCGCTGACGGGCCGCCTCCTCCTCGCCGTGCTCGTGGGCACGGTCCCCGAAGCCGCCGATGAGGAAGTACATCGGGATGAGCATGGCCTCGAAGAAGATGTAGAAGAGGAAGACGTCCGTGGCCTCGAAGGAGATGATCACCATCGCCTCGACCAGCAGGATCAGCGCGAAGAAGCCCTGGGTGGGCCGCCAGCGGCGACCCGGGTTCTTCTCCTCCAGGGGATCGGCGTCGTGCCAGCCCGCCGCGATGACGAACGGGACGAGCAGCGCGGTCAGCCCGATGAGCGCGACGGCGATGCCGTCCACCCCGAGTTCGTAGCGGACACCGAAGTCGGCGATCCAGGCGTGGGACTCGGTGAGCTGGTAGCGGGCGCCGCCCGGGTCGAAGCGCACGAAGACGACGGCGGCCAGCACGAGCGTCGCCAGCGAGACGAGCAGCGCGAGCCACTTGGCGGCCCCGCGCCGCGCCGCCGGCACCGCGGCGGTGGCGATCGCGCCGAGCGCCGGCAGGCCGGCGGTCAGCGTGAGCAGGGGGAAGGACATCAGGCAACACCCCTCATCAGCAGCGTCGCGGCGACCAGCACCGCGGTGCCCGCCAGCATCGACACGGCGTAGCTGCGCACATAACCGTTCTGGAGCCGCCGCAGACGGCCGGAGAGGCCGCCGACGGCGGCCGCCGTGCCGTTGACGACGCCGTCCACACCCTTGTGGTCCAGGTAGACCAGACCGCGGGTGAGGTACTCGCCGGGCAGCACCAGGGCGACGTGGTTGAAGTCGTCCTGGAGCAGGTCGCGCCGGGCGGCACGGGTGAGCCAACTGGCCCGCGGGGCGACGGAGGGGACCGGGCGGCGGCCGTACATGGCCCAGGCCAGGGCCACACCGAGCACCATGACCGTCACCGTGGCGCCGGTGACCGCCGCGGCGCCCATCGGCGGGTGGCCCTCCTTGTATCCGGTGACCGGCTCCAGCCACTTCACGAAGGCCTCGTTCCAGCTGAACAGGAAGCCCGCGAAGACCGAGCCGAAGGCCAGCACGACCATGGGGATCGTCATCGACTTCGGCGACTCGTGCGGGTGCGGCTCGTGGCCGTCCGCGTCGGGCTGCCAGCGCTTCTCGCCGAAGAAGGTCATCAGCATCACGCGGGTCATGTAGAACGCGGTGATCGCCGCGCCCAGCAGGGCCGCGCCGCCGAGGATCCACCCCTCGGTGCCGCCCTTGGCGAAGGCGGCCTCGATGATCTTGTCCTTCGAGAAGAAGCCGGACAGGCCCGGGAAGCCGATGATCGCCAGGTAACCGAGTCCGAAGGTGGCGAAGGTGACCGGCATGTACTTCCGCAGGGCCCCGTACTTGCGCATGTCCACCTCGTCGTTCATGCCGTGCATGACCGATCCGGCGCCGAGGAAGAGCCCCGCCTTGAAGAAGCCGTGGGTGACCAGGTGCATGATCGCGAAGACGTAGCCGATCGGGCCGAGGCCCGCGGCCAGCACCATGTAGCCGATCTGCGACATCGTGGACCCGGCCAGGGCCTTCTTGATGTCGTCCTTGGCGCAACCGACGATCGCACCGAAGAGCAGCGTGACCGCTCCGACCGTCACCACCGCGATCTGGGCCGTGGGCGCGGCGTCGAAGATCACGCTGGAGCGGGTGATCAGGTAGACGCCGGCGGTCACCATCGTCGCCGCGTGGATCAGGGCCGAGACCGGGGTCGGGCCCTCCATCGCGTCGCCGAGCCAGGACTGCAGCGGAACCTGGGCCGACTTGCCGCAGGCGGCGAGCAGCAGCATCAGGCCGATGCCGGTCAGCACGCCCTCGCCCGCCCGGTCCACCTGGCCGAAGAGCGGCTCGAAGGCGAAGGTGCCGAAGGTGGTGAACATCAGCATGATCGCGATCGACAGGCCGACGTCGCCGACGCGGTTGACGATGAAGGCCTTCTTGGCCGCGGTGGCCGCGCTGGGCTTGTGCTGCCAGAAGCCGATCAGCAGGTACGAGGCGAGGCCCACGCCCTCCCAGCCGACGTACAGCAGCAGGTAGTTGTCGGCGAGGACGAGCAGGAGCATCGCCGCGAGGAAGAGGTTGAGGTAGCCGAAGAAGCGGCGGCGCCGCTCGTCGTGCTCCATGTAGCCGATCGAGTAGATGTGGATGAGCGTTCCCACACCGGTGATCAGCAGGACGAAGGTCATCGACAGCTGGTCGAGCTGGAAGGCCACGTCCGCCCGGAAGCCGCCGACGGAGATCCAGGGGAAGGCGGTCGAGTGCAGCGCGCGGTCCTCGCCGGCGCGGCCCAGCATGTCGAAGAAGAGCACCGCCGCGACGACGAAGGACGCCCCCGCGAGCGTGGTGCCGATCCAGTGGCCCGTGCGGTCCAGCCTCCGGCCGCAGCTGAGCAGCACGCCGGCGCCCAGCAGCGGCAGGAGGACGAGCCATCCGATCAAGTAGTCCACTGTCGCTACCCCTTAGAGCTTCATCAGGCTGGCGTCGTCGACCGAGGCCGAGTGGCGGGAGCGGAAGATCGTCACGATGATCGCCAGTCCCACGACGACCTCCGCGGCGGCGACGACCATCGTGAAGAAGGCGATGATCTGGCCGTCGAGGTTGCCGTGCATGCGGGAGAAGGTGACGAACGCCAGGTTGGCGGCGTTCAGCATCAGCTCGACGCACATGAAGACGATGATCGCGTTGCGCCGGACCAGCACCCCGGCCGCGCCGATGGTGAACAGCAAGGCCGACAGGTACAGGTAGTTGACCGGGTTCACTTCGACGCCTCCTCGGAGCGCTGTTCCAGCTCGGCGACCTTGGCGACCGCCTCCGCGGACACGTCCCGGTACTGGCCGCGGGCGCGCAGCGTCGGGCTGACGCTGAGCTCCGAGACCGTGCCGTCCGGCAGCAGACCGGGGACGTCGACCGCGTTGTTGCGGGCGTAGACGCCGGGTGCGGGAGCCGGGGTGGGCAGCGGCCAGGCGGAGCCCGACGCCGCGGGACGCCGGCCGGACGCCACGCCCTCGCGCACGCGCCGCAGGCTGAGTTCGCGCTGGGTGGCGCGGGCCTGGGTGCGCTCGCGGTGGGTGAGGACCATGGCGCCGACGGCGGCGGTGATGAGCAGCGCGCCGGTGACCTCGAAGGCCCACACGTACTTGGTGAAGATCAGTGCGGCGAGGCCTTCGACGTTGCCGCCGGCGTTGGCCTGGCCGAGCCCCTGGAAGTTCGTGATCGAGGCGTTGGCGATGCCGGCGATCAGCAGCACGCCGAAGCCCAGGCCGGCTCCCGCGGCCAGCCAGCGCTGCCCCTTCAGCGTCTCCTTGAGCGAGTCGGCGGCGGTGATGCCGACCAGCATGACGACGAAGAGGAAGAGCATCATGATCGCGCCGGTGTAGACGACGATCTGGACGACCCCGAGGAAGTACGCGCCCTGTGCCAGGTAGAAGACCGCCAGGACGATCATCGTCCCCGCCAGCGACAGCGCGCTGTGCACGGCCTTCTTCATCAGCACGGTCGCGAGCGCGCCGAGCACCGCGACGGTGCCGAGCACCCAGAACTGGACCGCCTCCCCGGTGGAGGTGGAGTACCCGGCCGCCGTCGTCAGGCCGGCCAGGGTGGTCACGCCGTTCATGCCTCGCCTCCCGTCCCGGCCGGAGCGGTGCCGCCCGTCGCGGGGACCGCCACGGCCGGTTCGCCCTGGCCGCCCTCGTCGGAGCGCACCGTCTCGTCCGGCTTCTCGCCCTTGGAGACCGCGACCTGGCGCTCGGTCCCGGGTGCCGCCCGGGTCACCGCGCCGCGGTAGTAGTCGGCCTCGTCCATGCCGGGGTGGATCGCGTGCGGGGTGTCGACCATGCCCTCGGTCAGTCCGGCGAGCAGCTGCTCCTTGGTGAAGATCAGCGACTCGCGGCTGCTGTCGGCGAGTTCGTACTCGTTGGTCATGGTCAGGGCCCGCGTCGGGCAGGCCTCGATGCACAGTCCGCACAGGATGCAGCGGGCGTAGTTGATCTGGTAGACGCGGCCGTAGCGCTCACCCGGCGAGTAGCGCTCCTCGTCGGTGTTGTCGGCGCCCTCGACGTAGATCGCGTCCGCCGGGCAGGCCCACGCGCACAGCTCGCAACCCACGCACTTCTCCAGCCCGTCCGGGTGCCGGTTGAGCTGGTGGCGGCCGTGGAACCGCGGCGCGGTCGGCTTCTTCTCCTCGGGGTACTGCTCGGTCAGCCGCTTCTTGAACATGGCCTTGAAGGTCACGCCGAAGCCCGCGACCGGGCCCAGGAACTCAGGCATCGTCGGCCTCCTTGCCTACGAGTTGACGCTCCGCACGGGACGGCCGCCGCGGGACGGGCGGCAGCTCCTGGCCGGGCAGCGGCGGCACGGGGTACCCGCCCGCCATGGGGTCGAACGGCTCCGGCGGCCCGCCCGCCGCGGCCTCCTCGGCGGCCTTCTCGCCGCGGTCGCGGAGGACGTCGAAGACCAGACTGGCCAGGAACAGCAGGACCACACCGCTGCCGACGTAGAACACGACCGTCACGCCGTCGTGGTTGGCGTTGCGCAGCGCCCGGACGGTGGCGACCAGCATCAGCCACACCATCGAGACCGGGATCAGGACCTTCCAGCCCAGCTTCATCAGCTGGTCGTAGCGGACGCGGGGCAGCGTGCCGCGCAGCCAGATGAAGAAGAAGAGCAGCAGCTGCACCTTGATCACGAACCACAGCAGCGGCCACCAGCCGTGGTTGGCGCCCTCCCAGAAGGTGCTGACGGGCCACGGGGCCCGCCAGCCGCCCAGGAAGAGGGTGGTGGCCACCGCCGAGACGGTCACCATGTTCACGTACTCGGCAAGCATGAAGAGCGCGAACTTGATCGAGGAGTACTCGGTGTTGAAGCCGCCGACCAGGTCGCCCTCGGACTCGGGCATGTCGAACGGCGCGCGGTTGGTCTCACCGACCATGGTGCCGACGTAGATGATGAACGACACCGGCAGCAGCAGGACGTACCAGCGCCCCTCCTGCTGGGCGACGATCTGCGAGGTCGACATCGAGCCGGAGTAGAGGAAGACCGACGCGAAGGCGACGCCCATCGCGATCTCGTAGGAGATCATCTGCGCGCAGGAGCGCAGTCCGCCGAGCAGCGGGTATGTCGAGCCGGAGGACCAGCCGGCCAGCACGATGCCGTAGATGCCGACGGAGGCGGTGGCCAGGATGTACAGGACGCCGATCGGCAGGTCGGTGAGCTGCATCGGCGTGCGGTGGCCGAAGACGGAGACCTCGTTGCCCGCCGGGCCGAAGGGGATCACCGCGATCGCCATGAAGGCCGGGATGGCCGCGACGATCGGGGCCAGCACGTAGACGACCTTGTCGGCCTTCTTGACGACGAGGTCTTCCTTGAGCATCAGCTTCACGCCGTCGGCGAGCGACTGGAGCATGCCCCAGGGACCGTGCCGGTTGGGGCCGATGCGCAGCTGCATCCACGCGACGACCTTGCGCTCCCACACGATGGAGAAGAGCACGGTCAGCATCAGGAACGCGAAGCAGAAGACCGCCTTGATGGCGATCAGCCACCACGGGTCCCGTCCGAACATGGACAGGTCCTCGGCGGCGAGCGTCGTCAGTCCCGTCACGGTGTCACCTCCGGTGCGGCAGCGGCGTCCACGGCGGCCGGGGCGATCCGGACGACCTGGCCCGGCAGGGCGCCGGTGTCCGAGGCGACTCCCCCGCCGACCGAGTTGAGGGGCACCCACACGACCCGGTCGGCCATCGCCGTCACCTGAAGCGGCAGCCGGACCGTGCCCAGCGGGCCGGAGACCTCCAGCGGCTCGCCGTCGGCGACGCCGATCTCCTTCGCGGTGGTCGCCGACAGGCGGGCGACCGCCGGGTGGCGGGTGCCGGCGAGGGCGTCGTCGCCCTGTTGCAGCAGGCCCTGGTCGAGCAGCAGCCGGTGGCCCGCGAGGACCGCCTCGCCGCTGCCGGGCTTGGGCAGCGGACGGCCGGTCTCCTGCGGGGCGGTGGCCCGCGGACCCTCGTACGGGGCCAGCCGGGAGAGCTCGGCGCGAGCCGAGCGCACGTCGGCGAGGCCGAGGTGGACGTCCATCGCGTCGGCCAGCATGGTCAGCACCCGGGCGTCCGGGAACTGGTGCCGCTGGACCTGCAGGGCCGGCTTGATCGCGGCCTCGAAGGGCCGGACCCGGCCTTCCCAGTTGAGGAAGGTGCCCGCCTTCTCGGCGACCGCGGCGACCGGCAGCACGACGTCCGCCCGCTCGGTGACCTCGCCGGGGCGCTGCTCCAGGCTGACCACGAAGCCCGCCGCGTCCAGGGCCGCGCGGGCCCGGGCCGGATCGGGCAGGTCGGCCGGCTCGACGCCGCCGACGAGGAGCGCGCCGAGCTCGCCGCGCGCGGCCGCCTCCAGGATCTCGCCGGTGTCGCGGCCGTGGCGGGACGGAAGCGTGGCCACGCCCCAGACCTCGGCGACCTCGTCACGGGCCCGCGGGTCGGTGACCGGGCGGCCGCCGGGCAGCAGCCCGGGCAGGGCGCCCGCCTCGAGCGCACCGCGCTCGCCCGCGCGGCGCGGGATCCACGCCAGCCGGGCGCCGGTCGCCTCCGCGACCCGCACGGCCGCGGAGAGCGCGCCCGGAACGGCCGCCAGCCGCTCCCCGACCAGGATGACCGCGCCCTCGGCGCGCAGCGCCTCGCAGGCGGTGGCGCCGTTGCCGTCCAGGCCGGTGCCACCGGCGAGGGCGTCCAGCCACTCGGTCTCGGTGCCGGGCGCGGCGGGCAGCAGGGTGCCGCCCGCCTTCTCCAGCCCGCGGGTGGCGAACGGGGCCAGCGCGAAGGTGCGCTGCTTGTGCCTGCGCCAGGCCTTGCGCAGGCGCAGGAAGACGCCGGGCGCCTCCTCCTCGGCCTCCAGCCCGGCCAGCAGCACGGCGGGAGCCTTCTCCAGCAGCGTGTACGTGACGCCGTCGCCGGACAGGTCGCGCCCCCGGCCCGCCACGACGGCGGCGAGGAAGTCAGCCTCCTCCGCGGAGTGGACGCGGGCCCGGAAGTCGACGTCGTTGGTGTCGAGGGCGACGCGGGCGAACTTGGCGTAGGCGTACGCGTCCTCGACCGTGAGCCGGCCGCCGGTCAGCACACCGGTGCGGCCGCGGGCCGCGGCGAGTCCGCGGGCGGCGGCCTCCAGGGCCTCGGGCCAGCTCGCCGGCTCCAGTTCACCCGTGTCGGCGTTGCGGACCAGCGGGGTGGTGAGCCGCTCGGGGCGCTGCGCGTAGCGGAACGCGAAGCGGCCCTTGTCGCAGATCCACTCCTCGTTGACCTCGGGGTCGTCCTGCGCGAGCCGGCGCATGACCTTGCCGCGCCGGTGGTCGGTGCGGGTGGCGCAGCCGCCCGCGCAGTGCTCGCACACGCCGGGCGAGGAGACCAGGTCGAACGGCCGGGACCGGAAGCGGTAGGCCGCCGAGGTCAGGGCGCCGACCGGGCAGATCTGGATGGTGTTGCCGGAGAAGTACGACTGGAAGGGGTCGCCCTCGCCGGTGCCGACCTGCTGCAGCGCGCCGCGCTCCACCAGCTCGATCATCGGGTCTCCGGCGATCTGCTGCGAGAAGCGGGTGCAGCGCGCGCACAGCACGCAGCGCTCGCGGTCCAGCAGCACCTGGGTGGAGATCGGGACGGGCTTCTCGTACGTCCGCTTGCGGCCCTCGAAGCGGGTGTCGGCCTGGCCGGCGGACATCGCCTGGTTCTGCAGTGGGCACTCGCCGCCCTTGTCGCAGACCGGGCAGTCCAGCGGGTGGTTGATGAGCAGCAGCTCCATCACCCCGCGCTGGGCCTTCTCCGCGACGCCGGAGGTGAGCTGCGTCCGGACGACCATCCCGTCGGTGCAGGTGATCGTGCAGGAGGCCATCGGCTTGCGCTGGCCCTCGACCTCGACGATGCACTGGCGGCAGGCGCCGACGGGGTCGAGGAGGGGGTGGTCGCAGAACCGCGGGATCTCGATGCCGATGAGCTCGGCGGCGCGGATCACCAGGGTGCCCTTGGGCACGGCGACCTCGATGCCGTCGATGGTGACGGACACCAGGTCCTCGGGCGGCACCGCCGCCTCACCGGAAGCGGCGTTGGTGGTGACGGTCACGCGTTCACCTCCAGGGGGGACTTGTCGGCCCAGGCCGTGGACTTGGACGGGTCGAAGGGGCAGCCTCGGCCTTCCAGGTGCTCCACGTACTCGTCGCGGAAGTACTGGAGGGAGGAGAAGATCGGGCTGGCCGCTCCGTCGCCGAGGGCGCAGAAGGACTTGCCGTTGATGTTGTCGGCGATGTCGGCGAGCTTGTCGAGGTCGGCCAGCGAGCCGGCCCCGCGTTCGATGTCCCGCAGCAGCTGGACGAGCCAGTAGGTGCCCTCGCGGCACGGCGTGCACTTGCCGCAGGACTCGTGGGCGTAGAACTCGGTCCAGCGGGTGACGGCCCGCACGACGCAGGTCGTCTCGTCGAAGCACTGCAGCGCCTTGGTGCCGAGCATGGAGCCCGCGGCGCCGACGCCCTCGTAGTCCAGCGGGACGTCGAGGTGCTCGTCGGTGAACATCGGCGTCGAGGAGCCGCCCGGGGTCCAGAACTTCAGCCGGTGGCCGGGCCGCATGCCGCCGCTGAGACTCAGCAGCTGGCGCAGGGTGACGCCGAGGGGGGCCTCGTACTGACCGGGGTTGGCGACGTGGCCGCTGAGCGAGTAGAGCGTGAAGCCCGGGGACTTCTCGCTGCCCATGGAGCGGAACCAGTCCTTGCCCTTGAGCAGGATCGACGGCACCGAGGCGATCGACTCGACGTTGTTGACCACCGTCGGGCAGGCGTACAGGCCCTCGACCGCCGGGAAGGGCGGGCGCAGCCGGGGCTGGCCGCGGCGCCCCTCGAGGGAGTCCAGCAGCGCGGTCTCCTCACCGCAGATGTAGGCGCCCGCACCGGCGTGGACGGTCAGCTCCAGGTCGAAGCCGCTGCCGAGGATGTTCTTGCCGAGGAAGCCGCCCTTGTAGGCCTCGTCGACGGCGTGGTGCAGCCGCCGCAGCACGGGGACGACCTCGCCGCGCAGGTAGATGAAGGCGTGGTTCGAGCGGATCGCGTGGCAGGCGATCACCATGCCCTCGATGAGCGAGTGCGGGTTGGCGAAGAGCAGCGGGATGTCCTTGCAGGTGCCCGGCTCCGACTCGTCCGCGTTGACGACGAGGTAGTGCGGCTTGCCGTCGCCCTGCGGGATGAACTGCCACTTCATCCCGGTGGGGAAGCCGGCGCCGCCGCGGCCGCGCAGGCCGGCGTCCTTGACGAGGGCGATCACGTCGTCCGGGGGCATGGCCAGCGCCTTGCGCAGGCCCTCGTAGCCCTCGTGCCGGCGGTACGTCTTGAGCGTCCAGGACTGCGGATCGTCCCAGAAGGCCGAGAGAACGGGCGACAGCACCTTCTCCGCCGAGTCGACCATGGTCACCGGTCCTCCTCGCCTTCGGTCGAAGGCTCCGTCACGGGTCCCGCCGGGTGGTCCGGGTCGGAGACCGCGGAGTCCAGCGGGGCGTCGTGGGAGCTGGGGTGGGCCGCGGGCGTCCCGTCCTGCGGCGGTGCGGAGGTCTGCCGGGGCACGCCGCCCCCGGTGCCCGGCAGCGCCTCGCCGCGGGCGAGCCGCAGGCCCGCCAGCGAGGCGGGGCCGGCGCCGCCGCTCGCCTCGACGGCGCCCGGGCGCTCGTCGGGGAACCCGGCGAGGATCCGGGACGTCTCCTTGAACGAGCAGAGGGGAGCGCCGCGGGTGGGTTCGACGGTGCGGCCGGCGCGGAGGTCGTCGACGAGCCGCTTGGCCGAGGCCGGGTCCTGGTTGTCGAAGAACTCCCAGTTGACCATCACCACGGGGGCGAAGTCGCATGCCGCGTTGCACTCGATGTGCTCGAGCGTGATCTTGCCGTCGGCGGTGGTCTCGCCGTTCTCGACGCCGAGGTGCCGCTTGAGCTCGTCGAAGATCGCGTCGCCGCCCATGACCGCGCAGAGGGTGTTGGTGCAGACCCCGACCTGGTACTCGCCGGAGGGCCTCCGCCGGTACATCGAGTAGAAGGTGGCCACCGCGGTGACCTCGGCCGTGGTCAGACCCAACTGCTCGGCGCAGAAGCGCACACCGGTGCGGGAGACATGGCCCTCCTCCGCCTGCACCAGGTGCAGCAGCGGCAGCAGGGCGCTGCGGCTGCCGGGGTAGCGCGCGATGATCTTCGCCGCGTCCTCGTCCAGCCGTTGCCGTACGTCGGCCGGGTAGTCCGGCGCGGGCATCGCGGGGATGCCGAGTGATACCTCAGTCACCGGTCGACGCCTCCCATCACGGGGTCGATGGACGCCACCGCGACGATGACGTCGGCGACCTGGCCGCCCTCGCACATCGCCGCCATGGACTGCAGGTTGGTGAAGGACGGGTCGCGGAAGTGGACGCGGAAGGGACGGGTGCCCCCGTCGCTGACCACGTGGACGCCGAGTTCGCCCTTGGACGACTCGACGGCGACGTACGCCTGGCCGGCCGGGACCCGGAAGCCCTCGGTCACCAGCTTGAAGTGGTGGATCAGGGCCTCCATGGAGGTGCCCATGATCTTCTTGATGTGGTCGAGCGAGTTGCCCAGCCCGTCCGGGCCGAGCGCGAGCTGCGCGGGCCAGGCGATCTTCTTGTCGGCGACCATGACCGGTCCGGGCTGCAGCCGGTCCAGGCACTGCTCGACGATGTCCAGCGACTGCCGCATCTCCTCCAGGCGGAGCAGGAACCGCCCGTAGGAGTCGCAGGTGTCGACGGTCGGCACCTCGAACTCGTAGTTCTCGTACCCGCAGTACGGCTGCGCCTTGCGCAGGTCGTGCGGCAGCCCGGTGGAGCGCAGGATCGGGCCGGTGGCGCCGAGCGCCATGCAGCCGGCCAGGTCCAGATAGCCCACATCCTGCATGCGGGCCTTGAAGATCGGGTTGCCGGTGGCGAGCTTGTCGTACTCGGGGAGGTTCTTGCGGAACTTCTTCACGAACTCGCGGACCTGGTCCACGGCGCCGGGCGGCAGGTCCTGGGCGAGGCCTCCGGGGCGGATGTAGGCGTGGTTCATCCGCAGGCCGGTGATCACCTCGAAGATGTCCAGGATCATCTCGCGGTCGCGGAAGCCGTAGATCATGATCGTGGTGGCGCCGAGCTCCATGCCGCCGGTGGCGATGGCCACCAGGTGCGAGGAGATGCGGTTCAGCTCCATCAGCATCACGCGGATCACCGAGGCGCGGTCAGGGACCGCGTCGGTGATGCCGAGCAGCTTCTCCACCGCCAGGCAGTACGCCGTCTCGTTGAAGAACGGCGTCAGGTAGTCCATGCGCGTCACGAACGTGGACCCTTGGGTCCAGTTCCTGAACTCCATGTTCTTCTCGATGCCGGTGTGGAGGTAGCCGATGCCGCAGCGGGCCTCGGTGACCGTCTCACCGTCGATCTCGAGGATCAGCCGGAGCACGCCGTGGGTGGAGGGGTGCTGTGGACCCATGTTGACGACGATGCGCTCGTCGTCCGCCTTGCCGACGTTCTCGGCCAGCTCGTCCCAGTCCCCGCCGGTGACCGTGAAGACCCGGCCCTCGGTGGTCTCCCGCTCCGCGGCCTGCCGGGGTGCCTGCCACATGTCGTGTGTGCTCACGAGTACGACCTCCGCTGGTCCGGAGCAGGGATCTGGGCGCCCTTGTACTCGACGGGGATGCCGCCGAGGGGGTAGTCCTTGCGCTGCGGGTGGCCCTGCCAGTCGTCCGGCATCATGATCCGGATCAGGGCGGGGTGCCCGTCGAAGACGATCCCGAAGAAGTCGTAGGTCTCCCGCTCGTGCCAGTCGTTGGTCGGGTAGACCTCGACGAGCGACGGGATGTGCCGGTCCGTGTCGGAGACGCTCACCTCCAGCCGGATCAGCCGGTTGTGGGTGATCGAGCGCAGGTGGTACACCGCGTGCAGTTCGCGGCCCTTGTCCTCCGGGAAGTGGACGCCGCTGACGCCCGTGCAGAGCTCGAAGCGCAGCGCGGGGTCGTCCCGCAGGGTCCTGGCGACCCGGGGCAGGTGCTCGGGCGCGATGTGGAAGGTGATCTCGCCGCGGTCCACGACGACCTTCTCGATCGCGTTGTCCGGGAGGAGGCCCTGCTCCTCGAGGGCGCCCTCGAGTTCGTCGGCGACATCGTCGAACCAGCCGCCGTAGGGACGGCTCGCCGCCCCGGGCAGTCGCACGGTGCGCACCAGGCCGCCGTAGCCGGAGGTGTCGCCGCCGCCCTGGGCGCCGAACATGCCGCGCTGGACGCGGATCGCCTCGCCGTGGTCGCCCCGCTGGCCGGGCAGGCCCGCCGCGTTGACGTCCTTGTCCGGGTTCGGGGTGTCAGGGGAAGTCATCGCGCGCCCCTCTCGTTCTTCGTCGCCCTGCGCGAAGGCGCGGGCCCCGTCGCCGCCCGGGGCCCCTGCGGCCTCGTGTGCGTCGCTCACCGAAGCAGCCCCTTCATCTCGATCGTCGGCAGCGCCTTGAGCGCCGCTTCCTCCGCCTCGCGCGCGGCCTCTTCACGGTTCACGCCGAGCTTGCTGTGCTGGATCTTGTGGTGGAGCTTGAGGATGGCGTCCATCAGCATCTCGGGACGGGGCGGACATCCGGGGAGGTAGATGTCGACCGGCACCACGTGGTCGACGCCCTGCACGATCGCGTAGTTGTTGAACATCCCGCCGCTCGATGCGCAGACCCCCATCGAGATCACCCACTTGGGGTTCGGCATCTGGTCGTAGACCTGGCGCAGGACGGGGGCCATCTTCTGGCTCACCCGGCCGGCCACGATCATCAGGTCCGCCTGGCGCGGGGACCCGCGGAAGACCTCCATGCCGAAACGCGCCAGGTCGTACCGCCCGGCCCCGGTCGTCATCATCTCGATGGCGCAGCACGCGAGACCGAACGTGGCCGGGAAGACCGAGGCCTTCCGGACCCAGCCGGCCGCCGCCTCGACGGAGGTGAGCAGGAACCCGCTCGGCAGCTTCTCTTCAATACCCATGGCTATTCTCCGCCCCTAGTCCCATTCCAGACCGCCGCGGCGCCAGACATAGGCGTATGCGACGAAGACGGTGAGCACGAAGAGGAGCATCTCGACGAGCCCGAAGATCCCGAGGGCGTCGAAGGTGACGGCCCAGGGGTAGAGGAAGACGATCTCGATGTCGAAGACGATGAAGAGCATCGCCGTCAGGTAGTACTTGATCGGGAAACGGCCACCCCCGGCTGGGTGCGGAGTCGGCTCGATGCCGCACTCATACGCCTCCAACTTCGCCCGGTTGTACCGTTTCGGGCCGATGATGGAGGCCATGACCACGGAGAAGATCGCGAAGCCGGCCCCGAGGCCGCCCAGCACGAGGATGGGCGCGTAGGCGTTCACGTCCCCGCTCCTTCCAGTCGACGGTGACTGATGACGGACCGTGTCCGGACGTGCGCCCCACGCCACCGGGTTCCCCTCCATGTGAGGCAGTTCACAAGCCCGGACTGCCCGCATCCTATGCCTCCTGGTCTGTGATCTGCGACACGGGGTTCGCTTCGGCTTTTGTGATCTCTGCCACCAGTCGAACGATCATGAACAGGGATGAGCGGTGATCTTCTCACTCAGGCATCTCAAACGATCACCAGAAGTCACATTTACCTGCATTTCCGCTGGTGAAAAGGGGTGCAGCACTATCAGGCCGTGCCGTTCCAAGGCAAATTCGAGATGGACCGCAGGACGTGATAGCCGCTCGCCACCCGTGCGGGTGAGCCATGAAAACCCGCGCTGACGACGTCCGGAGGCACGTGAACGCGAGCACGAGGATTTGCAGTTGAATGTCCCGATCATCCCGAATTAAGAAGATCAAAAAGGGGACAATACCACTGCTCCTGAGCCAACTGTGGCGCATCACACTTTTGTTGAACGGAACCGACCTGGCCTGATACCCAAGTCCTCATGTCCCTTCAGACCTCGCATATACGCCGCCGGCGACGCGACGCGCAGAGCCCCAACTGGGTGCGCCGCGCTGGAGTCGCCGGCGGCGTCATCGGAACGCTCGCCCTGACCGGAATGTCCGCTCCGGCGAACGCGGAGCCTTCGGCCGCCGACCCGGCGACCACGGGGAGCATCCCCGTCATCCCCGCCCTCTCCACCACCGCCACCGCCGCGGAGGCCGCCGACGCCCTCGACGAGACCGTCGTCGAGCAGCAGCTGGACGCGGCCCGCGAGCAGGCGCGCACCGAGGCCATGAAGGCCGCCCAGAAGAAGAAGGCCGCCGCCGACGCGCGGTCGCGCGCCGAGGCCAAGGCCAAGGCCAAGGCCGCCGAGGCGCGCGAGACCGCCGCCGTGTCCCGCTCCGTCGGGCGCACCGTGCTGGCCGCCTCTTCCTCCTCCAGCCACGCGACGGGCAGCGTCGCCTCCGTCATCGGCTTCCTGAAGGCCCAGGTCGGCAAGCCGTACGTCTACGGCGCCACGGGCCCCAGCGCGTACGACTGCTCCGGCCTCACCCAGGCCGCCTTCCGCACCATCGGCGTCGAGCTGCCGCGCACCTCGCAGGCGCAGTCGACCTTCGGCACCCCCGTGTCCGTGAGCGCGGTCCAGCCGGGCGACCTCGTCTTCTGGGGCGGCGTCGGCTCCGCCTACCACGTGGCCGTCTACATCGGCGGCGGGCAGTACCTGGACGCGGCGAACCCGAGCAAGGGCGTCGTCATCCAGCAGATGTCCGGCTACATGCCGACGTCCGCCGTCCGCGTGCTCTGATCGCGGGCCCCGTCCCCACGAAGCCGCCGGCCCACTGACTGTGGGCCGGCGGCTTCCTGCGTCCGTCCTGTGCGCTCCTCCGCCGCCGCGAGGGGGGACGGCCGCGAGGGGGAACCGCCGCACCGCGCCCCGCGCCGTGCGGAGGACGGACGGGTCCGGCCCCGCCGCAAGGAGAGCCACCGCACGGGGCCGGACGGCCTGGGTCCCCCGGGAGTGGCTCCCGGGCCGGAGCCAGGCTCCACCGCGGCGGGGAACCGGGCTCCGGCCGCTGGGGTCATCGGCGGTGGCAGTCCCGGCCCCCGCTGTGCCAGACCTTGACCCAGTGACCGGGGGTGCGGACCCACTTGACGCGGCCGTGGCTGGAGACCGGCACCAGACGTCCGGGACGGTACTCCAGCTTCCAGGAGCCCAGGCCGACCGAGCACTGCCCCCGCCGGTCGCCACGGCGGTCGTCACCGCGCCGGTCGTCGCCCCGCCGGTCGTCGCCCCGCCGGTCGTCGCCCCGCCGGTCGTCACGGCGGTCGTCACTACGGCGGTCGTCGCCGCGGCTGTCGCCCGGGCGCTGGTCCGCGGCGGCCGCGGCGACCAGGACCTGGGTTATGCGCGTGCTCATGTCTGCACCCTTTCGTTGATCACGAATCCCCGAGCAGTGATCAAAAGTATGAGCACATTGCCTCAAATCCCGCATTTCGGGCGCGAGCTGACTCCCTGGCAGGCGCTGCTGACATCGATGTCAACGACATCGATGTCAGAGGATCGGCGATCCGGCCCCTCGCCACCCCGTCCTCCGCGTCCGCGCCAACCGCAGGCCCAGACCGGCGAGTCCGCCGCCCCTTCCCGCGAAGCGCACGGCCGCGCGGGCCAACGGAAGCCGCCGTGGGCGCGGTTCCCCGTCGGAGCGGCGCGCGCCCGGTCAGCCGAGGCGGGCGTCGAGCGCCTCGAGGTCGTCGACGAACCACGTGCGGCCGCCGCGGTTGCACTCGCGGACCAGGTCGCGAAAGGCCGTACTCGCCGCCGTGTACGCCGAGACGTCGCCGACGACGGCAAGCCGGACACGGTAGTTGACGAACTTCTGCATGATCTCCCCCGCCAGGCCGCTGCGCAGGGCGAAGAAGCTCTCGTCCAGCCGGGCGACCGGCAGGGCCACCACCTCCGCCTGCAGGTAGGTCGCTCCGATCAGGTCGAGCGCGTCCTGGACGCCGCTGACCCTCGCACCGTCCTCGCCGCAGACGAGGACGGGCACGCCCCGCCGCTCGGTCACCACGTCAGCCACGGCCCGCCTCCGGATCCTCGATGTGCTCCTGCGGCAGCATGTCGTTCTCCCCTCCCAGGACGTCGTCGATGGTGCGCAGGACGTCCGCCGTCGCCGCGGCGCCTCCGAGCACCACGACCTTCAGCCGCGAGCGCTCGTCGTCGTACGCCGTCCGGACCCGGGCCAACTCGTGCGGCTCCCGCGCCATCTGGGCGCCGGCCACGAGCAGGGTGCCCAGGCGGTCGGCGGCGGCCGCGCCGATGCCGTCCACCTCGACGATGGCCGAGACCTCCACCCGGCGCCGTGGGGCGGCTGCCGGCGCACCGGTGAGGGCGTCCAGATCGGCCCGGGCGACGCGGTACTGCTTGCCGATGCGCACGGCCTTCAGCCGTCCGTCGCGGATGTAGCCGCGGACGGTGCGCACATGCAGGCCGAGCCGCTCCGCGACCTGCTCCACGGACAGCCATTCCCTCTCCATAGGCCTGCATCATACCTCTGAAAGGTAAGGATAAGGTCGTTTGCATACCTCCACGTCGGCTGCCCGGCGCGATGGCAGAAAAAAGCCGCGCCGGCCCGTGCAGCACGGACCGGCGCGGCAGGGACCGCGGGGGTTCAGGAGCGCGGCGCCACCTTCGACAGACCGTTGATCACACGGTCCATCGCGTCGCCGCCCGAGGGGTCGGTGAGGTTCGCCAGCAGCTTCAGCGTGAAGCGCATCAGCATCGGATGCGTCAGGCCGCGCTGTGTCGCCAGCTTCATGACCTTCGGGTTGCCGATCAGCTTCACGAAGGCGCGGCCGAGCGTGTAGTAGCCGCCGTAGGTGTCCTTGAGGATCCGGGGGTACGACTGGAGCGCCAGCTCCCGCTGGGCCGCGGTGCCGCGCGCGTGCGCCTGGACGATGACGTCGGCGGCGATCTGGCCGGACTCCATCGCATAGGCGATGCCCTCGCCGTTGAACGGGTTGACGAGACCGCCCGCGTCGCCGACCAGCAGCAGGCCCTTGGTGTAGTGCGGCTGGCGGTTGAAGGCCATAGGGAGCGCCGCGCCGCGGATGGGCCCGGTCATGTTCTCCTCGGTGTAGCCCCAGTCCTCGGGCATCGAGGCGCACCAGGCCTTCAGCACCTCGCGCCAGTCCAGCTCCTTGAAGGCGGAGGAGGTGTTGAGCACGCCCAGGCCCACGTTGGACGTGCCGTCGCCCATGCCGAAGATCCAGCCGTAGCCCGGCAGCAGCCGCGGATCGCCCGGGACCCGCCGGTCCCACAGCTCGAGCCAGGACTCCAGGTAGTCGTCGTCGTGCCGTGGGGAGGTGAAGTACGTGCGCACGGCAACGCCCATCGGGCGGTCCTCGCGGCGGTGCAGGCCCATCTGGAGCGAGAGCCGGGTGGAGTTGCCGTCCGCGGCGACGACCAGCGGCGCGTGGAAGGTGACCGGGGTCTTCTCCTCGCCCAGCTTGGCCTCGACGCCGGTGATGCGGCCGGTGCGCTCGTCGCGGATCGGGGCACCCACGTTGCAGCGCTCGTAGAGCCGGGCGCCCGCCTTCTGCGCCTGGCGGGCGAGGAGTTCGTCGAAGTCCTCGCGCTTGCGCACCAGCCCGTAGTCCGGGAACGAGGCCAGGTCCGGCCAGTCCAGTTGCAGCCGGACGCCGCCGCCGATGATGCGCAGTCCCTTGTTGCGCAACCAGCCGGCCTCTTCGGAGATGTCGATGCCCATCGCGACCAGCTGCTTGGTCGCCCGGGGGGTCAGTCCGTCGCCGCACACCTTCTCGCGCGGGAAGGCGGTCTTCTCCAGCAGCAGGACGTCGAGTCCCGCCTTCGCCAGGTAGTAGGCCGTCGTCGAACCGGCGGGCCCGGCACCTACGACGATCACATCGGCGCTGCGTTCCGAAGCGGCGGTCTCGGTCACGGTGCTCCTCGCTGCTCAGGGGCGGATGCGGGCCTGTCTGCGACCAGCCGGCTGCGGCCGGACCGGACTTCCGTGCAGTCTATGGGGCCGCATCCGTGAGCGGGCGGGCCGCCCCGCCTTCAGCGCACCGCGCGGTGCAGCGCCACGATGCCGCCCGACAGGTTGCGCCAGGCGACCTTCGACCAGCCCGCCTTCTGCAGGCGCCCGGCCAGCGAAGGCTGGTCGGGCCAGGCGCGGATGGACTCGGCCAGGTACACGTACGCGTCGGGGTTGCTGCTGACCGCCCGGGCGACGGGCGGGAGGGCGCGCATCAGGTACTCGGTGTAGACGGTGCGGAACGGCGCCCAGGTGGGGTGGCTGAACTCGCAGATGACGACCCGGCCGCCGGGGCGGGTGACCCGCAGCATCTCGCGCAGCGCGGCGTCGGTGTCGTGGACGTTGCGCAGGGCGAAGGAGATCGTGACGGCGTCGAAGACCGCGTCGGCGAACGGCAGCCGGGTCGCGTCGCCCGCGGTGAGCGGGAGGAAGGGGTTGCGGCGCTTGCCCTCGCGCAGCATGCCCAGGGAGAAGTCGCAGGGCACGACGCGGGCGCCCGCCTCCGCGAAGGGCAGCGAGGAGGTGCCCGTGCCGGCGCCGAGGTCCAGCACGCGCTCGCCGGGACGGACGGCGAGGGCCTGGGCGACGGCCTTGCGCCAGCGGCGGTCCTGGCCGAGCGACAGCACGTCGTTGGTCAGGTCGTAGTTGGCTGCGACGTCGTCGAACATCGCGGCGACTTCGTGCGGCTGCTTGTCCAGGGAGGCTCGGGTCACGCCCCCATTGTTCACCCGGCAGCCCCGCGCCCCGCGCAGGGGCCCCGGGCAGGGCGCGGCCGGGCGGGCGGCGGACGCCCGGCTCCGGGGACCAGCGCGGCAACGGGCCGCAGGGCAGCCCGCGATGAGGGTCGACGCGGGTCCGGCCCGTACCGGGCAGCTCGCCCGGGCCCCGGACGCGCCCCGAGGGCGTCAGGCCCGACGGCGTCAGGCCCGGCGGTGGAGGAGGCGACCGGCGACGACGGTGGCGAGGCAGCGGCCCTGCTCTTCGAAGACAGCGAAATCCGCCCGGGCGCCCGGCTCCAGGGCCGGGGCCCGGCGCGCGGGCAGCAGCCCGTAGCGGTCCAGGGTCGAGCGCAGCGCCGGATCGGCCGGGGCGCCGGCCACGGCGGTGACGCCGCGCAGCAGCAGGGCGTGCACGCGTTCGCGCGGGGTGGGCGCCGGCGGCAGCTCGCCCTCGTGGGTCAGGCCGGGGCGCAGCACGCCCGGCCAGGTCCGCACACGGGCGCCCGGATGGGCCGCCCGCAACTCCTCGAACGGGCCGACGGCGGCCAGGATGCCGCCGTCGACCAGCACGGCCGTGCCGTCGGCCCCGGAGTGGATCGTCACCATCGGGCGGCTCAGGAGGTGCTGAGCAGCTTCAGCTCCGGGTGCGCCGTGCCGCCCTCGATGGCGGTCGACGACAGGTGGGAGACGACGTGGTCGTCGACCGGGTCGTTCGCCGGGTCGTCGTGGACGACGAGGTGCTCGTAGGTGGTCGCGCGCTGGGCCGGGACGCGGCCGGCGGCGCGGATCAGGTGGATCAGCTCCATGCGGTTGGAGCGGTGCCTGGCGCCGGCCGAGGAGACCACGTTCTCCTCCAGCATCACCGAGCCGAGGTCGTCGGCCCCGTAGTGCAGCGAGAGCTGGCCGACCTCCTTGCCGGTGGTGAGCCAGGAGCCCTGGATGTGGGCGACGTTGTCCAGGAAGATCCGCGCGATGGCGATCATGCGCAGGTACTCGAAGAGCGTGGCCTGGGTCCGGCCCTTCAGGTGGTTGTTCTCGGGCTGGTAGGTGTAGGGGATGAACGCGCGGAAACCGCCCGTGCGGTCCTGGACGTCGCGGATCATCCTCAGGTGCTCGATGCGCTCGGCGTTGGTCTCGCCGGTGCCCATCAGCATGGTGGAGGTCGACTCCACGCCGAGCCCGTGCGCAGTCTCCATGATCTCCAGCCAGCGCTCGCCGCTCTCCTTCAGCGGGGCGATCGCCTTCCGAGGCCGCTCCGGCAGCAGTTCGGCGCCGGCGCCCGCGAAGGAGTCCAGGCCCGCGGCGTGGATGCGGCTGATGGCCTCCTCCACGGACACCTTGGAGATCCGGGCCATGTGCTCGACCTCGGAGGCGCCGAGGGAGTGGATGACCAGCTGCGGGAAGGCCTGCTTGATGGCGCTGAAGTGCTTCTCGTAGTACTCGACGCCGTAGTCGGGGTGGTGGCCGCCCTGGAACATGATCTGAGTGCCGCCGAGTTCGACGGTCTCCGCGCAGCGGCGCAGGATGTCATCGAGGTCCCGGGTCCAGCCCTTGGCGGTGTCCTTGGGCGCGGCGTAGAAGGCGCAGAACTTGCACGCCGTCACGCAGACGTTGGTGTAGTTGATGTTGCGCTCGATGATGTACGTCGCGATGTGCTCGGTACCCGCGTAGCGGCGGCGGCGCACGGCGTCGGCGGCCGCGCCGAGGGCGTGCAGGGGCGCGGAGCGGTAGAGGTCGAGCGCCTCCTCGGGGGTGATGCGGCCACCGCCGGCGGCACGGTCGAGGACGGACTGCAGGTCGGCGTTCTCGCTCACCGGGCATCCCTTCCGAGGGTTGTGACGGACCCGCTCAGCCTACGCCAGGCGATCAGCCGCCCTGCTTCCTGAGGTCCCCTTCCGGTCGGCCGGCCAGGGGGTCGCCCGAGCGGTAGTGCAGCGAGCCGTCCGCGGTGAGGGTGAACCGCTCGTCGGACGAACCGTCGGAGCAGATCCCGGGGTGCGGGTTGGCGGCGCCGCTGGTGTCGAGCACGATGCTCTTCTCCGTGGCCTCGACGAGCTTCCAGTCGCCGCTGCAGTCGTAGGTCTCGCCGAGCAGGTCCAGCACGCTCCTGTCGCGGCCGACGACCGCCCCGACCCTGCCCTCGCGCAGGGTGATCTGCATCGTCCCCGGCACTCCGCCGGTGGTGACGGTGTCGCCCTTCCAGGTGCCGGCGAAGGACTTCGGGAGTGCGTCCAGGCGCGCTGCGGAGGCCGGCGGCGAGGACGGCGGCGGGGCCGGCGACGTGGGCGAGGACGCCGCCGTCCTGCCCCGGCCCGCGCTTGCCGACGGGGTGGGCTCGCCGCCCCTGGCCTGGTTCGCGCCGTCGAGGAGCCCCGGCAGCACGAGGGACAGGGCCACGGCGGCCGCCGCCGCGATCCCCGCCCCCGCCAGCACGGCGGCGCGTCCGCGCCGGCGGCCCGCCGCGGGGGCGGGCGGCGGCGTCGCGGGGAACGGCGGTGCGTCCTGGGGCCCGGTCGGCCCGGGCGGCGGGCCGAACGCCCCGTACGAGGGGTGCCCGCCGTACGACCCGTACGCGCCGTGACCCGCGCCCGATCCCCCGGCGGTCTGACCGGCGGTCGCGCCGGCGGGACCGGGGGCCGGACCCGGCGGTCCCGGGTGCGGGGAGGGTTCGAGGTCGAGCAGTTCGACGGCCTGCCGCCCCAGCCGCTCCGTCAGCGGGGGCGGCAGCCAGCCGGCCCGCACCAGCGAGGCGGCGTCGCCACCGGGCGCCAGGAGTTCGGTGAGCCGGCGGGGCGTCGGTCGCTTGGCGGGGTCCTTGGCCAGGCAGGACCGTGTCAGCGAACGCAACTCGTCCGGCACCGCGCCGAGTTCCGGCTCCTCGTGGGCGACCTTGTAGAGCAGGACGGCCGCGCTGTCCCCGGAGAAGGGGCCGCTGCCGGTCGCGGCGAAGGCCAGCACCGCGCCGAGGGCGAAGACGTCGGCGGCCGGACCGGTGGGCCCGCCGGTGACCTGCTCGGGCGCCATGTAGCCGGGTGAGCCGACGACCGCGCCCTTGCTGGTCAGGGCGGCCGTGGCGTCCATGGCACGGGCGATGCCGAAGTCGATCAGCACGGGACCGTCCAGCGAGAGCAGCACATTGGACGGCTTGATGTCGCGGTGCACCAGCCCGCGTCCGTGGACGGCCTCCAGCGCCTCGGCCAGTCCCGCGCCCAGCGCGCGCAGTCCCCGCGGCGGCAGCGGCCCGAAGGCCGGGACGGCCTCGGACAGCGCGGGGCCGGCGACATAACGGGTGGCCACCCATGGCACCGGCGAGTCGGTGTCCGCGTCCAGCACCGGCGCGCTCCACGCGCCGTCGACCCGGCGCGCCGCGTCGACCTCGCGCTGGAACCGGGTGCGGAACTCCGGGTCGTCCGCGAGCTCCGAGCGCACCACCTTCACCGCCACCGTCCGGCCGCCGGGGCTGCGCCCCAGGTAGACCCGGCCCATCCCGCCGGCGCCCAGCCGGCCGAGCAGGCGGTAAGGACCGATCGCCGGAGGGTCGTTCGCTTGCAGGGGCTGCATCTGCGCGCCTCTCGCCGGTGCGGAAGGTCAGGGGAGTCGTACCCCTGGCCGCCGTGCTCACGCCATCCGCCGCGGCCGAGTGCTCCGGCGGCAGGCGCCGCCGCGGACGGGGCCGCGCCGATCGTCCCGTTGTCGGGGAAAGGGGCCGGGGCAACGGGGGGCCGGGGCAGCGGGGCCGGCGGCGGGGTGCCGCCGGCCCGTGGGATCAGCCCTCGGCGCCCAGCAGTTCGACGCGCGCCTGCTCGGGGAAGCCCACCCGGCGGGCGAACTCGGCGATGCCCGTGAGCTGCTCGGCTCCGAGCGAGAAGTCCAGGGTGGTGAAGTAGCGCTGCAGGGTGCGGGCGTCGAAGGCCTCCCACCGGGCGGCCTGCTCGGCGACCTTCTCCACCTCCTCCATGCTCAGGTCGCGGGAGGAGAGGAAGGCCCGGTGCACCTCGTGCACGACCTCGGGGCGGGACTCCAGGAAGTCGCGGCGGGCGGCCCAGACGGCGAAGACGAAGGGCAGTCCCGTCCACTCCTTCCACATCAGCCCGAGGTCGTGGACCTCCAGGCCGAGCCGCGGCGCGTCGTGCAGCGAGGCGCGCAGCGCCGCGTCCCCGATCAGGACGGCGGCCTCGGCCTCCTGCATCATCAGCGAGAGGTCGGGCGGGCAGGTGTAGTAGTCGGGCTCCACCCCGTACTGCTCGGCGAGCAGCAGCTGGGCCAGCCGGACCGACGTGCGGCTGGTGGAGCCGAGGGCGACCCGGGCGCCGTCCAGCGCGGTCAGGGGGACCTGGCTCACGATCACGCAGGACATCACCGGGCCGTCGCAGCCGACGGCGATGTCCGGGAGCGCGATCAACTCCTCGGCGTGCCGGAGGTACTCCATGAGGGTGATGGGGCCGACGTCGAGGGCCCCGGAGACGAGCTGGGCGCTGAGCTTCTCAGGCGTGTCCTTGGTCAGCTCCAGGTCGAGCAGGGCACCCGTTCGGGCGAGCCCCCAGTAAAGAGGCACGCAGTTCAGGAACTGGATGTGCCCGACGCGGGGCCGGGCCCGGCGCACACCACCGGCGGAGGGAAGAGGCGCAGATGTGTCCACATCAGGAGGCTAGACCCCCGCCTTCGGGATCCTCCGGCGGGTCCCGCGTAGCGCGCCGGAGCCGTCGTGGGCGGGACCCGGCGAGCGCCGAACCGGCCCGTTGCGCGGCACGGGTGAATTCCGATCTTGCACTCTTCCCCGCCGCAGATGCTCCGTGCTACTGTCGTCGCAAGTTGCAGTTTGGTTTCCCTTGCAGTACAGAGCCTGCGGAGCATGTGACCGCGGGCTTTTGTAGTTTTCAGACTTCTTGCAGTGAGCAGGGCAGGTTCTGGAGCAGGGCAACCCTTTGGCCCAAGGAGGGCTTATGGCTACCGGAACCGTCAAGTGGTTCAACGCCGAAAAGGGCTTCGGCTTCATCGCCCAGGACGGCGGCGGCCCCGATGTCTTCGTCCACTACTCCGCGATCAACGCCTCCGGCTTCCGTTCGCTGGAGGAGAACCAGCAGGTGACCTTCGACGTCACGCAGGGTCCGAAGGGCCCGCAGGCGGAGAACGTCACCCCCGCCTGATCGCGGACCGACGAGCAGTAACCGACGAGTAGTACCCAAGGAGCCCCGCACCCCGTGCGGGGCTCCTGCCTTTCCGGCCGCTCCCGGCCTCTGCCGGCCTCCTCCGGCGCCTCTTCGGGGGCCGGGGGCCAACGCGCGTCCTCGCCTTCTGGCTTCGCCTTCGAGCGCGTGAGCGCGTGTGGGCCGCGGCGGTCCGTCGCACCCCGGCCGGCCGGTGGGCGCGGACGAGACGTAGGGGCCCCGCACCGTGCGCACCCCGTGCGCCGTCGCCGCCCCCGTACGTCCCCTCCGCGGAGCGGTGATGCCCTGGCCGCCGTGCCTACAGGGCCGGGAGGTCCGTCTCGGCGGCGGCCGCGACGGACAGCAGATCGGCCTCCCGGTGCCGCCGCGCCACAAGGTGCAGCCCCACGGGTTCCCCGCGCGCGGTCCGTCCCGCGGGAAGGCTGATCGCGGGATGGCCGCTGATGTTGAAGGCCCAGGTCAGCGCGACGCTCATGGTGTCACCGGGGCCCTGGTGCCCATGGGGCGGGTTCGGAGTGGTCGGGGTCGCGATCAGGTCGACGACGGCGAACACCCGGGCGAGTTCGCGTTCCAGCTCTGCCTTGCGCCCTGCCGCGCCGTCCGGACCCCCGCCGCCGTGCCCGCGCAGCGCCGCCCAGCACGGGGCCGGATCGGGCAACCGGACGGCGAGATCGTCGAAGATGAGGGCCCCCGTACGGATGAGGGCGTCGAGTCGTGACCGGGCCACGGCGCCGATCCGGTCGACGGTGTCGGCGAAACCGAGCGTCGCCGACCACGTCACGCGCAGGGGACGCTCGGGGGGAGCAGGCCGGGGCTGTGTCCCGGGGCCGGTGAGGGCGTCCAGATAGAGGGCGGCGTCGGCGGCGGTGCGGGCGAGGGGCCCGGCGATGTTCAGTCCGGCCCTGTCCCGGGCAGGCACCAGTCCGTTGGTGGGCTTCAGCCCGATCACCGAGCACCAGGCGGCAGGGATGCGGACGGACCCCGCGCCGTCGCTGCCGGTGGCCAGCGGCACCAGACGGGCGGCCACCGCGGCGGCCGAGCCGGCCGAGGACCCGCCCGGGCTCCAGCGGGGGTCGTGCGGATTGAGCGTGGGGCCGCGGTCGGTGGCTCCCCAGGTCCGCCAGCCGGTGCCGCGCCCCGGGGTGGACGTCGCTCCCACCGGGACGCAGCCCGCCCTCGCCAGACGGCGGGTCTGGAAGGCGGTGACGGACTCGGTGGCCTTGACCGCGAGGGGCACGCCGGCCAGCGGCAGCCACTCGCCCGCGCGAACGCGGCGGTCGATCTCGGCGGCCCGCGCCGCGGCCGCCTCCGGCCAGACCTCGGTGTAGGCCCGCAGCGTGTCGTGGCGGGCGACGCGGTCCAGCGCCTCCGCGACGGCCTCCCGTGCCGGCAGGGCGCCCGACCGGACCGCGGCGGCGATCTCGTACGCGGTCATGCGGGCCGTGGAGCCGGGAGCCGCTCGAGGGGTCCAGGGCGGGGTGGTCACCGGGGTGGTCCCTTCCGCCGCGTCCGGTCCGGCGGGCGGGCGGCGCGACCGGCGCCCGCCCGGGGTGGGTCAGCCGTTCTGCGCCGCCGCGCGGGAGGCGTCGTCCGCCTCGTCCTCCTGGGCGGCGCTGGCGGCGAGGTTCGCCTTGGTCCGCTCCACGCGCGAGGCGACCTGTACGGAGGCCTGCTCGCGCACCCCGCGCAGCACGACGAAGCTGAGCGGCGCGCTGACCACGAGCGCGAGCAGCATCACCCACAGGAGGTTGGAGTCGCCGAGGCCGGCGGGCAGCACACGGACGTAGACCAGGCCCCAGATCACCAGGAAGCAGGCCGCGAAGAGACCGAGACGCATCAGGGAGTAGCGCAGCATGGGGCTCGGCTTCCAGCTCACGGTCGTTGCCACTTCCTTCGTTTCGCTCGCCGGCCCGCGGGTCGTACCGGACACACCTCCATCAGTGAAGCACGGGCCTGCTGCGGTCAGGTCAGCGGGAGCCACATCGTGATGTCGTCGCGGTCGTCACCCGGGGCGACGCGTATCGCCGCCGGGACGCGCCCGACCTCCTTGTAGCCGGCCGAGGCGTAGAAGCGCTCCAGCCCCATGCCGCCGCGGCAGGTGAGCTTCAGCCCCTCCAGACCGAGGTCGCGGCCCGTCCGCTCCGCCGCCCGCATCAGCTCCGCGCCGTGGCCGCGGCCCTGCAGGGAGGGGTCGATCATCACGGTGTACAGCCAGGCCCAGTGCCGCATCAGGCGGTGGGTGTTGAAGGTGAGGAACGCCGTGGCGGCGAGCCGGTCGCCGGCGAACCCGGCGACCATGTGCGCCCTGCCCTCGGACAGCGCCGCGCAGCGCCGTTCGGCTTCGGGGGCGACGTCGCCCCGGCCCACGGGCGCGACGAAGCCGACGGCGCCGCCCGCGTTGGTGACGTCGGTCCACAGGGAGACGAGCTGGTCCCGCAGACCGGGGGTGAGCTCGGGGTCGAGGGTGAAGCGCAGTGCCATGCGCACACCCTAGGCACCCGGGCTGACGTGGCATGACGGGCGTCCGGCCGCGGCGGGACGCCGGGGTGAAGGCGAGGCTTCGGCGCCGGGATGGCGACGGGGCGCGCCGTCATGTGACGGCGCGCCTCCGCTGCCCGCACGAGCCGGCACCCGGTCGCGCGGCAGGTCTCACACCCGCATCGGCTGCGGAGACTCGCGGCGGGCCGCGTCGGGCCCCGGGTACTCGCGGATGATCTCGTACCGGGTGTTGCGCTCGACCGGACGGAAGCCCGCGTCCCGGATGAGCTCCAGCAGGTCGTCGCGGGTGAGCTTGTTGGGCGTCCCGTAGTTGTCGGCATCGTGCGTGATCTTGTACTCGACGACCGAGCCGTCCATGTCGTCCGCGCCGTGCTGCAGCGCGAGCTGGGCGGTCTGCACGCCGTGCATGACCCAGAAGACCTTCACGTGCGGCACGTTGTCGAACAGCAGCCGGGAGACCGCGAAGGTCTTCAGCGCCTCGGCGCCGGTGGCCATCGTGGTCCGCGCCTGCAGGGTGTTGCGGACCTTGCCGTCCTTCAGGTCGACGAAGTCGTGCTGGTAGCGCAGCGGGATGAAGACCTGGAAGCCGCCGGTCTCGTCCTGCAGCTCACGCAGCCTCAGCACGTGGTCCACCCGGTGCCGGGGCTCCTCGATGTGCCCGTACAGCATGGTGCACGGGGTCTTGAGGCCCTTCTCGTGCGCCAGGCGGTGGATGCGCGACCAGTCCTCCCAGTGGGTGCGGTGGTCGACGATGTGCTGCCGCACCTCCCAGTCGAAGATCTCGGCGCCGCCGCCGGTCAGCGACTCGAGGCCGGCCTCGATGAGCTCGTCCAGGATCTCGCTCGCGCTCATCCCGGAGATCGTCTCGAAGTGGTGGATCTCGGTGGCGGTGAAGGCCTTCAGCGAGACGTTCGGCAGCGCCTCCTTGAGCGCCTTCAGCGAGCGCGGGTAGTAGCGCCACGGCAGCGTCGGGTGCAGGCCGTTGACGATGTGGAGCTCGGTGAGGTTCTCCCCCTCCATCTCCTTCGCCAGCCGGACGGCCTCCTCGATGCGCATCGTGTACGCGTCCTTCTCCCCGGGCTTGCGCTGGAAGGAGCAGTACGCGCAGGAGGCGGTGCACACATTGGTCATGTTGAGGTGGCGGTTGACGTTGAAGTGGACGACGTCGCCGTTCTTCCGCGTCCGCACGTGGTGGGCGAGGCCGCCCAGCCAGGCCAGGTCGTCCGACTCGTAGAGGGCGATGCCGTCCTCGCGGGTCAGCCGCTCACCCGCGTAGACCTTCGCCTCCAGCTCGCGCTTGAGTCCCGCGTCCATCGCCTGCCTCGCCTTCACCATCCGGATCGTCCGTCCGACCTTACGCCTAGACGTTCTCCGGGAGTTCCCCGACCCGGTTCTCCCACTTCGTCGAGAGCACGATCGTGGTACGGGTGCGCGCGACGCCCTTGGTTCCGGACAGCCGGCGGATGGTGTGCTCCAGGGCGTCCACGTCGGGGACGCGCACCTTGAGCATGTACGAGTCGTCGCCGGCGATGAACCAGCAGTCCTCGATCTCGTTCAGGTCGCGCAGCCGGGTCGCCACGTCCTCGTGGTCGGCGGCGTCGCTGAGCTGCAGGCCGACCAGCGCGGTGACCCCGAGACCGAGGGCCGCCGGACGGATGGTGGCGCGGTAGCCGGTGATCACGCCGGCCTGCTCCAGCCGGTTGATCCGGTCGGTGACGCTCGGTCCGGACAGGCCCACCAGCCGGCCCAGCTCGGCGTACGAGGCCCGGCCGTTCTCACGGAGGGCCTGGATGAGCTGCCTGTCCACCGCGTCCATCAGACTGGACCCCTTCATTCACGCCGCAACTGCGCTGTCAGGACAAGAATCTAAGGCATTCACGCGGATGTGCCCTGCGCATCCGTCGCGGCCGCCCCGTCCGCCCCGGCCCCGGCGGCGCCCAGCTCGCCCTCCCAGCGGCGGTACAGCGTGTGCGGCACGTGGACGGCGTCCAGCACCCGCCCCGCGACGAAGTCGACCAGGTCCTGGATGTCCCGCGCCCCCGCGTAGAAGGCCGGCGAGGCCGGCAGCACCACGGCGCCGGCCTCGTCCAGCGCCACCAGGTGCCGCAGCGTCTGTCCGCCCAGCGGCGTCTCCCGTACGGCGACCACCAGCGGGCGGCGCTCCTTCAGCGTGACGCTCGCCACCCGCTGCAGCAGGTCCTTGGAGAGCCCGAGGGCGACGCCCGCCACGCAGGCCGTGCTCGCCGGGACGATCAGCATGCCCTTGACCGGGTAGGAGCCGGAGCTCGGGCCGGCCGCGAGGTCCCCGGCGGGCCAGTACCGCACCCGGGACAGATCCGTCTCGAACCGGTCCGGCGTGCCGTCCGCGCCGCGGGCCAGCCAGCGGGCCAGGTCCTCGCGCCAGTGCGCGTCCCGGAAGGGCCCCCCGGTCTCGTCCAGGACGGTGAGCCGGGCGGCCCGGCTGACCACCAGGTCCACCGCCTCCCCGGCCTGCAGCAGCGCCCGCAGCACCGCCGCCGCGTACGGCGTCCCGGAGGCCCCGGAGACCCCGACCACCCAGGGTGTCCCGCGCTCGCTGTCGTCCATGCGGGCGAGCCTATCCGGCCGCCCGTACAACCTTCCGGCCTCCTCACGGGTCCTCCAACCGTTCCCGCACCGATCGAGGAGAACACCATCGACACCATGCGCAAGGGCATCGCCGCCGTCGGCTGCGCCGCCTTCATCGCCACCGCCGCCACCGCGTGCGGCACCGCCGAGAACCTGAGCGCCGGCGCCGAGGTCCAGCAGGCGCTGGACCGGCTCGGCCAGCAGAAGGCCGTCACGGTGTCCGTGGGCCTGAACGGCAGCGAGCAGCAGATATGGTCCGCGCTGAAGGACTCGGACGGGTTCTCCCGGGAGAACGCCGCGATGCTGGCCGATCTCGACGTGTCCTTCTCCGCGAGCGCCGCCGAACCGCTGAAGGACGCCAAGGCGGGCAGCTCCTCGCTGGCGCTGCGCATCTCGCTCGGCAAGGACAAGGACCTGCTGGAGATCCGCGGTCTGGCGGGCGGGAAGACCTACCTGCGGTTCGACCTGCGGCGGTTCATGTCGCTCGCCGGCGATCTCGGCACCGGGAAGAGCAAGGGCGACATGGCGGAGGTCCAGCGGTTCCTGGACGCCGCCGACGACCTGCCCTCCTCCTACACCTCGGTCAAGGACGCGCTCGGCGGCAAGTGGGTCTCCGTCGACCTCGAGGCCTTCGAGGAGTTCGCCAAGACCATGGGCGAGGACGGGCCCGCCGGCTCTCCGCTCCCGGACGCCTCGGCGCTGGACGCGAAGACGCAGAAGCTGATCACCAAGGCGCTCCGCGAGGCCGTGGAGCACAACGCGAAGTTCGCCGACGCCGGCAGCAAGGACGGCGTCGACCACATCAAGGTGACCCTGTCCGCGGGGAAGACGGCCGCCGCGTTCGCCAAGGCCCTGGAGCCCCTGGCGGCCCGGTTGCCGGACGGGGGCTCGCCCGCCGATCTGAAGGACGTGCCCGACAAGAACGTCAGCGTGGACGTCGCCATCAAGGACGGCACGCTCTCGGGGATCAGCCTGGACCTCGACCAGTTCGACACGAAGGGCGAGATCCACGGCGCGCTGCCGCTGACCGTCGGCTTCGCCCCCGACGCGGTACCCGTCACCGCCCCGGCCGGGGCCACCGCGCTGAACCCCCAGGACATCATGGGCGCCATGATGCAGTTCATGATGGGTGAAACGGACGCGTAGGCCCGGGAACCGCCACGAAGCCCGGTCTCGTTGTCTACCGTGAGGGGAGCCCGACCGGCCGGGCGGGCGGCGGACCACCACGAGGGGGGCCTGTGGCGTACGAACCCATCGCCGGACGTGGCGCCGGCGGCGCCCGCCGGGGCGTCCGAGGCGACGCGGCCCCGCTCCCGGGTCCGGGTCCGGGAGAACGGGCGAAGACGGCCGCGGCGGTCATGTTCCTCTGGGTGGGCCTGCTCTGGCTGATCGAGTGCGTCGACGTGATGACCCATCACGCGCTCGACACCTTCGGCATCGTGCCCCGTCAGATCGGCGAGCTGCGCGACGTGGTCCCGGCCGCGTTCGTCCACTTCGGCTTCGACCACGTCGCCGCCAACAGCCTGCCCCTGCTGGTGCTGGGCTTCCTCGCGGCGCTGCGCGGCACCGGCCGCCTGCTGAGCGTGGTCTTCGTCATCGTCATGACGAGCGGCGGCGGGGTGTGGCTGGTGGCACCGGCGCACACCAACACCGCCGGCGCCTCCGGCATCGTCTTCGGCCTGTTCGCCTACCTGCTGGTGCGCGGCTTCGTCGACCGGCGCCTCATCGACATCGCGGTGGGCCTGATCGTCGCGGTGGCGTACGGCTCGATCCTGTGGGGAGTCCTGCCCACCGCCCAGGGGGTCTCCTGGCAGGGCCACCTCTTCGGGCTCATCGGCGGCGTCGTGGGCGCCTTCCTCTTCCGGGACCGGCCCGCCGACGGGTCGCTCAGATGACGCCGTAGGATTCCCGGAACAACGCGACGGGGGGGGCTTCCGATGACCGATTTCAGCAAGCACGAGGATGTACCACCGCAGGGTGCGGCACCGACCGCGCCACCGGGGCAGGGGCAGGAGCCGGACGGCCCCGCCATGTCTCCGCCGGCCTCGCCGTACCCGCCGCCGCCCGCTCCGGTGCCGAACACCGTGCCGCCGTACGGCTACGGCTACGCCCACGGGCCGGTGCCCTTCCCGCCCCCGCCGCCGCGGCCGCCCACCACGCCCGCGATGTGGGCCCACCTCGGCGCGCTGCTCACCCTGGTGGCGGGGAGCAGCGTGTGCTGCCTCGGCTGGGCGCTGGCGTGGGTGGCCCCGCTGGTCATCCGCTCCAACCAGCACAACAAGCACGACCCCTTCGTCCGGCACCACACCGCCCAGGCGATCAACTACGGCATCACCACGGCCATCGTGGGCGTGTTCGTCCTCGCCGGCTACGGGGGCGGCATCGCGGGCATGGCCATGTCGGCGGGCGAGGACCCGCTCTGGCTGCCCCTCACGGGCTTCGGCGTGATGGCCCTGGCCGGGCTGCACATGCTGGTCGGACTGATCTTCTGCATCGTCGGCAGCACCAAGGCCAACAGCGGCCAGTGGTGGACCTACCCGAAGTTCTTCGCCCTGCCGTTCCTGCGCGGCTGACCGGACGGGCCGGACGCGGCCCGCCCGGTCGCCCGCGGACGCGCCCGGCCCGGGCCGCGGCGTCAGACGCCCAGCCCGCGCACCACCAGGTCCAGCAGCGCACAGACGAACAACGCCACGCCGATGAAGCCGTTGACCGTGAAGAACGCCCGGTTGAGCCTGCTGAGGTCGCCGGGCTTCACGATGCTGTGCTCGTAGACGAAGGCGCCGCCCACGATCAGCATGCCGACCCACCAGAAGGCCCCGGCGCCGACCGCCAGTCCGTACCAGACGAGCAGCACCGTGGTCACCGCGTGGCTCGCCCGCGCCCCGTACAGCGCGCCGTCGACGCCGAAGCGGGCCGGGACCGAGCGCACCCCGTGGGCGCGGTCCGCGGCGACGTCCTGGCACGCGAAGATCAGGTCGAAGCCGCCGATCCACACGCCCACCGCGAGACCGAGGATGACGGCGTCCCACGACCAGGAGCCGGTGACCGCCAGCCAGGCGCCAACCGGGCCCATGGCCTGGGCGAGGCCGAGGATGGCGTGCGGGTAGTCGGTGAAGCGCTTGCCGTACGGGTACACCACCATCGGCACCACCGCGACCGGCGCCAGCGCCAGGCAGAGCGGGTTCAGCAGCGCGGCGGCGCCCAGGAAGAACGCCACGGCGAACAGCGCACCGGTCCACGCCGAGCGCACGGACACGGCGCCGGTGACCAGTTCGCGTCCTGCGGTGCGCGGGTTGCGGGCGTCGATCTCGCGGTCGATGATCCGGTTGCAGGCCATCGCGAAGGTGCGCAGGCCGACCATCGCGACGGTGATCAGGAAGAGCTGCCACCAGTGGACGGAACGGTCCTGCGCGAACATCGCGCTGAGCGCGGCGATGTAGGCGAACGGCAGGGCGAAGACCGAGTGCTCGATCAACACCAGCCGCAGGAACGCCCGGACCTTGCCGTCCGGCCGCGGCGAGGGCCCGAACAGATCCGGCGTCGCGGATTCGGCGCTCACAGCCCGTACTCCTTCCAGCGGCGGTCGACCGTCGCGGCGGTCTCCGGGTCGGAGAGCACCATCTCGGGCCAGCCGCCGTCGCGGGTGTAGCCCTCCTCGGGCAGCTTGCGGGTCGCGTCGATGCCCGCCTTGCCACCCCAGAACTGCTGGTAGGAGGCGTGGTCGAGGTGGTCCACCGGGCCTTCGACGACCGACAGGTCGCGGGCGTAGTCGGTGTTGCCCAGCGCCCGCCAGGCGACCTCGTGCAGGTCGTGCACGTCGCAGTCGGCGTCGACCACGACGATCAGCTTGGTCAGCGACATCATGTGCGCGCCCCAGATGGCGTGCATGACCTTCTGGGCGTGCTTGGGGTACTTCTTGTCGATCGAGACGATCGCACAGTTGTGGAAGCCGCCGGCCTCCGGCAGGTGGTAGTCCACGATGTCCGGCACGATGACCTTCAGCAGCGGGAGGAAGAACCGCTCGGTGGCCCGGCCCAGCGGACCGTCCTCGGTCGGCGGCCGGCCGACCACGATGGACTGCAGCAGCGGCCTGCTGCGCATCGTCACGCAGTCGATGGTCAGCGCCGGGAAGGGCTCCTGCGGGGTGTAGAAGCCGGTGTGGTCGCCGAACGGCCCCTCGGGCAGCATCCGGCCGGGCTCCAGCCAGCCCTCCAGCACCACCTCGGCCTGGGCGGGCACCTGGAGCGGCACCGTCCTGCAGTCGACCATCTCGACGCGCTTGCCCCCGATGAAGCCCGCGAGCAGGTACTCGTCGATGTCGCCGGGCAGCGGCGCGGTGGAGGCGTACGTCACGGCGGGCGGGCAGCCGAACGCGATGGCCACCGGCAGCCGTTCGCCGCGCCGCTGGGCCGCCTGGTAGTGGTTGCGGCTGTCCTTGTGGATCTGCCAGTGCATCCCGATGGTGCGGCGGTCGTGCCGCTGCAGCCGGTACAGGCCCAGGTTGCGGACGCCGGTCTCGGGGTCCTTGGTGTGCGTCAAGCCGAGGTTGAAGAAGGAGCCGCCGTCCCCGGGCCAGGTGAACAGCGCGGGCAGCGCGTCGAGGTCGACGTCCTCGCCGGTGAGCACGACCTCCTGGACAGGCGCGTCCTTCACCTTCTTCGGCGGCACGTGCGTCATCCCTGCGAGCTTGCCGAAGGCCTCGCGCACACCGACGAAGCCCTGCGGCAGTTCCGGCTTGAGCAGCCCGCCGATGCGGTCGCCGATGTCGGCGTAGGACTTCAGGCCCAGTGCCTTCAGCAGCCGGCGGTCGGTACCGTACACGTTCATCGCCAGGGGCATCGAGGAGCCCTTGACGTTCTCGAACAGCAGCGCCGGACCGCCCGCCTTGTTGACGCGGTCGACGATCTCACCGACCTCCAGGTACGGGTCGACCTCTGCCTTGACGCGCTTGAGGTCCCCCTCCTTCTCCAGGGCCCTCAGCAGCGAGCGAAGATCGTCGTAAGCCATGCGGTCCAGTATCCGGCACGCACTACCCTGGACCCGTCACCGGGGCCCTGCCGCGCCCCGCCGCCGCTGCCTGGGGGGCACCTCCGCGATGATTCGGTACATCCCGTTCCTGCTGGTGCTGGCGTTGTGGATCTACGCCTTCATCGACTGCCTCAACACGCCCGAGGAGCAGGTCCGCGGACTGCCCAAGGTGGTGTGGGTCCTGATCATCCTGTTCTTCGGGGAAGTGCTGATCGGCCCCATCGCCTGGCTGGTGGCCGGCAAGCACCGCACGGCCCCGGCGGGCGGGAGCACGCCCGCGGAATGGCACCGCAACCACCGCACGCAGTGGGTCGCGCCGGACGACAACCCGGAGTTCCTTCACTCGCTGCGCGAGGAGAACAAGAAGGACGAGCAGCTGCTCAAGAGCTGGGAGGCCGATCTGCGGCGCCGCGAGGAGGAGCTGCGGCAGCGCGAGAGCGGCTCCGGCGACGGCCAGGACAACCTGCCGCGCGGCTGATCCTGCGGCACACTGCCGTCATGGACGACGCGCGGACAATGCTGGCGACGGCCGTCGCCGAGGCCCGGGCCGGGCTCGCGGAGGGCGGCATCCCCGTCGGCGCGGCCCTGTACGGCCCGGACGGCCGCACGGTGCTCGGCCGCGGCCGCAACCGCCGCGTGCAGGACGGCGATCCGTCCCTGCACGCCGAGACGGCGGCCTTCCGCGCGGCCGGGCGGCAGCGCGCCTACCGCGGCACGACCATGGTGACCACGCTGTCGCCGTGCTGGTACTGCAGCGGCCTGGTCCGGCAGTTCGGCATCTCCCGGGTCGTCATCGGCGAGGCCCGCACCTTCCACGGCGGCCACGACTGGCTGGCGGAGCACGGTGTGGAGATCGTCCTGCTGGACGACCCGGAGTGCGTCGCCCTGATGACGGACTTCGTCGCCGCCCGTCCGGACCTGTGGAACGAGGACATCGGCGCGTGACGCCCGCCGTCGCCCCGCGGCCCGGGCATCCGGTTCCGCCACCGCGGAGCCGGATGCCCGGCGCGGAGGTCAGATGCCCGCGTAGGAGTGCTTGCCGGTGATGAAGATGTTCACGCCGTAGTAGTTGAACAGGAAGCACGCGAAGGCGAGCAGCGCCAGGTAGGCGGCCTTGCGGCCCTTCCAGCCGGCGGTGGCGCGGGCGTGCAGGTAGGCCGCGTAGACCACCCAGGTGATGAAGGACCAGGTCTCCTTGGGGTCCCAGCCCCAGTAGCGGCCCCAGGCGGCCTCGGCCCAGATCGCGCCGGCGATGATCGTGAACGTCCACAGCGGGAAGACCATGGCGTTCACGCGGTACGCGAACTTGTCCAGGCTCGCGGCCGAGGGCAGGCGGTACATGATGTTCGCCCAGGCTCCCTCGGCCTTGCCCGCGGCGGTCAGGGCCGTCTCGTAGCGGTCCCTGAAGAGGTACAGCAGCGTCGCGACCGCGCCCAGGTAGAACACCGCACCGGAGATGATCGCGCAGGAGACGTGGATCCACAGCCAGTAGGAGTGCAGGGCCGGGACCAGCTGGTCGCTGTCGGTGTAGAGGACGGAGACGGCGAGACCGAGGTCGAGCAGGACGGTCGTGGTGAGGAAGAGCCCGATCCAGCGGACCTTCTTGCCGAGCGCGAGCAGCACGACGTACGCCGTGACCGCGCTGGCGCCGAAGGTCGTCGAGAACTCGTACATGTTGCCCCAGGGGGCACGCTGCACCGAGACGGCCCGCGCCACGACACCGCCCACATGCAGCGCCCAGGCCAGCACGGTGAGGGAGATCGCGATGCGGCCGTAGAGGTCGCCCTGCTCGGTGCCGCCGGCCGCGCCGGGGCCGTCGGCGAAGCCGCGGTCGCTGGCGGAGGCCCGGGTGACGACCTTGGGGCGGGTCAGGGTGGCGGTGCCGCCGCCCGCCTGCCGCACGGTCACGGTGACCTCCGGCGCGGCGGCGGCGGGGGTGAGCGCGGCGGAGGTCCTGGCGACCTTGCTGCGGCTGCCGAAGACCCACTCCGCGATGTACGCGAGGAAGGCGAGCGTGTAGACCGCCATCGCCGAGTAGATCAGGTAGTTGCTGATGTGGGCGACGTTCTCGTTGACCGCGGCAGCGATGGTCACGCGCGCGCTCCTTCGTCATGGGGCAGGGGTTCTTCTGAGGCTTCGTCGGCCGCTCGAGGAGCCGCTGGGGACTCCGCTTGCGGGTCCTGCTCGGGCAGCGGCGGGGCCGTGGCCGTGAGGTCGGCGGCGAGCGCGCCGAGTTCGTCGGCGATCCGCGCCGACTCGCTGCGGCCGAGTCCGGCCAGCTCGACCACCGTGTCGCCGTCCTCGCCGCGCAGCGCGCGCACCCACACCCGGCGGCGCTGGATGAACAGCGAGCCCGCCAGCCCGGCGATCGCGGCGACGGCGCTGGCCAGCGCCCAGCCGTTGCCGACCTGGTGGGAGACCTGGAAGGTGGCCCAGGTCTTGACGCCGTCGAAGGTGAGGGATCCGTCACCGCCGGGCAGCGTGAGGGAGTCGCCCGGCCGCAGCATGTCGTTGAGGATCCCGCCGTCGGCGTCCTTGTACTGCTTCATCTTCTTGGTGTCGAGCTGGTACACGTTCTGCGGCAGGCCGGCGTCCACCCCGAGGTCGCCGTGGTAGGCGGTCAGCACCAGCACCGGGTAGTCCAGGGCCGGGAAGGTCGAGTGCGGGCCCCGCTGCGCGTCCAGCGCGAAGGTGGGGGTGAACAGGCCCTGGAAGGCGTACTGGGTCTTCTTCCCGGCATGGTCGCGGACGTCCATCGCCTTGATGACACCGGGCGAGGTCTGGTTGCCGTCCTGCGGCAGGAACGGGACGGGGCCCTGGAAGACGACGTTGCCCTGGCCGTCCTTGACGGTGACCACGGGCGCGTAGCCGTGGCCGATCAGGTAGACCTTGGAGCTGCCCACCTCCAGCGGCTTGTTGACCTCGATCGTGGACTTCGTCCGCTTGCCGCCCGGGCTCGTCCAGTAGTGGATGTTGGCGCGGAAGGTGCGCGGGGTGCCCTTCTGCGGGCCGCTGCGCGCGTACGAGGCGGTGAAGCCGTCCAGCTCGAAGCCGAAGGTGTCCAGGTCGTCGGCGCTGTAGAAGGTGCCCGGCTTGAAGTCGTCGTACTGGGTGAGCGTGTTGTTGAAGCCGTCGCCCTCGACGATCAGCTTGCCGCCCTCCGCCTTGAACAGTCCGCCCGCCGCGAAGGAGATCAGCAGGCCGAACAGGGCGATGTGGAAGACCAGGTTGCCGGCCTCGCGCAGGAAGCCCTTCTCCGAGGCGACCGCCGGGCCGGCGACCCGGGTGCGGAAGCGGCGGCCGCGCAGCGCGCGCTCGGCGGCGGCGAGCACCGCCTCCGGGGCGGCCTCGGTGCGCCAGGTCGCGTGGGCCGGGAGCCGGGTGAGGTGGCGCGGGGCGGCCGGGGGCTTGGCGCGCAGCTGGCCGACGAACTGCCAGCTGCGCGGGATGATGCAGCCGGCGAGCGAGACGAACAGCAGGATGTAGATCGCCGAGAACCACACCGAGCTGTAGACGTTGAACAGCCCGAGCTTCTCGTAGAACGGGGCCAGCGTGGTGTGGGCGGCCTTGAAGTCCTGCGCCTTGATCTCGTCGACGGCGGTCTGCGGCACCAGCGAACCGGGGACGGCGGCCAGCGACAGCAGGAAGAGGAGGATCAGCGCCACCCGCATCGAGGTGAGCTGGCGCCAGGTCCAGCGCACCCAGCCCCAGATCTCGCGGCCGGTCCAGGCGAGCGCGCCGGCCGGGCCCGGAGCGCGGACTCCGCCGAAGGAGCCGGGAACGGCCTGGCCGAGGTCCTCGACGGGAGCGGTCGACAGCTGTGCGCCGGCCGCGCCGAGGTCGGCACCGGTGTCCGCGGCCTGGCCGGGAGCGGTCCCCGCGGTGTCTTTGGAGGTCATGGATCAGATCCCTGGGGTGAAGCCGCTCGACCAGATCTGCATCTGGTAGACGATGTGGTCCCACACGCCGGTGACGAGCAGCACGCCGACGGCCACGAGCATGCCACCGCCGGTCCGGATCACCCACACGTAGTGGCGCTTGACCCAGCCGAAGGCGCCGAGCGCGCGGCGGAAGGCGACGGCCGCCACGATGAACGGCAGGCCGAGACCAAGGCAGTAGACGGCGGTCAGCAGCGCGCCGCGGCCCGCGCTGGCCTCGTTGAAGGCGAGTGCCTGGACGGCGGCCAGGGTCGGGCCGATGCACGGGGCCCAGCCCACCCCGAAGAGCACACCGAGCAGCGGGGCGCCCACCAGACCCATCGCGGGCCTGCGGTGGAAGCGGAACTCGCGCTGCGTGATACCGCCCACCAGGCCCATGAAGGCCAGGCCCATGACGATCGTCAGCGCGCCGAGCACCTTGGTGATGACCGTCTTGTGCTCCTGCAGCGTCCAGCCGAAGTTGCCGAACAGCGCCCCGCCGGAGACGAAGACGGCGGTGAACCCGACGACGAACAGCGACGCGCCCGCCACCATCCGGCCACGGCGCGCCTCGGCCAGGTCGGTGCCGGTGACCCCCGTCACATACGACAGGTAGCCGGGGACGAGCGGCAGCACGCACGGGGAGAAGAACGAGACCAGACCGCCGAGGAGCGCGATCGGCACGGCGGCGAGCAGGGCTCCGTTCAGCACGGTCTCGTTGGCGCCGACGGCGAGTGCGCTCACGTCACTTCTCCGCGACGACCGGGTCGAGGGCCTCGTGCAACTCGTCGGCGCTGAGCTCCTTCAGCGCCCGCACGGCGATCCTCCCCTGCCGGTCGATGATCAGCGTGGAGGGGATGGCCTGCGGGTTGACGCTGCCCTTGGGGAAGCGCAGCACCAGGTCGCCGGAGGGGTCGTAGAAGCTCGGGAAGGGGATGCCGAACTCCTTCTCGAAGGCCTTGGCCTGGGCGGTCTGCAGATCGCGGGTGTTGATGCCGACGAACTGCACGCCCTTGCCCTCGGTCTCCTTCGCCACCTTGGCCAGGTGCGGCGCCTCGGCCCGGCAGGGCGGGCACCACGAACCCCAGATGTTGAGGACGACGACCTTGCCCTTGTAGTCGGCCAGGCTCAGCGGCGCGCCCTCGACGGACTTCCCCGCGAGCTCGGGCGCCGCGATCCGGTGGCCCTGCTCGACCACGGAGATCTCGCCCGTGCCGCCGACGTAGTTCGTTCCGGAGCCGGTGCCGTTGGAGGACGCGGTGGAGGTCGAGCAGGCCGTGACGGCCAGCGCGAGCGCGGCTGCCCCGGCGAGTGCCGCGGCACCGCGGAGCGGACGGCGTCGGAGGGCGCGCGTAGGACTCATGTGAAAAGTTTCGCATGAGGCCACCGGCGATCTTACGCACCCCCGACACCTTTGCCCAAAGCGGCAAATGCCCCAAGTAAGGGTCGCTTAATCGCGCCGCGCGGCCCGGCGCGCGGCCCCTGACGAGGTCTGTGCGAGTCGCCCGTCAGGGCGACGCCGGACGGGGGACGGCACGGGGGACGACGCGGGGGACGACGCGGGGCCGCCGGCCCGCCCTACGAAGGGGACGTGGTGGAGGAGGACGGACTGAGGGAACGTTCCTGCGCGAGGAACCGGCGCCAGCCGCCCGCCGGCCGCTGCCCCGGCCCGAGCGTGCGCAGCTTCTCCAGGACCGCCGGGTCCTGCGCGTCCAGCCAGTCCGCGAACTGGCGGAACGACACCAGTCGCACGTCCTGGTGGTCGGCGATCCGGCGCAGCGCCTCCTCCACGGCGTCCATGTAGATCCCTCCGTTCCACTGCTCGAAGTGGTTGCCGATGAACAGCGGCGCGCGGTTGGTCTCGTACGCCCGGCGGAAGCCCGCCAGGTAGGCGTCGCGGGCCTGCCGCTGCCAGGCGGGGTAGTGGGCGGGGTTGCCGCGGGTGGAGTTGACCGACTGGTTGGCCAGCATGTTGTAGTCCATCGAGAGCACCTCGAAGGAACGGCCGGGGAAAGGTATCGCCTGGAGCGGCAGGTCCCACAGCCCGTGCTTCCTGCCCGGCCACATCTGCGAGCCCCCCGGCCCGCTGGCGTCGTACCGCCAGCCCAGGCCGGCCGCGGTGGGCAGCAGCGAGCTCTGGCCCAGCAGGCACGGCGTACGGCCGCCGACCAGTTCCTTGCGGTAGTCGAAGGGCAGCGGGGGCAGGTCGGTGAAGCCGGTGTGGGTGCGCCAGTTCTCCACGAAGCCGACGGCCTGTTCTATCTCGTCGCGCCAGTCGGCCGGGCTCCAGCGGCCCACCGAGCCGGAACCCGCGCAGAAGTGGCCGTTGAAGTGCGTGCCGATCTCATGGCCTTCGAGCCAGGCCAGCCGCACCTGCTGCAGGGTGGCGCGTATGTGGGCGTCGGTCAGATAGCCGATGTCGCAGGCGCCGACGCGGTTGCGTGGCGGCTTGTAGAGCCGCTTCTTCGACTCGGGGAGCAGGTAGACGCCCGAGAGGAAGAAGGTCATCTTCGCGTCGTGCTCCAGGGCGATCTTGCGGAAGCGCTCGAAGAGGCCGTTGTCCAGCTCGCCCGCCCCGTCCCAGGAGAAGACCACGAACTGCGGCGGCGTCTGCCCCGGTTCGAGGCGCTCCACCACCGGCTGGTGCGGCTGAGGCCCGGTGTCGGCCGTGGAACCGTCGCCGATCGTCCGTACCGACGGGGACGGGGAGGCGGAGGCGGAGGGCCGCCCCTTCGACCCGCTCACGGACGGGGTCGGCGGGGCCCCGGCGGCCCCGTGGCCGCCACCGGGGCGGTGCCCGGCGCAGCCCGCCAGCCCCGCCGCGGCCGCCCCCGCCGCCAGTCCCAGCACCCCTCGACGGCTGATGTCCCGCATGCCACGCCCCAATCCGTTGTCCGCCTCGACTCACCACACTGGATGTCGAGCACGTGCTGCGGGTTCCCCGTGGATGCGTGAACGCGACGCGGCGGGCACGCGTCGCGCCATGCGGCGGCGGACGTCGCGAGCCGCCGAAGGCGCCGGTCGCCGTGACCGGCGCCTTCGGGGGAGTCGCGGATGCCGGGGCACGACCGGCAGTGCCGCCTTCAGCCGTCGGCCCTGGGGCGCCAGGGTGCGTCGCCGAGCCCTCCGAGGAGCCGCTGCGAGGAACCCGCCACGAGCAACCCGCCACGAGCAACCCGCTGCGGGAGGACGCTACGCCGTGCGCGCACCGCGCCCGAGGGCGCCCCCGACCGGAGGCCGGGGACCCCTTCAAGAGCGCGGGCTCAGGCGCCGAAGCCCTTGCTGCCGCCCTTGACCGGCTTGGCCCCGGCCAGCAGATGCGGGGGAACGAGGTCGCGGGCGGGCTCGGAGTAGCCGACGGAGACGATCCGGTCGTCCTCGAAGGTGAAGGACGTCAGGCTCGCCAGGGTGCACTGCCGCTTGCGCGGGTCGTGCCACAGGCGCCGCCCCTCGACGGCGCTGCGCACGATCCAGATCGGCAGCTGGTGGCTGACGCACACCGCCTCGTGGCCGCGGGCCGCGTCCCTGGCCGCCTCCAGCGCGGCCGTCATACGGACGACCTGGTCCGCGTACGGCTCGCCCCAGCTCGGCCGCAACGGGTTGACCAGGTGCTTCCAGTTGGCGGGGCGCTTGAGCGCGCCGTCGCCGACGCCGAAGGTCTTGCCCTGGAAGACGTTGTCGGCCTCGAGCAGCCGCTCGTCCGTGGCGATGTCCAGGCCGAGCACGGCGGCGATGGGCGCCGCGGTCTCCTGGGCGCGCTCCAGCGGCGAGGCGACGACATGGCGGATGTCGCGGCCCGCGAGGTGCTCGGCGACCCGGTCGGCCATCTTCCGGCCCAGGTCGGACAGGTGGTATCCGGGAAGACGCCCGTAGAGCACGCCGGTGGGGTTCTCCACCTCGCCGTGCCGCATCAGGTGGACGATCGTGATCTCGCTCATGCCGTGGCCTCCGCGGCGGCGCGGGCGGCGGCCGGCAGGGCGGCTGCGATGCGCTCGACGGCGGCGGAGTCGTGCGCCGACGACACGAACCACGACTCGAAGGCGGAGGGCGGCAGATACACGCCCTGCGCGAGCATCGAGTGGAAGAAGGCGGTGAAGCGGAACGCCTCCTGCTTCCGGGCCTCGTCGTAGTCGGTCACCTTCTCCTCGGTGAAGAAGACGGAGAACATGTTGCCCGCGGTCTGCAGGCTGTGCGCCACCCCCTCCTTGGCGAGGGCGGCGGAGACCAGACCCGAGACCTCCGCGGCGACGGAGTCGACCCTCTCGTACACCGCGTCGTCCAGCAGCCGCAGTTGGGCGAGGCCCGCGGCGGTCGCCACCGGATTGCCGGAGAGCGTGCCCGCCTGGTAGACGGGGCCGGCGGGCGCGAGGTGCGCCATCACGTCGGCACGGCCGCCGAAGGCCGCGGCGGGGAAGCCGCCGCCCATCACCTTGCCGAAGGTCATCAGGTCGGGGCGGACGCCGTCGATGCCGTACCAGCCGGCCTTCGAGACGCGGAAGCCCGTCATGACCTCGTCGGAGACGTACAGCGCGCCGTTGTCCCGGCAGAGGTCCGCCAGGCCCTGGTTGAAGCCCTCGAGCGGCGGCACGACGCCCATGTTGCCGGGCGACGCCTCGGTGATCACACAGGCGATCTCGCCGGGGTGGGCGGCGAACGCGGCCCGTACGGCCTCGAGGTCGTTGTAGGGCAGCACGATGGTGTCGCCTGCCTGCGCGCCCGTCACCCCGGGGGTGTCCGGCAACCCGAAAGTGGCAACCCCGGAACCCGCGGCGGCCAGCAGGGCGTCCACATGACCGTGGTAACACCCCGCGAACTTGATCACCTTGGCCCGGCCCGTGAACCCGCGCGCCAGGCGGATCGCCGACATGGTGGCCTCGGTGCCGGAGGAGACCAGCCGCACCTGCTCCACCGGCGCGACGCGCGCCACGATCTCCTCGGCCAGTTCCACCTCGCCCTCACCGGGCGTGCCGAAGGAGGTACCCCGCGCAACCGCCTCCTGCACGGCGGCGATCACCTCGGGGTGGGCGTGTCCGAGGATCATCGGCCCCCACGAGCAGACGAGGTCGACGTACTCCCGGCCATCCGCGTCCTTGAGATAAGGACCCGTTCCGGACACCATGAACCGGGGCGTGCCGCCCACCGCGCGAAAGGCGCGTACCGGGCTGTTCACCCCGCCCGGGGTCACGGCGGCTGCTCGATCGAACAAGGTCTGGGAAACTGGCGCGTCGTAGGCGTACGGATAGCTCACACACACATGCTCTCAAATGCCGGGCGTTGCGCGGCGAGGTATCGACCGTGCATCTGAGACGATGATCGGGTTGCGCGGTTGGGTCTGCGGATGGTCGGGTAGTGGAATGCAGCGCGGTGGCGAACGCGGCGACGTGGGCGACGGGGCGGACGACCCCGACGCCGAGCGCGCCCGCCCCACCGGCCGGCGCCGCCGGCCGCAGAGAGAGCGCGACAAGGCCGTCGAGAACAGCGGGAGCAGGGGTGGCCGAGTGGGGGTGACCTACAAGTACTTCGGCGCGCCCGACGGCGCCACCGCCGCTCGGGTCCCCATCTCGATGCGCCCGGAGGAACTCGGCGGCGACGAGCTGGGTCAGGGCATGTACACCAAGGTCAAGCCGGAGACCCTGGCCGCCATGGTGCTGACGGGTATCGAGGGCATACCTCCGGCGAAGGTCCCGCCCTTGGAACTCGTCGTCCTCCACCCCGACTACGCCGTCGTCAAGCTGCCCCCCTCCGTCGTCGAGCCCTTGCGCAAGGCCGGCGAGGAGTCACTCGGCGCCGCCGCCTTCATCTGGTCCACCGTCCCGGACCGCCGCGGTCCGCGGGACGCGTTCGTGATCTACAAGATGCTGCACGAATGGCAGGACTTCGCCCGGCGCTGCCACGAGAGCGGGCACCAGCTGTACTGCCTGGTGTGGCCGTGACGGGCGCCGGGCGGGTACCGCCTCACCGGCGTGTGCGCTGACGGTCAGACCACCACCACGACGACGCCGTTGTCATAGCCGTAGCCGTAGCCGCCGTAACCTCCGTAGCCGTAGCCGTAGCCGCAGTCGTCGAAGTGGTGGTTGTACCGCCATCCGTAACCCCAGTCGCCGTAGCCCCGGCAGCCGTCCCCGTGCGCGACGACGGACTGGTGCGAGGCGGGGGCCGCCTGCTGCGGCGCCGCGCCGGCCGCGCCGGCTCCGACGAGGGCCAGGATCGGTGCCGCGAGAGCCGCTGCGGCGACGCGGCGGATGGTCATGCTCTGGACGCGCATTGTCGTTCCCCCTTCGATGCGGGAGACGTCGGCGCCGGTCGCGGGCGACCGTGCGCGGGCCGCACCAGCCGATGCGCCAGGCACTGGTGCGACGGGGGTGCGGCCGGACCTCGTGGTCGCGGACGCACCATCACAGATGTGACATGCCGTACGGGATGCGGCTCATAAGAGTCATCCTCTGTGACGAACCCTAGATTCCATTACTCCGCGCAGTCAATACATACGGCGAAATCCCTTGATTCCGTACTTTTTTCCTGCTCTGGGAATTCTCTTAGTGGCCGAGAGCGACAAATCCGGTGACCGTCCGTCGCCGGACCCTCGAGTACGGCGGTCTTGCGAGCACCGCCGCCAAGGCGCGCCGGCGAGGGGCGCTTCGGCTCGGCGGCCCGCGGCCGCCGGAGCGAACTCGCCCGGGCCGCCGACCCGTTGGCCGCGCCACGGGAGGCCGGCCGAACGCGGCGCCCGATCCGCCGCTCCCGGCTGCCCTCGATGGCCGGGGGTGCGGCGCGCGGACACACTGGAAATACGGGACCTGTGAAGGGCGAGACCCATGCGGGAGGCACCAGCATGCCGGTGTACGAGATGCGCGCGGAGTACGACACCGAGGACGGCACCCCGGCCGGTGACAACCCGTTGCGGGTCTGGCACATGGTCGAGGACGGGGCCGCGACCGGGCTGTGCGGCAGGGAGCTGTCCCCCGCGGCGGCCGTACAGCCCGAGGACGTGTGGGGCACGCCGCAGGCGCAGCCCTTCTGCCACAGCTGCGGCGCCCTGTACTTGCGTCACACCGCCTGAAGCCGAGCGGCGCGGGACGGCCGCTCGAAACCCGCCCCGTACGGGAAACCCGCCATCCCGGGGCGGGTGGGGTGGCGGGTGGAATCATGGGCGGATGCTGCTCACCGAGATCGACGCCGTGGACTGGCCCGCCATACCCGCGCCGCCGCCGCGCCCTCGGACGGCCGGCGCCGCGGACGGGCCGCCGGCCGAGCGCCCCGATCCCGCGGCAGGGCTCAGGGCGCTGGCCGCGGCTCGCGACCTCGACGCGGTCACGGCCGCGGTGGCGGCCCTGATCAGTGGCTCCCTGCTCCGCGCGGTCGCGGGCGAGGTACTCCCCGGGGCCGTCGTCGCCGCCCCCTTCCTGCTGGACATCGCCGAACGCGGCCATCCGCACGCACGCGAGTCGGCGGTCGTCCTCCTCGACCGTGCCATGCGTTCCGCGCCGCTCGCCGGCTTCGGCCGCTTCCGCACGTCGGCCGGGCACGACGCCCCGTTGTGCTGCGCGATCGCCGAGCTGGTCCGCGCCCGCCGGGACGCGCTGGCGCGATGCGGCAGGTCCGGGGCGTATCTGCTCCAGGCGAGCCGCGCGCATTGGCGGTTCGACATCCGCGAGGCGTTCGGCGCCGCGGACGAGCCGGGCGTCGTGGTGGCCCTGGGCGTCCTGCGGGGCGGGCCGCCACCGCCGTCCTCGGGCGGCGAACTCCACCAGGCGGGCGCGGTGACCGCGGTCGGCGCCGTGGGCGTCGAGTGCCCTCCCGTGGACGCGACGCGGGACGCCTGCCTGCGTCTGTCCGGCCTTCCGGCCGGTGCGGTCGGCGAGGGCGGCCTGACCGGCGCCGTGCTCTACCCGGCGGTGTGCGGTGACCGTGCCGACTGAGCCGGCCGGCGGCTGGGAGCCGGGGGCGGCGGGAGTGCTGCGGCTGCCGTCGGGGCGGCTGGTGCGCGGACGGGGGCTGCGCCGTCCGCTGCCGCCCGGGCCGGTCCCGACGTTCGCGCTCCACCTGCTCGGCCACGAACCCCCGGCGGTGGCCTGGGAGAGCCGATGGGTGCGCTGGCCGGACTTCCGCCTGCCGGCCGACCGCGCCGCCGCAGCGGAGGCGCTGCGCGAGGCGTGGCGCCGGGCGGCGGACGAACGGGTGGAGGTCGCCTGCGGCGGCGGGCTCGGGCGTACGGGGACGGCCCTCGCGTGCCTGGCGGTGCTGGACGGGGTGCCCTCCGGCGAGGCCGTCGCCTATGTGCGGGAGCACTACGCCCGGCGCGCGGTGGAGACGCCGTGGCAGCGCCGTTGGGTGGCGCGCTTCTGACGCCGTTCCCGTCGACGCGCCGCCCACCCATACCGAAGGCGCTGGCAGCAGGGCGGCATCACCTCGGCGGGCGATGCCGACGAGATCCCGCGCTACGCCCGGTCAGCGCCGGGTCGGGCCGGTGCGGCACCGCACCGTGCCCCATCCTCCGCACATCTGGACTGTTCCCGGGCCACTTTCATATGGCAATCTCATCCTCACGTCATACGCTCAGACCCCACGTCCCCCACGCTCACCTCTCATCCCCACGTTCCTCAGGATCGACGAAGAGAAGACCGCCGTGGCGTCCCTCCCCCTCACCCTGGCGGCTCGTCTGCTGCCCACCGCCATACTCGCCATCGTCGGCTGGACGATGGCCTCCTCACCCTCCGAGGAGATCGGCCCCGCGTCGGCGCACGGAACCCGCCCCGGCTCCACCGCGCCGTCCGGCTCGAACTCCGGGTCCGGTCCCGGTTCGGACTCCGGCTCCGCTTCCGGACCGGACGCCGCGAAAGACGCGCCCGCCACGTACTCCAAGCCGCCCTCGCCGTGTAACGCGATCAAGGCCGCCACCATCAAGAAGCTGGTGCCGGAGGCCAAGACGGCGGGCAAGCCGCTGCCCTTGACCGATCCGGCGCACCGCACCGGCTGCTCGTGGAACGCCCTCAAGGGCTTCGACTACCGCTGGCTCGACGTGACCTTCGAGGTGTCGGCGACCGGCGGCGGCCAGGACGCCGAGGCGGCGGCCAAGGCCTCGTACAAGCGCCTGAAGAACCCGAAGGCCGCCGCGGCGACCGGCATCGGCGACGAGGCGTCCGTCTCGGTCGAGCTGACGACCGAGGACAAGCAGCAGACGCGCGAGGCGGTCGTGGTGTTCCGCAAGGGCAACGCGGTGGTGACGGTCACCTACAACGGCAGCGACTTCGAGACCAAGAAGGCGCCGTCCGACTCCGTGATCCGCGCCGGCGCCCTGACCGTGGCCAAGGACGCCCTCGCCGGGCTCGGCCCGGGCACCAACGTCGAGGGCGACCAGAGCGCCTGAGGCGGGGCGGCGGACCACCCGATGGACCGCCCGCCGTACGAGAGCCGCGCGCGGCGGGCCGCCGCGCGCGGCACCGGGGCGGCCGCGGCCGGCTGACGCCGGACGGTGCCGGGTCCGCGACCGGCCGCGTACCGGCCGACCTGGCCGACCGCCCCGCGGGGGCCCGGCGCCACCCGGCCTATGCTGCAGGCATGGGCGGTCCCGGCCCCTCCGCGACCCCCGACCTCCCCGACCGGCGAAAGGCAGCACGACCATGAGCCCCCGTACCGCAGTCGTGACCGGCGCGAGCAGCGGCATCGGCGCCGCCACCGCCCGCAGGCTCGCCGAAGCCGGCTACCACGTCGTGCTCACCGCCCGCCGCGCCGACCGCCTGGAGGCGCTCGCCAAGGAGATCACCGACGCGGGTCACTCCGCGGCGGCCGTCGCCCTCGACGTCACCGACCGCGCCGCCGTGGACGCGCTCGCCGCCTCGCTGGACCGCGTGGACGTGCTCTTCGCCAACGCCGGGGGCGCGCTCGGCGCGGACTCCGTCGCCACGGCCGACCCGGAGGAATGGCGCACGATGTACGAGGTCAACGTCCTCGGCGTGCTCCACACCGTCCAGGCCTTCCTGCCGGGGCTGATCGCCTCGGGCGACGGCACCGTGGTCGTGCTCTCCTCCACGGCCGCCTTCACCCCGTACGAGGGCGGCGGCGGCTACGTGGCGGCCAAGCACGGCGCCCACGCCCTCGCCGGCACGCTCCGCCTGGAACTGCTCGGCGAGCCGGTCCGCGTGATCGAGATCGCCCCCGGCATGGTGAAGACCGAGGGCTTCGCGCTCACCCGCTTCCACGGCGACCAGGAGAAGGCCGCCGCCGTCTACGCGGGCGTGGCCGAGCCCCTCACCTCCGAGGACATCGCCGACACCGTCACCTGGGCGGTCACCCGCCCGTCGCACGTCAACGTCGATCTGCTGGTCGTCCGCCCCCGCGCCCAGGCCGCACAGCACCGGGTGCACCGGGAGCCGCAGGGATGACGGCCGCGGCGGGCCGCGCGGTCGGCGCGGCCCGCAGGGTCCGCCCCGACCGGGCTCACCCCTTGACGCAGACGACCTGCTTGAGCTTCGCGACGACCTCCACGAGGTCGCGCTGCTGCTCGATCACCTTCTCGATCGGCTTGTAGGCACCCGGGATCTCGTCCACCACACCCGAGTCCTTGCGGCACTCGACGCCCTTGGTCTGCTCCTCCAGGTCCCGCGTGGAGAACCGCTTCTTCGCCGCGTTGCGGCTCATCCTGCGGCCCGCGCCGTGCGAGGCGGAGTTGAAGGCGTCGGCGTTGCCGAGGCCGCGGACGATGTACGAACCCGTGCCCATAGAGCCCGGGATGATGCCGTGGTCGCCGCTGCCGGCCCTGATCGCGCCCTTGCGGGTGACGAGCAGGTCCATGCCGTCGTAGCGCTCCTCCGCCACGTAGTTGTGGTGGCAGGAGATGACCTCGCCGAAGGTGACCTTGGCCTTGCGGAACTCGCGCCGCAGAACCTCCTGGAACAAGGCCATCATGATCGCGCGGTTGCGCTTCGCGTAGTCCTGCGCCCAGAACAGGTCGCGCCGGTAGGCCGCCATCTGCGGGGTGTCCGCGACGAAGACGGCCAGGTCGCGGTCGACCAGGCCCTGGTTGTGCGGCAGCTTCTGGGCCTGCTCGATGTGGTACTCGGCGAGTTCCTTGCCGATGTTGCGCGAGCCGGAATGCAGCATCAGCCAGACCGCGCCCTCCTCGTCGAGGCAGACCTCGATGAAGTGGTTGCCGGAGCCGAGGGTGCCCATCTGCTTCGTCGCGCGCTCGTGCCGGAACCTGACGGGCTCGGCCAGGTCGTCGAAGCCGTCCCAGAAGCGGTCCCAGCCGGCCGTCGGCAGGCCGTACAGCCGGGCGGGGTCTACGGCCTCGTCGTGCATGCCGCGGCCGACCGGGACGGCCTGTTCGATCTTGGAGCGCAGCCGCGAGAGGTCGCCGGGCAGGTCGTTCGCCGTCAGCGACGTCCGCACGGCGCTCATGCCGCAGCCGATGTCCACGCCGACCGCCGCCGGGCAGACCGCGCCGTGCATCGCGATCACCGAGCCCACCGTGGCGCCCTTGCCGTAGTGGACGTCGGGCATGACGGCGAGGCCCTTGATCCACGGCAGCGAGGAGACATTGCGCAGCTGCTGCATGGCGACGCCCTCGACCGCGGCCGGGTCGGTCCACATGCGGATCGGCACCCGCACTCCGGGCACTTGTGTGTACGACATCTCGGTGTCCCCCTGGGACGAACGGCGGAAACCATCAGGACAACGCAAACAACACGTCTCGATGGAAAGCGAAATAAAGGGCGAAGTCGGCCATAAGGCCCCATGATTCGGCGACGGCCGCAGCGCGTGCGGTAGACATTGTGTCTACCCGTCGCCCACTCCCGCCAAGGGATTTACGCGGGCGCCGGACCGATCGCCGGAGGAAAGGGCCACCTCAAGTGCTGCCAACGGGAGACCGCGACCACCGGATTCGGGGCCTGGCGGCCGCGGCATGCACGACCGTGCTCGCCGTCGCCGCGCTGGCCGGGTGCACCGGGTCCGGCGGCAGCGGGGAGGGCGCACGCAACGGCGACACCGCGGGCGGCAGGCAGTCCACCCCGGCGGCCCCGCCCGGCCGCTACCGGGTGCTGCCCGAGCCCTGCGGCGCCCTGGCCCGCCCGACCCTCGAGAAGTTCGTCCCGGACGCGGACGACTACGCGGGCGAGGCGGCCGTGACGTTCGACACGGACCGCAAGGCGGGCTGCGCGTGGACCGGCCGCACCGAACTCGGCAACCGCTATCTGCGCATCGATCTCGAGCGCGTCGTGTCGTACGACACGTCCGTCAGCGACGAGGACCAGGCCGCGGCGGACTACGGCAGCCGGGCCGCCGCCGCCCACATCCCGTCCGCCACGCCACCGGCCGACGCCTCCGCCTCGGCCACCACCGAACCGCCCGGACCGCCGACCGGGAGCCCGACGGCCCCGGACACCGCCTCGCCGACCGCGACGGCCGCCGGCGGCGGCACCTCCCCTCGCACCCTCGACGACCTCGGCGACGGGGCCTTCCTCGACGACGTCCTCAAGAACCGGAACTCCGGACCCCACCGCGACGTCACCGTGGTCTTCCGCATGGCGAACGTTCTGGTCACCGTCGAACTCTCCCAGTGGTCTACGGACAAATCGGTCGAACCGCCCAGCGAGGAGCTGCAGCTGGGCGCCCGGCAGATCGCCTCCGAGCTGGCAGATCAACTCGACGAATGAGGCGAGGCGCGTAGTCTGGCCGTTTGTGCCATGACATGACGCGCAACGAAATGAGCGAAGGATCCATGCACCGATCAGCCCCGCACCTCGCCCGCCTGCTCGTGGGCGCGGCCGTGCCGGTGATGCTCGTCGCCGGCTGCTCATCCGGCTCGGACTCGTCGAAGGACGACGCGCGGAAGGCCGCCGCCCCCTCGGCCCCGGTCTCGGCCCCCGCGTCGGCGTCCGCGTCACCGTCGGCCGGCGCGGCGACCCCCGCCACGTTCGCCGCACTCCCCGACCCCTGCCGGGTCATCGGCGCCAAGACCGTCAAGTCCCTGGTGCCCAAGGCGAAGAAGCCGGCGGGAATCCCCGCGCACTCCGCGGAGCGCGACGAGCGCGGCGGCTGCTCGTGGAACGGCCTGGACGGCTACCAGTACCGCTGGTTGGACGTCTCCCTCCAGCGCTACGACACGGTCGCCGGTCTCGGCTCGGCAAAGGAGCAGGCCGAGGAGCGCTACGCCGAGCAGGTCGCCGCGGCCGTCAAGGCCAAGGGCGCCAGGAGCGAGCCGGTCACGGACGGCGCGTGGGACGCGGGCACCGCGGTCACCTCGACGTCGAAGAAGGACAAGGAGGAGTACCGGGAGGTCACGGTCGTCGCCCGCACCCGGAACGCCGTGCTGGTGCTCACCTACAACGGCGCGGGCCTCGAGAAGGCGAAGCCCCCGGCCGAGTCCGGACTGAAGGCCGACGCGCTCAAGGCGGCCAAGGAGGCGGCCACCGCGGTCGCGGCGGCGAACGCGTAACAACTGCCGTACCCGCTGTACCGATTCACCCCGTTTGGGCAGCCTGCCCGTCGCCTCGTGTGGCAGGCTGGGCGGGCCAGTTTCCGAGCCTGGGAGGGTCGCGGGTGTCCGCGATACGTTTGAACCGGACGCACCGGATCCTGATCGGTGTGGTCGTCACGGGCGCGGTGGTCATCGCCGCGATCGGCTTCGCGGGCTCGTACGCGGCCGTACGCGAGCTGGCACTGCGCAAGGGCTTCGGCGCCTTCGCCAACGTCTTCCCGATCGGCATCGACGCCGGGATCGTCGTCCTGCTCGCGCTCGACCTGCTGCTGACCTGGCTGCGCATCCCCTTCCCGCTGCTGCGCCAGACGGCATGGCTGCTGACAGCGGCGACGATCGCGTTCAACGGCGCGGCGGCCTGGCCCGACCCGCTCGGCGTCGGGATGCACGGCATCATCCCGATCCTCTTCGTCGTCGCGGTGGAGGCGGCCCGGCACGCCATCGGCCGCATCGCCGACATCACCGCCGACAAGCACATGGAGTCGGTCCGGATCACCCGGTGGCTGCTGGCCCCCTTCGCGACCTTCCGCCTGTGGCGGCGCATGAAGCTGTGGGAGCTGCGCAGCTACGAAGAGGTCATCCGGGTCGAGCAGGAACGCCTTGTCTACCGTGCCCGGCTGCGCGCCCGCTACGGCCGTTCCTGGCGCCGCAAGGCCCCGGTCGAAGCCCTGATGCCGCTGAAGCTCGCCCGGTACGGGGTGCCGCTGGAGCAGACCGCGGCCCTCGGCCTGGCCGCCGCGGGCATCGACCCCCCGGCGGCCGGCCAGGCGTCGGCGCCCGTCGGCCTCACGGCGACTGCCATCGAGCCGCGGCCCGCGCAGGCCGCGGCCCCTGCCGTCGCAGTGCCGGATCACGAGTCCAGGGCCGTCCGGACGGTGACGCCCGCCCAGGCACCGATGCCGAGCAATGCGGCGGAGGAGCCGAACCCGTGGTTCGCCGCTCCTCAGTCCGTGCATTCCCAGGGCGGCTACGACCCGCACGAGCCGTCCACATATGGCTCGCGACAACAGGCCGTCGCCAACGACGAAACGCAACAACAGCCCGTTGGGAGCGAAGCGCCGCAGCAGGCCCCGGTCCCGCACCCTCGCGCCCCTGAGCCCGATCCTGCTCCGACGCCAACGCCCGTGTCGGTCCAAGAGCAGGCCCCGGAGCCGCCCGTACAGGTCCCGAACGGCGCAGGTGGGACGCGCAACCTCGGCGAGCGCGGAACGGACGCAGTCCCGTCGGACGAGGACCTGTACCGGGTGTTCCGGCAGTCGATAGAAGGCGAGGGCATGCCCACGCCCGGCGCTTTCGCCGCGAACATCAAGGCGGTGTTCGGGCTGCAACTCCAGGCCCGGGATCTGAACCAGTACCTGGAGCGGTTCGCGGCCCGTCTCAACAATGAGCTGATGGAGGACCACATCGCATAGGTGCGAGGTTCAATGCCCTCCGCGCCAGCGGGCGCCCGCCGCGTGCTGGTGGGCGCGCACGATGGTGGAGTCCACCGACACGTCCCAGTCGATCTCGCCCACCGCATCGGCCATGGCCCGCACGTGCTGCAGCAGGCGTTCCCAGGTGCCGTCCGCCGACCATCACCGGCGCCGCTCACAGATCGTCTTCCACGGCCCGAACCGCTCGGGCAGATCACGCCACGGCGCCCCGGTCCGCGCCCGGTGGAGGATCCCGTCGATCACCTGTCGATGATCTCGCCAACGCCCGCACCGTGCGTCACTCCCCGGCAGGTGCGCCTGAGCCGGTCCCACTCGGCATCCGTGAGATCGCCGCGTTCATGCCGCCCCACAGGGCCCCCTCAGGCGGAACCCGAGCGGCCCGCGACAAAAGCCGCGCATGTGACAAACACATGATCGGCCGGACAGCTCCTAACCGGCGGCCGAGGCCGTGACCACTGCCGGCGCCAGGAGGCCACCACGTCGGACGCCGACAGCAGCCGGACCCGCGCCGCGTCGAGGGACCCCGGGTGCAGGGCGAACGCCTCGCCGCCCTCGGGCAGGTCGAGGTCGCCGCGCAGCAGGTAGGCCAGCAGGGCTGCCTCCGGAGCACGGCGCTGCTGGAGACCCGCGACCGGGCGGACCTGGCGTGGCTGCCGGGGCGGATCCCGGGGCGGGAGACAAAGGCCCGTGTACTGGCCTGGCTGCTGGCGGACCCCGCCGCATACGCCACGGCTGTCCCCGCCGTCACGGCCGCGTCGACACCGCGACGGACGTGCTGCGGCTGCTCGTCGTGCGCTCGGGCGACCCGGGCCTGGTCGACCCGCCGCGGCTGCGCACCGTGCCGAGGCCGCTGCGGCGCCCCGTGAGCCGCCCCGCGTGCGACGACCACCCGCTGCTGGGCCCTAGCCTGCGGTGCCCCTCCACCGCGTTCGAATATTCGCACCCCCACACGCACGACGGCGGCGGGTGGCCGTGCCATCCGCCGCCGTCACGTACGCGTCCGCCGGCTCAGCTCGCCGAGAGCAGTTCCCGCACCCGCTCCTGACCCACCGCCAGCAGCAGCGTGGGCAGCCGAGGCCCGGTGTCCCGGCCGACCAGGAGCCGGTAGAGCAGAGCGAAGAAGGAGCGCTGGGCGACCTTCATCTCCTGCGTCGGCTTGGCGTCGGGCGCGAAGCCCGCCTGGATCTTCGGCACGCCGTAGACCAGGGTGGTCAGCCCGTCCAGCGACCAGTGCTCGGCGAGCCCGTCCACCAGCAGCTTCAGGGCCTCCCGCTCCTCCCCGGACAGGGCCGCGAGCGCCTCGCTGTCCGGCTCGGTGCGCACCTGGGTGCGGGCCTCGGGCTCCACGTGGGTGTTCACCCAGCGCTCGGCGCAGTCCAGCCGCGGCCGGGCCTCGTCCAGCGAGGTCAGCGGGTGCTCCTGGTCGAAGTCGCGCAGGATGCGCAGCGTCTGCTCCTCGTCCCCGGTGGTGATGTCCAGGACCGAGGCGAGGGTGCGGTACGGCAGCTTGCGCGGGGTGGTCGGCAGTTCCCCGCTCGCGGTGCCCGCGGCACGCGAGTGCACCGCGACGTCCACCGGGGCGGCCGTGCCCTCGGCGACCTTGCGCTCCAGCGCGTCCCACTCGTCGTAGGTGCGGGAGATCTCGTCGCCGAAGGAGATGTTGAACGCCTGGTTGGGCCGGCGGCGGGCGTACAGCCAGCGCAGCAGCTGCGGCTCCATGATCTGCAGGGCGTCGGCCGCGATCGGCACCCCGCCCTTGGAGCTGGACATCTTCGCCATGCCGCTGATGCCGACGAAGGCGTACATCGGGCCGATGGGCGGCTCTGCGCCGAAGATCTCGCGCACCAGCTGCTGACCCACCATCCACGAGGAGCCGGGCGACTGGTGGTCCACACCGGAGGGCTCGAAGTCCACGCCCTTGAAGGCCCAGCGCATCGGCCAGTCGACCTTCCACACCAGCTTGCCGCGGTCGAACTCGCTCAGCCGGACCGTCTCGCGGTTGCCGCAGGCCTGGCACTCGTAGGTGAGGTCGGTGGTGTCGTCGTCGTAGGCGACGACCGTGGTCAGGTCCTTGTCGCAGGCCGTGCAGTACGGCTTGTACGGGTAGTACTCGGGGGCCTGCGCGAGCGTGGCCTCCTCGTCGTCCTGCTCCTCGCCGCCGCCCTTCTTCTTCGTGCGGTAGCGGCCGAGCACCTCGTCGATCCGCCGGCGCTCGCGCATCGCGTGCAGGACCTGCTCGCGGTAGGTGCCGGAGGTGTACTCGACGGTCTGGCTGATCTCGGTGACCTCGACGCCCAGCGCCGCCAGCGCCTCCCGGAAGGGGGCCTTGAAGTGGTCGGACCAGGTCGCGTACGGGCTGCCCTCGGGGGCCGGCACGGAGGTCAGCGGCTTGCCGATGTGCTCGGCGTAGGACGGGTCGTAGCCGGCCGGCACCTTGCGGTAGCGGTCGAAGTCGTCCCAGGACAGGATGTGCTCGCAGGGCACACCGCGCCGCTTGATCTCGTCGGCGACCAGGTGCGGGACCATGATCTCGCGCAGGTTGCCCAGATGGATCGGCCCGGAGGGGCTGATCCCCGAGGCGACGATGATTTTCTTGCCCGGAGCCCGCCGCTCGGCTTCCGCGATGACGTCGTCCGCGAAGCGGGCGACCCAGTCGGCCTCGGTGCTCTGAGCCACTGTCTCGACTTCCTTCCACCTGTGCAGCGGGTAGCGCGGTACCCGGCAATTGTCCCAGAGAAAAATGAGTGGTAGCGCGTGGGATACTGAGGGTTGATCTCCGATCCCTTACAGGAAGCACGCATCCCATGGCCTCGGTCAACTCGCTTTCCGCCTCGATCCAGCAGCGCGTCGCTGACGCCCTCGGTGCCGACCCGCTGCTGCGACGTAGCGACCGGGCCGACTTCCAGGCCAACGGGGTGCTGGGCCTCGCCAAGCGCAGCAAGCAGAACCCGCGCGAGCTGGCCGCCCAGGTCGTCGAGGCCCTTCCGGCGGACGACGAGCTGATCGCCTCCGTCGAGGTCTCGGGCCCCGGCTTCCTGAACGTCACCGTCGCGGACGCCGCGATCACCCGGACGCTCGCCGCCCGGGCCGCCGACGACCGCCTCGGCGTGCCCGCGAAGCCCGAGCCCGGCATCACGGTGATCGACTACGCGCAGCCGAACGTTGCCAAGGAGATGCACGTCGGCCACCTGCGGTCCTCCGTGATCGGCGACGCGCTGGTCAACATCCTCGAGTTCGAGGGCGAGACGGTGGTCCGGCGCCACCACATCGGCGACTGGGGCACCCAGTTCGGCATGCTCATCCAGTACCTGGTGGAGCACCCGCACGAGCTGGACCACGAGTCCTCCGAGGCCGGCGAGGAGGCGGGCGAGGCCTCCATGTCGCGCCTGAACCGGCTCTACAAGGCCTCCCGGGCCCTCTTCGACTCCGACGAGGAGTTCAAGACCCGCTCCCGCAAGCGGGTCGTGGACCTGCAGGCCGGCGATCCGGAGACGCTGGCGATGTGGCAGCGCTTCGTCGACGAGTCGAAGATCTACTTCAACTCGGTCTACGACAAGCTCGACATCGAGATCCGCGACGAGGACGTCGTCGGCGAGTCCGGCTACAACGACATGCTCGTCGAGACCTGCAAGCTGCTGGAGGAGTCCGGCGTCGCCGTGCGCTCCAACGGCGCGCTGTGCGTGTTCTTCGACGACATCAAGGGCAAGGACGGCGAGCCCGTCCCGCTCATCGTGCAGAAGGCCGACGGCGGCTTCGGCTACGCCGCGACCGACCTGTCCGCGATCCGCAACCGCACCGCGGACCTGCACGCGGACACGATCCTCTACGTCGTGGACTCCCGGCAGGCGCTGCACTTCAAGATGGTCTTCGAGACGGCCAAGCGGGCCGGCTGGCTGACCGACGAGGTCACGGCGCTGCACATCCCGTTCGGCACGCTCCTCGGCAAGGACGGCAAGCCGTACAAGACCCGGTCCGGCGAGACCTTCCGGCTGGTCGACCTGCTGGACGAGGCGGTGGAGCGGGCTTCGGCCGTGATCGAGGAGAAGAACAAGGAAGGCAGCGAGAACGCCCTCACCCAGGAGGAGATCGCCGACCGCGCCAAGGAGGTCGGCATCGGCGCCATCAAGTACGCCGACCTGTCCACCTCGCTCGGCCGGGACTACGTCTTCGACCTGGACCGCATGGTCTCGCTCAACGGCGACACGAGCGTGTACCTGCAGTACGCGTACGCCCGTATCCGGTCGATCCTGCGGAAGGCCGGCGACGCGAAGCCGGCCGCCCACCCCGAGCTGCCGCTGGCGCCGGCCGAGCGGGCGCTCGGCCTGCTGCTGGACGAGTTCGCGGAGACCCTTGCAGCCGTCTCGGAGACGTACGAGCCGCACAAGCTGGCCTCCTACCTCTACGCACTGGCCTCGGCGTACACCACCTTCTACGACCAGTGCCCGGTGCTGAAGGCCGAGACCCCGGAGCTGCGGGAGAACCGCCTCTTCCTCTGCGACCTGACCGCCCGCACCCTGCGGCAGGGCATGGCGCTGCTCGGCATCCGCACGCCCGAGCGCCTCTGACGCGCCACGCGCCCGTACGACGGCGGCCCCGGCGGGAGTTCCCTCCCCCCGGGGCCGCCGTCGTCAGTGGCCGGCTCTACATTCACGGCCATGGCGATGCTCCCCAACCAGCTCCCGAAGCTCGCGCAGGACCCGTCCGGCCGCTCCCTGGGCCTCGACCTCCCGCCCGGCACACTCGTCGACGCCACCAGCGACGGCCGCTGGCCCGAACCGCTGCTCTGGCACGCGGAAGGGCCCGCCGAGCCCGGCTCCTGGGAACGACTGCTCCCCGCGCGGATGACGGCGGGGCTGCACCCGCTGCTGCTCTGCCTGGACGAGGCGCTGCCCGCCACCAGCCGACTGGACCCCGGAGCGATGTCCTATCCGGGCGACCACGACGCCGACGAGGTCCTCGCCGGCTTCTGGGACTTCGCGGAGGAGTCCGAGGACGAAGTGGCGGACCTGGTCGCCCCGTTCGGCCGGACGTGGCCCGGACTCGCCCCCGCCCGCCGGTTCGAGGCCGACCCGGACGCCCGGGCGGCCGAGGTCGCCGCGTCCGTGGTCGAGGCGGGGTGGTTCAAGGACCCCCGAGCGGCCCTCGTCCCCGCCCGGCGCAGCGCCGACGTCCCCGCCGCCATCGGCTGGACAGGGCCGTGCAACCACGAGTACGACGTGGCCCGGCTCTGCTCGGTCCTGCGCTCCTGGGAGGACCGGTTCGGCGTGCGCGTCGTGGCGCTCGCCTTCGACATGCTCGTTCTGTCCGTGGCCGCGCCGCCCGCCACCGTGGAGGAGGCCGAGGACGTGGCCGCCGAGCACTTCGCCTTCTGCCCGGACACCATCACCCAGGAGAGCGACTCGCTGCGCGCCTACGCCGGGTCCCTGGTGGACGCGCCCGCCTGGTCCTTCCGGTGGGTCTAGGCGGATCCCCGGCCGGGCCCGAGGGACGGGTGTCCTTCCCCGCGGTGGAAGGACACCCCCGAGACAACCCGGTCAGGACGGCTCAGCGGTGGAAGTGCCAACGGCGGTCGTGACGGTGGTACCAGCGCTGGTCGTAGCGGTGGTGGCGGTGGTGCCAGCGCGGGTGGTGCCGGTGGTTGCGGTGGTACCAGCGCCCGTCGCGCCCCCGGTCACGGCGGAACTCGCGGCCCGGGCCGCGGTCACCGACGTGCCGGTACTCGCCGCCCCGCTCCTGCGTCGCCTGGGTCGTGTGCGACACCGCCGCCGTCGGCGGCGTCGCTGCTTGGGCGGCTCCGGCGCCGCCCAGCAGGACGGCGGCCGCGACGCCCAGCGCGGCGGCGAATCGGGGAATCCGCATCGCGGTTCTCCTTTCACGGCGGAGGCTCTTGTGCCTCCGACTGCTGTGGACTTGCTGTGACTTTCCCACCCACATCAGCCGTTAAGTCGCAATCGCCACCAACGCCACTTGATGTAATGAAACAGCGGTCGATCCGGAACCGCGCCTTCCGCATCGGCGTCTCGCGCGCGATCCTTTCCAGGCATCGCGTCCGGGCAGGTCGGGAAGAACGCCGCCCTCCTTCTTCGACAGGCGACCGCCGCGGCTGGACCCCAGGCCGGGCAGGATCACTCGACTGCCGCCCGCTCACCCGGCCCGGTGCCACCCGAAGCGGACACGGGCCCACCGCCTCCGCGCACGCGCACCCGGCGCACCGCCCGTCCGCGCGCGAACGGGTACCCACTGGCCGACGTCGAGTCAGCCACCCGATCCGGAAAGCCGGGTGCACGGCGCGCGGCAGCACGGCACGGCGGCCGCGGTCGCCGTGCCGTTCAGCGGAGCCCGTACCGCGGCAACGCCGAACGGTCGCGACGTCACCCCTCCCTACGCGGCGCCTGCGGCGAGCAACTCCAGAAGCAGCGCGACCACCAGATCGGGCCGTCCGACGAACGGGGAGTGGCCCGTCCGCCACTCGCGCACGTCGGCACAACGTGTCGCCATCTCCCGCTGCAGATCCGGGTCGATGGCCCGGTCCCGCGCGCAGACGACATAGGTGGAGGGGGTGTCCCGCCAGCCGTGGCGCTCCGGGACACCCCGCCCGCAGCCGCGGGCCTGGGCACGCAGCAGGCCGACCGCCCAGGCCGCGAGCGGTTCGGGACAGTCCCCGTAGAGGGTGTCGGCGGCCCGGTCGGGGTGGAGGCCGGTCGAGCCGTCGGGCCCGGGTTCGATCGCGGCCCGCAACTGCGGGGACGCCCCGCCCAGATCCGCCGCGCTCTCCCCGGTGTCCGGCACGAACGCCGCCAGATACACCAGACGCCCCACCCCGCGCAGCCCGGTGATCACCGACCCGCCGTAGGAGTGGCCGAGCACGATCGCGGGCTGCGGCAGCGAGTCGACGACTTCCTGAACGGCCGCCGTGTCGGCGGCCAGCGAGCCCCGGTGGAGTTCCGGGACGACGACCTCGGTCCCGGCGGTCCGGAGGGGTTCCGCCACCAGGGCGAAGTGCTCGGGACGGTGGTACAGGCCGTGCACGAGCACCACGGCGGTCATCGCCGTGCCTCCTCGCGTCGGTGGCGGACGGGACGGGGTGGTCTCACGGCCGGATCGGCCCTCTCAGAGCCGGGTGGCCGCCTCGGTCGCCCAGTAGGTGAGGATCAACTCCGCGCCGGCCCGGCGGATACCAGTGAGGGTCTCCATGATCGCGCGGTCGCGGTCGATCCAGCCGCGTTCCGCGGCCGCCTCGACCATCGCGTACTCGCCGCTGATCTGGTACGCCGCCACCGGCACGTCCACCGACTCGGCGACCTTCGCCACCACGTCCAGGTACGGCAGCGCGGGCTTCACCATCACCATGTCGGCGCCCTCGGCGAGGTCCAGCGCCAGTTCGCGCAGCGACTCCCGCTGGTTCGCCGGGTCCTGCTGGTACGTCTTGCGGTCCCCCTTCAGCGAGGAACCGACCGCCTCGCGGAACGGCCCGTAGAACGCCGACGCGTACTTCGCGGTGTAGGCCAGCACCGACACGTCCTGGTGCCCGGCGGCGTCCAACGCGCTCCGGACCACCCCGACCTGACCGTCCATCATGCCGCTGGGGCCGACGACGTGGACGCCGGCCTCCGCCTGGACCCGGGCCATCTCCGCGTACCGCTCCAGCGTCGCGTCGTTGTCCACCCGGCCCTCGGAGTCCAGCACGCCGCAGTGGCCGTGATCGGTGTGCTCGTCGAGGCACAGGTCCGACATGACGACCATGGCGTCGCCGACCTCGCTGACCACGTCGCGGATCGCCACCTGCAGGATCCCGTCCGGGTCCGTGCCGGGCGTTCCCACCGCGTCCTTCTTCTCGTCCAGCGGCACGCCGAAGAGCATGATCCCGCCCACGCCCGCCTCGGCCGCCTCCACGGCGGCCTTGCGCAGGGTGTCACGGGTGTGCTGGACGACACCGGGCATGGAGGAGATCGGCACGGGCGCGTCGATGCCCTCACGGACGAAGGCCGGGAGGATCAGCCCGGCGGGGTGCAACCGGGTCTCCGCCACGAGGCGGCGCATGGCGGGCGACGTGCGCAGCCGGCGGGGCCTCGTACCGGGGAACTGACCGTACTCGCCTGTGCTTGCGCTCATCACCGTGCCGCGCCTCTCTCCGTCCGGGCCGTTTCCGCGTTCCACGGTACGCCCGCGCGCGCCGTGCTCATGCCGACCGGTTGTCGGCCCGGAGCGGCCCCGCGAAAGCGACGTCCCCCCGGCGCCGCGAAGGGAGCCGGGGGCACGCGAGCCACAGCGCGGGACGCGTCAGACGCGGGCCCTGCGCCGCGAGCCGGGACGCCGCTCGCTGGGCCGCGTGACGGGGTCGCCGGCGGCGATCGCCGCCTCGCGCCGCCGGGTGCCGAAGTCCGCCAGCGCCTGCGCGAGCGCGTGGACGGAGGGCTCCGGAGCCATCACGTCCACCCGCAGCCCGTGCTCCTCCGCGGTCTTCGCGGTGGCCGGGCCGATGCAGGCGATCACGGTCACGTTGTGCGGCTTGCCCGCGATGCCGACGAGGTTGCGCACCGTGCTGCTCGAGGTGAACAGCACCGCGTCGAAACCGCCGCCCTTGATCGCCTCGCGGGTCTCCGCCGGCGGCGGCGAGGCCCGCACGGTCCGGTAGGCGGTGACGTCGTCGACCTCCCAGCCGAGCTCGACGAGCCCCGCCACGAGGGTCTCCGTCGCGATGTCTGCGCGCGGCAGGAAGACCCGGTCGATCGGGTCGAAGACGGGGTCGTAGGGCGGCCAGTCCTCCAGCAGGCCCGCGGCGGACTGCTCGCCGCTGGGCACCAGGTCCGGCTTGACGCCGAAGTCCACCAGCGCCGCGGCCGTCTGCTCGCCCACCGCCGCGACCTTGATCCCGGCGAAGGCGCGCGCGTCGAGGCCGTACTCCTCGAACTTCTCGCGGACGGCCTTGACCGCGTTCACCGATGTGAAGGCGATCCACTCGTACCGTCCGGTGACCAGGCCCTTGACCGCGCGCTCCATCTGCTGCGGGGTCCGGGGCGGCTCCACGGCGATCGTGGGCACCTCGTGCGGCACGGCGCCGTAGGAGCGCAACTGGTCGGAGAGGGAAGCGGCCTGCTCCTTGGTGCGCGGCACGAGCACCTTCCAGCCGAACAGCGGCTTGGTCTCGAACCAGGAGAGCAGGTCGCGCCGCGTGGTGGGCTCGCCGATCACGGCTATGGCCGCGATCGGCCCCTCCGGCGTGGGCAGGGCCTTCGTCGCCTTCAGCTCGGCCGCGATCGTCGACAGCGTCGCCGTCCAGGTCCGCTGCCGGGTCGTCGTGCCGGCGACCGTCACGGTCAGCGGGGTGTCGGGCTTGCGGCCCGCGGAGACGAGCTCCGCCGCGTTGGCGGCGACGGTCTGCAAAGTGGTGGACACGACCAGGGTCGCGTCGCTGGTGCCCGCCTCGCTCCAGCACCGCCCGGACGCGGTGGCGGCCTCCACGAACCGCACGTCGCCGCTGAGCGGGACGCCTGCGTACGCGGGCACGCCCACGGCCGCGGCCACGCCCGGCACGACCTCGAAGGGGATGCCGGCCTGGGCGCAGGTGAGCATCTCCGCGGCGGCCGCGGAGTCGAGTCCGGGGTCGCCGGCGATCGCACGGACCACCCGCTTGCCGGTGCGCGCGGAGGTCATGAAAAGCTTGGCTGCGGCGGCCGAAGAGCTCAACTCCCCCTCGGCTTCGCCCAGCTGCGCCGTGTCCACGCCCGGACGGGCATGGGTCAGCACGACGTCCAGCACGGGCTGGTCGCCGACCAGGACATCGGCGTGGGCGAGCGCTTCGACGGCGCGCAGGGTCAGCAGCCCTGGGTCGCCGGGCCCGGCGCCGAGGAAGGTGACGTGCCCGAGGCCGGGCGTGCCCACGGCCCCGGGCGCGGGGTCCGCGGTACCCGTCCGTGCGGCCGGCCCGGCGGCGGTGGCGTCTGCGGTCGTGTTGGTGGCTGCGGCGGCGGTGGGGCTCAAAGTTCGCGCTCCCCCATAAGACCGGCCGCGCCCTTGGCGAGCATCTCCGCGGCGAGTTCGTGGCCGAGGGCCACCGCCTCGTCCCGGGATGCGGGGGTCGGACCGGTGATGGACATCTGCACCAGCGAGGAGCCGTCGGTGGTCCCGACGACACCGCGCAGGCGCAGCTCGGTGGTGTGCCCGTCCACGACGGGGTCGGCCAGCGCGCCCACGGGCGCGGAGCAACCGGCCTCCAGGGCGGCGAGCAGTGCGCGCTCGGCGGTCACGGCGGCCCGGGTGAAGGGGTCGTCGAGCTCGGCGAGCACGGAGGCGAGCCCTGCGTCGTCCGCAGGGCACTCGACGGCCAGCGCCCCCTGACCGGGAGCGGGCAGCACGACGTCGGAGGAGATCAGTTCGGTGGCCTCCGCGAGGCGGCCCAGCCGGCTGAGGCCGGCGGCGGCGAGCACGACGGCGTCGAGGTCGCCCGAGGCGACGTATCCGATGCGCGTGTCGACGTTGCCGCGGATCGGCACCGTCTCGATGCGCGCCCCCAGCGAGCGGGCCCAGGCGTTCAGCTGCGCCATGCGGCGCGGCGAGCCGGTGCCGATGCGCGCGCCCCCGGGCGAGGCGGCCAGCTGCTCGAAGGTCAGGCCGTCGCGCGCGATCAGCGCGTCGCGCGGGTCCTCTCGGAGCGGGACCGCGGCGAGGGTCAGGCCCTCGGGCTCGGCGGTCGGCAGGTCCTTGAGGGAGTGGACGGCGAAGTCGATCTCGCGGCGCAGCAGCGCGTCGCGCAGAGCGGAGACGAAGACGCCGGTGCCGCCGATCTGCGCCAGGTGCTCGCGCGAGACGTCCCCGTAGGTGGTGATCTCCACCAGCTCCACGTCACGGCCGGTGATCCGGCGGACCTGCTCGGCCACCATGCCGGACTGCGCCATCGCCAGCGCGCTGCGCCGGGTTCCCAGTTTCAGTGCGGTTGGGCTCGTCATGCCCGCCCTCGATTCGAGTCACTCGTTGCTGAGGCGGCCGAGGCCACCGGCTGTGCGGCCGGCGCGGCGGAGGGGACCGCCGGCGCACCCGGCGAGTCGGCCCTGCTGACCGCGGCGACCGCCTGGGGGTCCAGGTCGAAGAGTTCGCGCAGCGCGTCCGCGTACCCGGCGCCGCCGGGCTCGCCCGCGAGCTGCTTGACCCGCACAGTAGGCGCGTGCAGGAGCTTGTCGACGACGCGGCGCACGGTCTGGGTGACCTCCGCGCGCTGCCGTTCGTCCAGGTCGGGGAGGCGGCCGCTCAGGCGCGCCAGTTCGGAGGCGACCACGTCGGCGGCCATGGCGCGCAGGGCGACGACGGTCGGCGTGATGTGCGCGGCGCGCTGGGCGGCGCCGAAGGCGGCCACCTCCGCCGAAACGATCTTTCGCACCTGGTCGACGTCGGCGGCCATCGGCGCGTCCGCCGCCGCGGCGGCGATCGTCTCCAGGTCGGTGACGTGGGCGCCGTCCAGGGAGTGCACCAGCGGGTCGACGTCGCGCGGCAGGGCGAGGTCGAGCATCCCGATCGGCGCCACGGGCGCGCCGCCGGAGCGCAGGGCCCTGGAGAGCGTGGCGCGGGCGACGGTGTCGGCGGTGAGCACCAGCCCGGTCGCCCCGGTGCAGGAGACGACGATGTCGGCGTGCGCCAGCTCGCCGGCCAGGTCCGCCATGGGCGCGGCACGGCCTCCGACGCTCTCGGCGAGGCGCTCGGCGCGCTCCTGGGTGCGGTTGACGACCACGATCTCGCCCGCCCCCGAGCGGGCGAGGGTGACGGCGGCGAGCGAGCTCATCGAGCCGGCGCCGACGACCAGGGCGCGCTTGCCCTTGCCCCACTCCTCGAAGGGCACACCGCCGACGGCCTGGGCCATCTGCTCCAGACCGAAGGTCACCAGCGACTGCCCGGCCCGGTCGATCCCGGTCTCGGAGTGCGCCCGCTTGCCCACCCGCAGCGCCTGCTGGAACAGGTCGTTCAGGGACCGGCCCGCGGTGTGCAGCTCCTGGCCGAGGCTGAGGGTTTCCTTGATCTGGCCGAGGATCTGGCCCTCGCCGACGACCATGGAGTCCAGGCCGCAGGCCACCGAGAACAGGTGGTGGACGGCCCGGTCCTCGTAGTGCACGTACAGATGCGGGGTCAGCTCGTCGAGGCCGACGCCGCTGTGCGTCGCGAGCAGCGTGGACAACTCGGCGACGCCGGCGTGGAACTTGTCGACGTCCGCGTACAGCTCGATGCGGTTGCAGGTGGACAGGACCGCGGCCTCGCTGGCGGGCTCGGCGGCCACGACGTCCAGCAGCAGCTTGCTCCTGGTGTCCGCGCCGAGCGCCGCGCGCTCCAGGACGCTGACGGGGGCGGTGCGGTGGCTCAGTCCTACGACGAGGAGGCTCATGCCGGCATCACGGCGGGGACGTCCCCGTCAGGTCCCGGACGGCGGCCGCCGTCGTGTACCGCCTTGGTCGCCACCGGGGGCGCCGCCAGGCTGCCCTCCAGCTCCTCGCCCGCCTTGCGCTGCTCGTGGAAGGCGAGGATCTGCAGCTCGATGGAGAGGTCGACCTTGCGGACGTCGACCCCGTCGGGGACGCTCAGCACGGTCGGGGCGAAGTTGAGGATCGAGGTGACCCCGGCGCCCACCAGCCGGTCGCAGACCTCCTGCGCGGCCCCGGCGGGCGTGGTGATCACACCGATGGACACCTGGTTGTCCCGCACGATGCCCTCCAGCTCGTCCGCGTGCCGCACGGGCAGCCCGGCGATGAGCCGGCCGGTGAGCTGGACGTCGGCGTCGATCAGAGCGGCGATGCGGAAACCGCGGGAGGCGAAGCCGCCGTACCCGGCGAGCGCCGCCCCGAGGTTTCCCATGCCGACGATGACGACCGGCCAGTCCTGGGTCAGGCCCAGTTCGCGGGAGATCTGGTACACGAGGTACTCGACGTCGTAGCCGACGCCGCGGGTTCCGTACGAGCCGAGGTAGGAGAAGTCCTTGCGGAGCTTGGCGGAGTTGACGCCGGCGGCGGCCGCCAGTTCCTCGGAGGAGACGGTCGGCACCGATCGCTCGGACAGCGCGGTGAGGGCCCGCAGGTACAGCGGGAGCCTGGCGACGGTGGCCTCGGGAATCCCTCGGCTGCGGGTCGCCGGTCGGTGAGTTCGGCCAGTTGCCACGATGCTCCTGCGGGTAGAGCCAGGCTGCGGGCGGCACCCCTCGTCGGGACCGCCCCGTGCACGCCAGGCTATGTCTTTGTGAACGTGTGCACAAAGATGGTGTCCGATTTGCCCGGGGGAAGTGACCGGCATCACGCGCCCCCATTGCGGACATAAGAAACCTTCTGCTGTGACGGAACGTTCCCCGCGGGCGTCCGGTTCGCGCCCCGGCGCCCCACCCACAGCGCGTCCGCACCGGTCATCTGCGGCCACTCGACGGCCGCCGCGCCCGCCAGCGCCCGCTCGGCCTGCGCGCGGCCGCCCGGGCGGTCCAGGACGTACGAGGAGAACAACCGGGCCGTCGTGCGGGCGTCCCCCAGCGCGGTGTGCACGCTCCAGCCTGCCAGCCCGGCCGCCTCCGCGCAGGCCAGCAGGCTCAGCCCGCCCGGGGCGGGGTCGCGCAGCGCGGCCATCCGCATGGTGCACAGTTCGGGGACGTGGGGGAACTCCACCCCGAGCCGCGCGTACTCCGCCGCCAGGAAGGCGCGGTCGCAGCCCACGTTGTGCCCCACCAGCGCCCTCCCGCGCAGCAGCCCGAGCAGCCGCGGGGCGATCTGCCCGAACAGGGGGACGCCGACCGCCTCGACATGGCGGGACTCGATGCCGTGGATGTGGGTGGGGCCGACCGGCCCCTCGGGGTCGACGAGGGTGGAGAACTCGCCCTCGGGCCCGAAATCGCGGTCGAGCAGCACCACGGCCAGCTCCACCACCCGGTGGCGCCGCGAACTGGAACCGGTCGCCTCGAGATCGATCACGGCGAAGCCGCCGCTCGCCTTGGGCCTGCCCGGGAGCACGCAGTCACCGTCCTTACTCACGCACCCCCGCTGTCACAAACCGCCTCGATGGTAATCGAGCACGCGCGCCCAGAGGAACACACGCAAATCGCCCACCAGTCGCACCAGCGGCCTCAGGCGCCCAGTCCGCGCCGCAGCCGGGCCTCGTCGACGCGCCAGAAGGTGTGCTGCTCCCCGTCGATGAGGACGACCGGCACCTGCTCCCAGTACCGGTCGTGCAGTTCCTGGTCGAGCGTGATGTCCTTCTCCTCGAAGCGCGCGCCCAGCTCGTCGGCGACCCTGCGGACGACCGTCCGCGCGTCGTCGCACAGGTGGCAGCCGGGCTTGGCGATCAGCGTCACCGTCCGGTCGGCCGGGGCGGGGGTCTCACGGGGCGCGCGGGCTCGATGTCCGAACAGAGGGCTCATGCCGGCCATTCTGCCTCCGTCGGTTCCCGACCCCCGGTAACGCCCTTGTCGCACGGAGTTCATGCACCCGCTCCGCCGATGCGCGGGAGTCGACCCATGGAATGGCTATGCTCGCCCCATGGCCGCTCTGCGATGGCTCACCCCCCGTAAGCGCTCCGCCACCGAGCGCAGCGTGCTGGCCGGCGAGGCCGCGGCGGAGGCCGCGCTCGCGGCCCCCGCGTCAGCCGCGGGAAGGAAGGACGACCGGGCGGGCGCGCCCGCGTTCCCGGTGGCGGGCGATCCGCACGCCGCCGCCTTCTTCGACCTGGACAACACCGTGATGCAGGGCGCCGCGATCTTCCACTTCGGACGCGGCCTGTACAAACGGAAGTTCTTCCGCAGCCGCGACCTCGCGCGCTTCGCCTGGCAGCAGGCGTACTTCCGGATCGCGGGCTCCGAGGACCCCGAGCACATGCAGGAGGTGCGGGAGAGCGCGCTGTCGATCATCAAGGGGCACCGCGTCGAGGAACTGATGTCCATCGGCGAGGAGATCTACGACGAGTACATGGCCGACAAGATCTGGCCCGGCACCCGCGCGCTCGCCCAGGCACACCTCGACGCCGGCCAGCGGGTCTGGCTGGTGACGGCGGCCCCGGTGGAGACCGCGAGCATCATCGCCCGCAGGCTCGGCCTCACCGGCGCCCTCGGCACCGTCGCCGAGCACGTCGACGGCCGCTACACCGGCCGGCTGGTCGGCGAGCCGCTGCACGGCCCCTCCAAGGCCGAGGCCGTCAAGGCGCTCGCCGCGGCGGAGGGACTCGAACTCTCGCGCTGCGCGGCGTACAGCGACTCGTCGAACGACATTCCGATGCTGTCGCTCGTCGGACATCCATATGCGATCAATCCTGATACGCGTCTGCGCAAGCACGCACGCGAAAGGGGCTGGCGGCTGCGCGACTACCGCACCGGCCGCAAGGCGGCCAAGATCGGCATCCCCGCGGCCGCGGGCGTGGGCGCAGTGGCGGGCGGCGCGGCCGCCGCGATGGCCCTGCAGCGCCGCCGCCGCTAGGGACGCGGGCGACACGCCCGGACCCCCCGCCGACGTCCCGCCGGTTCACGGTCAGCCACACAACCACAACACGCTCTCCACGCGACCATTTCACGACGGTATGTGGTCAACATCGGTTCGACGTTCGATAATTACTCGATCATCATTCCGCCAGAGAGTGGGCGGAACCGACGATTTCAGCAACTCGGTGTAGCACCGCCTGTACGAAGCGTTATTCTCCTCAGACGCAAGCCGGTACCCACACGTCGCCACGACGGGTGAACGGTTCCGAACTGCACGTGATGGAAGTTCTGCCTCTGGGAGTCCCGTGTACCCACACACCGGGGTTGACGCCTCTGGCCTGGCTACGCTGCGCGCACTGGTGGCTGAGCACCTGCTGCGCGTCGTCCCCGCGTACGCCGTGCCCGTCCCCGCACTCGCCACAGCGGCAGCGCCCGCCGGCCGCGCCTACGCGCTCGCCGACGGCCGGGCCACGGTCGGCAGACGATCCCGCAACGCCCAGCAGGCCGACCGGTCCACGGGCGCCACCCCGCGCCGGCCGGCGGCCGACAGCGACAGCGGACGCATGATGGACCTGGTCGAACGCGCCCAGGCCGGAGAGACCGAGGCCTTCGGGCGGCTGTACGACCACTACTCCGACACGGTCTACCGCTACATCTACTACCGCGTGGGGGGCAAGGCCACCGCCGAGGACCTGACCAGCGAGACCTTCCTGCGCGCCCTGCGCCGCATCGGCACCTTCACCTGGCAGGGCCGCGACTTCGGCGCCTGGCTGGTCACCATCGCCCGCAACCTGGTGGCCGACCACTTCAAGTCCAGCCGGTTCCGGCTGGAGGTGACCACCGGGGAGATGCTCGACGCCAACGAGGTCGAGCCCAGCCCGGAGGACTGCGTCCTGGAGGCGCTGTCCAACGAGTCGCTGCTGCGGGCCGTCCGCAAGCTCAACCCCCAGCAGCAGGAGTGCGTGACGCTGCGCTTCCTGCAGGGGCTGTCGGTCGCCGAGACGGCCCGCATCATGGGCAAGAACGAAGGCGCGATCAAGACCCTGCAGTACCGGGCCGTACGGACCCTCGCCCGACTGCTCCCCGACGACGCGCGATGAGCGCGATGGATGGATCTTCACCTTGCGACTGCCTCCACGGTCCGATCATCATGACTGCGTAACCCAACTCGGGCGGCACTCGTTGCATCACATGCGGACCCCCCAATGCCGTGCCCTGCCCGCTTCCGATCACTCGATCGAGTGGAAAGGCTCAAGGTGCACAACCTTGAAGGCACGTGGGGGAGTCGAGGTGGATGACGAGAGGAGGTGCCGCCCGTGATCGCGAATCCAACGGCGCACCGGCGGGCTAACGCCTTCGCCGACGCCCTCGAGGGCGAAGGCCCCCAGACGGACGCCGGCGTACAGCACGGCGCCCATGCCGCGGACCGGCATGCGGATCCGGACCAGGACACGTTCCTGGCCCTGGCGGGCGCCCTGCGGGACGTGCCGCGTCCGACACTGGACCCGGAGACCAAGACCGTCCAACGTGCGCAGTTGATCGCCGCCATGGAGGCCGCGCTCGCCGACGGCACACTGACGGTTCCCGTACAGCGCGACGGCGGCCGCGGTGCGCACCGCGCCGGCGACCGCGGCAACGGCCGGCCGAAGCCGCGTTCCGCGTGGTCGCGCAGGCTCGCCGCAGGCGGTCTGTCCGTCGGCGTCGCGGCCGGCGCCCTCGGCGGCGTCGCCGCCGCGAGCACGGACGCGCTGCCCGGCGACACCCTCTACGGCCTCAAACGAGGCATGGAGGACATGCGCCTCAACCTCGCCGACGACGACGCCGACCGCGGCAAGGTCTACCTCGACCTCGCCTCCACCCGGCTCCAGGAGGCCCGCCGCCTCATGGAACGCGGCCGGGGCGGCGAGCTCGACGACGAGTCCCTGGGCGAGATCCGCAGGGCGCTGTCGGGGATGCAGGAGGAGGCCTCCGAGGGCCACCGGCTGCTCGCCGCCGCGTACCGCAAGGACGGTTCGCTGCGGCCGATCGAGACGCTCTCCGCGTTCTCCAGCAACCACCGCAAGGGCTGGACCGAGTTGCGCGACCGGCTTCCCTCCCGGCTCGACGACGTGGGCAACAAGGTCACCTCCGTCTTCGACGCCATAGAGGACGAAGTGGCGCCGCTGCAGCGGCTGTTGCCGCCCGAGACCGGCGCCGGCCACAGTGTCGACCGCGGAGTGCCGGGCAGCGTCAACCGCTCCGCGAGCGGCACCCGGGCTGCCCCGTCGCCCTCGGCCGACGGCTCGATGAGCGGTTCGCCCGACGAGCACGCACGCGCCAAGGCCAGCCCGTCGGCATCCGGCAGCGCGGACACCGGCCTCATCGCAGGCACGGGCGATCTGCTCGGCCCCACACCGAGCAGTGGCTCGCCGGAAGGCACCACCCCCCACCAGCCGTCGGTCACCCTCCCGCCGCTGCTGCCCGGACTCCTGCCGGGCCTCGGTCTCAGCGCCGAGAACGACCGGAGCGACAGCGACGACAGGGACGACAGGGACGACTGAGCAGGCTCGACACGGCGGTGGGCCCGGGTGTCATGCCCCGGCCCACCGCCGTATCCGGCTTCATCGGGCCGCTCGCGCACGACACGGCCTGGTCAGGAACCGGCTAGAAGAACACCGAGCGCCGCTGCACCAGCAGCTTGTACAGGGTGTGCTGGATGGTCTCCCGCACCTGGTCGGTCAGGTTGAAGACCAGCATCGGGTCCTCCGCCGCCTCCGGCGCATACCCGTCCGTCGGGATCGGCTCCCCGAACTGGATCGTCCACTTCGTCGGCAGGGGCACCATGCCCAGCGGTCCCAGCCACGGGAACGTGGGGGTCATCGGAAAGTACGGGAAGCCCAGCAGCCGGGCCAGCGTCTGCGCGTTGCCGATCATGGGATAGATCTCCTCCGCGCCCACGATGGAGCACGGGACGATCGGCACCCCGGTCCGGAGCGCGGTCGCGACGAAACCGCCCCGCCCGAAGCGCTGCAGCTTGTAGCGCTCGGAGAAGGGCTTGCCCAGCCCCTTGAAGCCCTCGGGCATCACACCGACGACCTCACCGCGCTCCAGCAGCAGCTGGGCGTCCTCGGCGCAGGCCAGGGTGTGCCCCGCCTTGCGGGCCAGCTCGTTGACCAGCGGCAGCACGAACACCAGGTCCGCCGCCAGCAGCCGCAGGTGCCGCCCCGCGGGGTGGTGGTCGTGGACGGCGACCTGCATCATCAGCCCGTCCATCGGCAGCGTCCCGGAGTGGTTGGCCACCACCAGGGCGCCGCCCTCGGCCGGGATGTTCTCGACGCCCTTCACCTCGACCCGGAAGTACGACTCGTACAAGGGCCGCAGCAGTGACATCAGGACCTGGTCGGTGAGCTCCTCGTCGTAGCCGAAGTCGTCGACCTCGTAGTCGCCGGTGATCCGGCGGCGCAGGAAGGCCAGCCCGTGCGCCACCCGGCGCTCCCAGGGCCCGCCCAGCAGCCGGTCCGCGGCCGCGCCCAGGGCAGCCGCCAGCGGGCTTCCCGGCATGCCGCCGGAGTGCCCCCCAGCGTCCGCCGAGGCGCTCTGCGCGCCCTTCGCCGCCCCACGGGCACCTCCGGCACCGCGCGCGCCGGGATCGCCCCCGGAAGCCGTCACGGCGTCCTGCGCGCCCTCCTCCGCGCCCGCGTTCGCGGGCCGCTCCTCGCCCGGCAGCGCGGCCACCGCGCTCCCGGTGTCGCCACCCGCCTTGCCGCGGGCCGTGCCCCGCCCGCGCTGGCGCTGCGCTCCCCTGCGGGACCGCGAGTCCTCGTCGAACGGGATGACCTTGGCGTCCGCCATGGTGCGGTTCCTCCTCGCAGCTGTGCTCACGAGCCCAGTCCTCGGGCTCCGCCCGCGGGGACCAGCGCGGCGAGCCGGTCGACCGCGTTCGCGAGCCGTTCGGGCGGCAGCAGCCCTGCGCCTCGGCCGCGGGCGAAGTCGGCGAAGGCCTCGGCGGTGGTGTACTTCGGGGTGAAGCCGAGCGTCTCGCGCATCTGTGTGGTGTCCACGACCCTGCCGTGGGTGAGCAGCCGGATCTGCTCGCGCGAGAAGTCGGTGACGCCGGCGGTGCGCAGCATCTGCCCCACCCATGTGACGGCGGGTAGCAGCACCGGCACCGTGGGCTTCCCCAGCCGTCGCGCGGTCTGCGAGAGCAGGAGTACCCCGTCACCGGCGATGTTGAACGTCCCGCTGTTGATCGTCCCGCTGCGCTCGTCGCGCAGGGCCAGCATCAGGACGTCGATGACGTCGTCCTCGTGGACGAACTGCAGCCGCGGGTCGTAGCCGAGGACGGTGGGCAGCACCGGCAGCGCGAAGTACTCGGCAAGCGGCGTGTCGGCCCGCGGGCCCAGGATGTTGGCGAACCGCAGAACCGACACGGCGACGTCCGGCCGCCGCCGCGCGAAGCCGCGCACATACCCCTCGACTTCGACGGCGTCCTTGGCGAAGCCACCGCCGGGCAGCGACTTGGGCGGCATGGTCTCGGTGAAGACCGCCGGATCGCGGGGCGCGGAACCGTACACGCTCGTCGTGGACTTCACCACCAGGCGGCGCACCGTCGGGGCCTTCTGGCAGGCGCCCAGCAGCTGCATCGTGCCGATGACATTGGTCTCCTTGACCGCCGCCCGGCTGCCGCGGCCGGGCAGCGTGCCGCTGACGTCCATGTGGACCACCGTGTCCACCGACTGCTCCGCCAGCACCTTCGCGATCATCGGATGCCGGATGTCGGCACGGACGAACTCCGCGCCGCCCAGGGAGTGCGAGGGCGGCAGCGTGTCGACCGCGACCACCCGGTCGACGTCGGGGTCACGCATGACACGCCGTACCAGCCGGCCGCCGAGCTGGCGGGCGACTCCGGTCACCAGCACCACTTTGCCCACGATCAGCGCCTTCCCTCGGACCGCATGTACGCACCGTATCGGTTGGCCGTTGCGTTGTGATGACGCTGGTACGCGGGAGCACCGCCGGGAAGGGGCCCGGCCCGGCGGTCCCCGGAAACGCCGCTGCCCTCCCGCCCCCACGGTCGGTGGGGTCAGGAGGGCAGTGAAGTGCGACGCGCAGCCCGCTTACTTCTTGTTGCGACGCTGCACACGCGTACGCTTCAGCAGCTTGCGGTGCTTCTTCTTGGCCATACGCTTGCGCCGCTTCTTGATGACAGAGCCCACGACTACCCTCGCTTCGGAATCACTCGGTGCGGGGCGTCCGAGCCCACACGACCTACGTCGGCACAGCCTACCCGTCCGCAAGCGCCGAGCAGAAACCGAGGCCGGTCGTCAGGCGGTTTCCCCCACCCCCACGTAGGACTCACGAAGATAGTCATGGACGGCCTGCTCCGGTACCCGGAAGGACCTCCCCACCCGGATCGCCGGCAGATGACCGCTGTGCACCAGCCGGTACACGGTCATCTTGGACACTCGCATCACCGCGGCGACCTCTGCCACGGTCAGGAACACGACCTCGTTGAGAGGCCTCTCGCTAGAAGCCATGACACACCTGAACCTTCCGCACATGACGGGCACCGGCTTCCCCTCCGGTGACTCCCTCTCGCACGTGCGCTCCTCCCCAGACTAGGTGCGGGTGATGCAAGTGGGGAAGAGGAGCAGCGATCGGTTGACTACTGTGACAGACACGCTCGATTGAGTACATAGCGCGTCAGCGGCCGGTAGTGGTCGGACCGCACGGCGTCATCAAGCGGAACCGCGACCGAGACCCTGCCCTCCGCCTCCGCGACGAAGACCGCCGGGTCGTCCGCGTCGGCCAGCCCGATGGCCTCGATGCCGAGCTGACCTGCTCCGCAGACCCAGCCGTGGTCCCCCACCACGAGGCTCGGCAGCGGCCCTGCGCCTCCAGCCGCGCCCGCCAGCGCGACCCGAACCGGGAGCGGGGAGTGCGTGTGCACCGCCGGCGCTCCCATGGCCCCCTCGCCCGGCACGGACCGCACCGTCGCGACGCCCTCCGCGTACCAGAGGTTGTGGGTACGTAGACCGAATTGCGTCGTCATGTCGACACATCGGCCATGCGACGGGGTGAGAACGGGGCAGCCCGCCGCCGACAGGGCGGCCGCCAATCCGGCGTAGAACCCGAGCAGCCGGTGCGGATGACCCGTACCGATGAGAACGGGCTCCCTGCGCCGCGCGGCCTCCCCCAGCCGGACGGCGAAGGCCTCGAGCCCCGCGAGCGTCCGGTCCGGGTCGATCACCTCCTGCCCGCGGGTGTGCCCCGGGTCCGGCGACACCCCGCACCGCTCGGCCATCAGCCGCAGCAGGGCGGTCTGCGTCCACGGCCGCGCCGGGTCCAACCCCAGCGTCTGCCGCGGGTCCCCCGCCGCGAACAGCCGATAGCTGCGCAGGCTCTTCTCCCGCGGAGTCGCCACGGCCCCCGCGATCCCCGCCTCCACCAGATGCGCACGCAGCGCGGCAGCAGTCACCACGCGCCGATGGTGGCCTCCCTTGCCCCCTCTCGTGCAGGAACGGGCCGGACATCACCCCTGGGTGCGGTCGTTCGGATCGCCACCCCCGCCCAGACGGCCCTCCAGGACCCCACGGCCCCAGCGAGGGGAAGAGGCCCCCGCGACCGGCCGGCGTTTCGTGGCGGACGGCGAACGCACCCCGCCTCGTCGCCCTCGTCCGCCGGAGCGAGATTCGAGCGCGGCCTCGGAGAGCGGACTGACGCTGCGGACTGACGCTGCGGACTGACGCAGGGGTCCTCCTGCCGCGGCCCCTCATAGGATCAGTGAGACCGACCGACGTGCAGGCAGGTCCGCGGGGAGGCCACTGGTGGTGCTGCAGGTGCGCGGTGTCGTACTGCCCGAGCGGGAGGAGCGTTCCTTCCGGATCGAGGGCGGCCGGCTGAGGGCCGGGGCCGCCCCGGATGCCGAGCTCGTCGTCGACGGCGGCTGGCTGCTGCCCGGCCTGGTCGATGCACATACCCACCCCGGCACCGAGAGCATCGAGGCCCCGTTCAGCGACGCGACGCTTCGGCGGCATCTGACCGACCACCGGGACGCCGGAGTGCTGCTGGTACGCACGCCCGGGTCCGCAGCCCGCATCCCCGACTGGGTGGACGAGGACCCGGACATGCCCCGCGTCCACTCGGCCGGACGCTGGCTGGCCACCCCGGGCCGTTTCTTCCCCGGCTTCGGAAGACACGTGACCGAGGCCGACCTGGTCCGCGCAGCCGTGGAGGAGGCCACCGCGTCGTCGGGTTGGTGCAAGGTCATCGGGGACTGGAGGCATGACGAACCCGCACTGCCGCTGGACGTCCTCACCGCTGTCGTCCAGGCCGTCCACTCGATCGGCGGCCGGGTGGCCGCCCACTGCCAGACCAGCGAGGGCAGTCGCAACGCCGTCCTGGCCGGAGTCGACACTCTGGAGCACGGCATGCACCTGGACCCGAGCCTGATCGATCGGATGGCGGAGCAGGGCACCGCGTTCGTCCCCACGCTCAGCGTCTTCGGCTCCGGAGCCGACCGGCGGCGGGCCGCCGAACCGAGCGCCCGCCGAAACTGGTGGCTGGCCGGATGGGACGCGATGCTGCCCAACGTGAGAGCCGCACACGAGGCCGGTGTCCGCGTCCTGGCCGGCACCGACAGCTTCCCGTGCGGCACCGTCGGCTCGGAGATCGAATGGCTGGTCCGTGCGGGCCTGCCGCCCGAAGCGGCGTTGGGCGCGGCCTCCTGGTCGGCCCGCTCCTACCTCGGCCTGCCCGGCCTGGTCGACGGAGCCCCCGCCGATCTCGTCGCCTACGACACCGACCCCGCGCTCGACGCCTCCGCTCTGGACCACCCCAGCCGCATCATCCTCCGCGGCCGGGTCATCGCCTGAAGGTCACGCGTCGATCCACCGTCCTTGACGACGCCTCGAGTGAGAACGGGGATCTCCACCGCGCCCCGAGGTCCCGCCATGATCGAGCACCGACCGGCACTGTCACCGACGTGTCGGCCGGGGTACACCTACGGCAGCAGCCCGTGCGGAGGGAAGACGGCCCGCCGGGTCGCCAGGATCGCCTGGTCCAGCCGGTCCGCCGGGTCGTACCCTGCGTCCTCGAAACCGGTGAACGCCGCGTCCCGCCCGTCCGTCATCCGCAGCGGCCCCATCTGGCGCGTCCTGCGGTACACCTCCGCCCGCCACTCCTCGGGCGTCTCCGTCTCCGGCGCGATCGGCCGCCCGGCGGCGATGCCCACCAGGTGCGTCCACGTCCGGGGCACCACGTCCACCACCGCGTAGCCACCCCCGCCCAGGGCGACCCAGCGGCCCCCGGCGTGCTCGTGCGCCAGGCCGTGCAGCGCCTCCGCGACGGCCCGTTGCGCGTCCAGGCTCACCGCGAGGTGCGCCAGCGGGTCCTCGAAGTGCGTGTCCGCGCCGTGCTGGCTCACCAGCACCTGCGGACGGAAGGCCGCCAGCAGCTCCGGCACGACCGCGTGGAACGCCCGCAGCCAGCCCTCGTCCCCCGTGCCGGCCGGCAGCGCCACGTTCACCGCGGTGCCCTCCGCGGACGCGCCGCCGGTCTCCTCCGGCCACCCGGTCTGCGGGAAGAGGGTGCGCGGGTGCTCGTGCAGGGAGATCGTCAGCACCCTCGGATCGTCCCAGAAGGCCGTCTGGACGCCGTCGCCGTGGTGCACGTCCACGTCCACGTACGCGACGCGCTCCGCGCCCAGCTCCAGCAGCCGGGCCACGGCCAGCGCGGCGTCGTTGTAGACGCAGAAACCCGAAGCCATCGCGGGCATCGCGTGGTGCAGACCGCCCGCGAAGTTCACCGCGTGCGCCACCTCGCCGCGCCACACCGCCTCCGCCGCCCCGACCGACTGGCCCGCGATCAGCGCCGAGACGTCGTGCATGCCCTCGAACGCCGGGGTGTCCACGGTGCCCAGCCCGTACGCCAGCTCCGTCAGGCCCCGGGGGTCGGCCGAGGCCCGGCGCACCGCCGCCACGTACTCCGCGTCGTGCACCAGTCGCAGCGTCGAGTCGCCGGCCGCGGGTGCCGCGGCGACCGTGACCGCGCGATCCAGGCCGAAGGCCCGGACCAGTCCCATGGTCAGTGCGAGCCGCACCGGATCCATCGGGTGCCCGCGACCGAAGTCATAGCCCGTTACCTGCTCGTCCCACATCAGCTGTGCGCGGCCGCTCATGGCCGACACCGTATCGGGCGGAATCGGTCCCGAACGAGTGGGCGTACAGCAGAGTCGCCGCCACCAGCAGCATCGGCACCAGCATCGCCCCCCGGTAGCTCCAGGCGTCGCCCAAGGCGCCCACCAGGGGTGAACCGACCAGGAAACCCACATAGTTGAAGATGTTCAGCCGCGCGATCGCCGTGTCCGACGCCTCCGGGAAAAGCCGCCCGGCAGCCGCGAACGTCTGCGGCACGATCACACACAGGCCCAGCCCCAGCAGCGTGAAGCCCGCCATCCCGACCCACGCGCCGGGCGCGGCCGCGACCACCGCGAAGCCCGCCGCCGCCACCAGCGCGCCCGCCCGCACCACCGCTGCCGCCCCGAAGCGCCGCACACCGAGGTCCCCGACCGAACGGCCCAGGAGGGTGGTGACCATGTAGACGTTGTACGGGACGGTGGCCAGCTGCTCGGAACCGCCGAGCACGTCCTGCAGGTACTTCGCGCTCCAGTTGGAGACGGTGGAGTCGCCGATGTACGCGAACGCCATCACCAGGCACAGCGGGAGCAGCAACCGCATCGCCACGGGAGCCGCGGCCGACGCGGCGGGTGTGCCGCCGGTTTCCGCCCTCCCGTCGACGTACCAGCGGCTGCCCACCAGCGTCAGCGGGATCAGCACCGCCACCACCGGCCCGTACAGCAGCGCCAGCGACAGCTGCCAGTGCGCCCCCGCCCAAGCCAGCGACGCCCCCAGGATGCCGCCGAGGCTGTACGCGGCGTGGAAGCCCAGCATGATGCTGCGGCCGTAGGCACGCTGCAGACTCACCCCGAGCATGTTCATGGACGCGTCCAGGGCGCCGACGCATATCCCGAAGACGGCCAGCGCCGCGGCCAGTTGCCACAACGCCTCCCCGGCGCCGGCCCCCAGCAGCGCCAGGCACACCGCCGGCTGCGCCCAGCGCAGCACCACGCTCGGCCGCACCCGCTTCACCAGGTGCTCGGTGGCGACGCTCCCCACACCCGCCAGCACCGGCACCGCGGCCAAGAACGCGGGCAGCAGCGCGTCACTGACGCCGTAGCGGTCCTGCAGCGCGGGGATCCGGGTCACCAGCAGAGCGAAGGTCGCCCCTTGCGCGAAGAAGCCGACGGCCAGCGAGGCCCGTCCATGGCGCAGACCGCCGTCGATGCCGTCCATGAGCGTGCAGCGTAGGGCTGCCGGCTACGGACGGGTAGAGCGGTCACACGAAGAGTTTCGCCGCCAGTTCGGCCATGTCCGCGAACAACTCCCGTGCCCCCGCGAGCTTCTCCGCCGGCGTCATCGCCGTGAAGCCGAAGGCGTCCATTCCGGCCGCCACCGCGGCCCGCACCCCGAGCGGACTGTCCTCCACCACGGCGCACCGCTCCGGAGCCACGCCCATCGTGCGCGCGGCGTGCAGGAACAGGTCCGGAGCCGGCTTCCCACGCCCGACGTCCTGCGCGCTGAAGATCCGCTCCTCGCCGAAGTGCTCGTACAGCCCCGTCTTCTTCAGCGCCACCCGGATGCGCTCGTGACTGCCCGAGGACGCGACGCAGTGCGCAATCCCGTCCGCCGCCAGCTTGTCCAGCACCGTCGCCACACCCGGCACCGACTCCAGCTCGCGCCGGAAGCCGTCGAAGACCCGTGCGTAGTAGGTCGCGTCGAAGTCCTCCGGCAACCGCTGCCCGGTGCGCTCGGCGACCAGATCGTGGACGCGGTGCATCGCAGAGCCCATGTAGTCGCGGACGGACTCCTCGTAGGAGGTCGGGTGCCCGACCTCCGTCAGCAGGCCCGCCAGGATGCGGTTGGCTATCGGCTCGCTGTCCACGAGCACGCCGTCGTTGTCGAAGATGACCAGGTCGTAGCGCACCGCCCCACTGTAATCGGGCACGGGTCCCGGCCGACGCGGCCGAACCCGCCCTCCCGCTGCCCCTTCGCACCACAGTGACCGGCGAGGGACGCAACGCCCCAGCACTGGCGGGAGATCTGTGAGACGACGCGGGTTTCTCACACTCACCGGCGCGGGCCTGACGGTCCTCGCCACCTCACAGGGCCCGCGGCTCCGGCACGTGAGCCGCGCATCGTCGTCCTCGACACCCTGCCCAACGGCTACGGCTCGGTGCGTGTTCTCGGCCGCCCCGTCCTGGACCCGTCCACCGGACGTGGCGCACCGTGCACCGCATTCCCCTTCCGCCCCGGCACGAGGGCAGCGAGGGCCAGGCCAACGCCTCTGGCCGGCAAGCACCCTTCGTTCCGCCTGAGGCGTGTTCGCCCGGCGTCGCGGAGTTATGGATCGGTGTGCGCTGACGACCTGGCACCAACGCAAAAAAGCCCCGGTTCCCGAGTCGATG
>NZ_CBDRBL010000002.1:0-162516 GCF_965342175.1 Actinacidiphila sp. bgisy167
GTGGCGCGTGGGTCGTTACTGGGGCTGAGGCGGAGCACCACCGGGGAGCGGTCTGCGACGGCACGCCTAGCCGCTGCGGCCTCCGGAGGGAATGAGGCTGTGAAGAAGTACATCCTCTCCGATCATGACGGCGTCCTGGTCGACACCGAGTTCTGGTATTTCAAATCCGCGGAACGCGCCCTGGCGGAGGCCGGTTTCACGCTGGACAAGGATCAGTACCTTCAGGACATGGCCCGTGGATCGGGCTCATGGGCCCAAGCCAAGGCGGCCGGCATCGAAGACCGGACCCTCAGCCGGGTTCGCGAGGCCCGCAACGGCTACTACCAGGAGTACCTGAGGACTGAGGCCATTGAGATCGAGGGCGTCGTCGACACTCTTGCCGAACTGTCGGCGCACATCCGCATGGCCATCGTGACGACCGCGAAACGGGCCGACTTCGACATCATCCATGAGAAGCGCCAGATCAGGCAGTTCATGGATTTCGTCATTGTTCGCGAAGACTACCAACTCGCCAAGCCGCACCCGGAACCGTACCTGGCCGGGCTGAAGCGCTTCGGCGCAACCAGGGAGGAGACTCTGGTGGTGGAGGACTCGGCCAGAGGACTGACCTCGGCGGTTGCGGCCGGTATCGACTGCGCTGTTGTCCATAACGAGTTCACGAAGGACAACGACTTTTCCCAGGCAAGTTACCGGATCGACAGCCTGAGCGAATTGAAGGGCATCCTCCGGGTGAGCTGACCACCTTGGCGCGGCTAACCTGCTGGCCCGACCTTCTTGGTCCAGTCGGTGCGGGGGCTTTTGCGGGTGAGGCGTCGGGTCATCATGGTGATGAGTGCCCAGTTCAGGTGGGCTTCAGAGTGCTGCGGGAGACGTTCGTAGTCGCGTGTGTTGCGGCGGGCGTTCATGCACCAGCCGATCGTGCGCTCGACTTTCCAACGGCGGGGCAACACGACGAAGCCCTTGGCCCCTTTGGGCCGGGAGACGATGCGCAGGCTCAGCATTGGCCAACGGGTCGTTCGCCAGAACAGTGCGGTAGGCCGCGCCGGTCCTCGTCGGTGAGCTTCTTCGTCCACACCGGTTCGGCGAGCACCCGCTGGACGAGCGCCGACGGTTTTCCGCCGCCCTGCCGTAGCCGCTGGTCAGTGCGGGGCGCCCGGCCCCCGGGAGGTGTCACTGCCGGTAGCCCGCGAGGAAGCGGCCGATGCGGCTGATCGCCGCGTCCAGGTCGTCGGCCCGGGGGAGGGTCAGGATGCGGAAGTGGTCCGGGCGCGGCCAGCTGAAGCCGGTGCCCTGCACCACCTGGATCTTCTCCCGGAGCAGCAGGTCGAGCACGAACTTCTCGTCGTCGTGGATCCGGTGCACCTTCGGGTCCAGCCGGGGGAAGGCGTACAGCGCGCCCTTGGGCTTGACGCAGCTGACGCCAAAGATCTCGTTCAGCTTCTCCCATGCCTTGTCACGCTGCTCGTGCAGCCGCCCCCCGGGCAGGATCAGGTCCTTGATGCTCTGCCGTCCGCCGAGCGCGGCCTGGATCGCCTGCTGGGCCGGGACGTTGGGGCACAGCCGCATCGATGCCAGCATCGTCAGGCCCTCGAGGTAGCTCCTGGCGTGCTGCCGAGGGCCGGTGACGACCAGCCACCCGGAGCGGAAGCCCGCCACCCGGTAGGCCTTGGACAGCCCGCTGAAGGTCAGGCACAGCACGTCGGGGGCGAGCTGGGCCGCCGTGTGGTGGACGGCGTCGTCGTAGAGGATCTTGTCGTAGACCTCGTCGGCGAAGACGACCAGGTGGTGGCGCCGGGCCAGGTCGAGCATGCCCTCGAGGAGTTCGCGCGGGTAGACCGCGCCAGTCGGGTTGTTGGGGTTGATGATGACCAGCGCCCGCGTACGGCTGGTGATCTTCGAGGCGATGTCGTCGAGGTCGGGGAACCAGTCCGCCTGCTCGTCGCAGAGGTAGTGAACGGCCTTGCCGCCGGCCAGGTTCGTCACGGCCGTCCACAGAGGGAAGTCCGGGGCCGGGATCAGCACCTCGTCGCCGTCGTCGACGAGGGCCTGGACGGCCATCTGCACCAGTTCCGACACCCCGTTGCCGAGGAAGACGTCGTCCACGCCGACGTCGGCGAGCCCGCGCTCCTGGTAGTGCTGGGCCACCGCCCGCCGGGCGGACAGGATGCCGCGCGAGTCGCTGTAGCCGTGCGAGGCGGGGAGCGTGCGGATGATGTCCTGGAGGATCTCCTCGGGCGCCTCGAAGCCGAAGAGCGCCGGATTGCCCGTGTTGAGCCGAAGGACGCTGTGGCCGGCCTCCTCCAACGCGTTGGCGTGCTCGATCACCGGCCCGCGGATCTCGTAGCAGACGTCGGCCAGCTTGCTCGACTGCTTGTACTCCATGCGACGGCCTCCCGACCCGGTCCGGCGATCCTGCTCGGTGCGACTGCTCTCCTTGGTTTTACCAAGTACGTGCTTGGAAAGTCCAACTCCTTGTCTACACTGGGGATCATGCCGCGCCGAAGTTACGACCAGTACTGCGCCGTCGCCCGGGCCCTGGACACCGTCGGGGAGCGCTGGACGCTCCTGATCGTCAGGGAGTTGCTGGCGGGCCCCCGCCGCTACACCGACCTCCACGCCGACCTGCCCGGCGTCAGCACCGACGTCCTCGCCTCACGGCTCAAGGAGATGGAGCGCGACGGCCTGGTCAACCGCCGCCGCCTCGCGCCGCCCGGTGCCGCGTACGTCTACGAACTCACCCCGCGCGGCCGCGGACTGCTCTCGGTGCTCGGCGCCCTCGCCGAGTGGGGCGCGCCGGAACTGCGGGAACCCCGGCCCACCGACGCCGTCCGCGCGCACTGGGCCGCCGTGCCCCTCATGCGGCATCTCGCAGCGCTGCCCGGGGCGCTCGCGGGGGTGGTCGAGGTCCGCCTCGACGAGGGCGCCTTCCACATCGAACTGGGCGGTGTGACCCCGTCGTACGCGGACGGCCCCGCCGAACGTCCCGACGCGGTGCTGGCCCTGCCGGCGGGCGCCGTCCAGGACCTCGGCGGCACCCTGCTCGACGGCGGCGCGAAGGTCACCGGAGACGGCCCCCTCGCGGACGCCCTGCGCGGCGCCTGAGGGCCGTACACGACATTCCGCTCGGCCCGCGCCGCACTGCCCGGCGGCGCTCGGCGGACGGGCATGGGGCGGGGTGGGACGGGTCGTTCGGCTGTCCCGGCCTCTCGCGCCCTGAGGCCACGAGAGGCTGCCGCCGCCTCAGGCCGACGCGAGCGACACGCGCGGCAGCAGCGCCTCGTCGAAGCGGCGCAGCAGCAGCCGGGCGACCTCGGGGGCGTCGCCGAGGACGTCGGCGAGGACGTCCGCCCCGGAGGCCTGGGCGCCGCGGGCGATGCGGTCGGGCAGGAAGCCCGGCGCGAGGACGTACGGCGCGACGGCGATGTGCCGCACCCCCTCGGCGCGCAGGGCGCGCACCGCCTCGTCGGTGGTGGGAAGGGATGCGGAGGCGAAGGCAGGCCGCACGTCGCGCCAACCGGTACGCCGCCACTCCCGCGCGATGTCCTCGATCACCGCGATCGCCTCCGGGTCGGAGGAGCCCGCCGAGGCCAGGACGATCCCGGTCGAGGGGCGGTCGCCGGGGCCGAGCCCGGCTTCGCGCAGCCGCCGCTCCAGGGCGCCCAGCAGCAGCGGTGAGGGGCCGAGCACGCCCGCCCGGCGCACCCGCATCCCGGCGTGCCGCGCCGCGCACTCGCGCAGCACCGCCGGGATGTCCGACTTGGCGTGGAAGGCACGGGTCAGCAGCAGGGGAAGGGCCACCACGTCGCGCACGCCCTCCGCGGCCAGCCGGTCCACGACCTGCGGCACGTCGGGGGCGCAGTGGTCGAGGAAGGCCGTCTCCACCCGTTGTCCGGGGCGGGCCGCACGGACCTGTTCGGTCAGGGCGTGGACGGTCGCGGCGTGCCGCGGGTCGCGGCTGCCGTGGGCGATGACGAGGAGGACGTGGCGCGCGGTCATGGTCAGCCTCGAGCGAGCAGGCCGCGGCCGCGCAGCACCGTGCGTTCCAGCGGCGCGAAGACCAGCAGTTCGATGCCGATGCCGACGACCAGGATGAGCAGGATCGCGGCCAGCACGCTCGGCATGTCGGACAGTTCGCGTCCCTGCTCGAGCAACTGGCCCAGGCCCACGCCGAGGTCGGGGGAGGTGGCGATCAGCTCGGCGGCCATCAGGGAGCGCCAGGAGAACGCCCAGCCCTGCTTGAGGCCGGCGAGGTAACCGGGCAGGGCGGCGGGCAGCAGCACGTGCCGCACCGCGTGGACGCCGGTCGCGCCGATGGTGCGCCCGGCCCGCAGGAACAGCGGCGGGATCTGGTCGACGCCCGCGACGAGGCCGTTGGCGATCGAGGGCACCGCGCCCAGCAGCACCACGCAGTAGATCGTGGCGTCCGACAGCCCGAACCAGATGATCGATGCGGGCACCCACGCCACCGACGGCAGGGACTGCAGGCCCGACAGGATCGGCCCGATCGCGGCCCGCACCACCCTTACCCGCGCCACGAGCAGGCCGAGCGGCGTGCCGATCACGACGGAGGCCACGAAGCCCAGTGCGCCGCGTGACAGGCTGGTCCAGACGTAGCCGAGCAGGGTGCCGTCGAGCCACTTGTCCTGCAGGGCCCGTCCCACGTCAGCGGGACTGGGGAGCTGGTAGTGCGGCTTGACCTCGAAGTGGTACGCGAGCTGCCACACCACCAGCACCAGGGCGATGGCGACGAGCGGGGGGACGGCCTTCTGCAGCAGCACGCGGGCCGGCGGCACGCGCGGGGCGGAGGGCGTCTCCAGGGCGTCGAGCCCGGCCCCGATCCCCGCGAGATCCCCGGAGGGCGCGGTTTTCGCGGCGTCGGTGGCGTGCGCGGCGTGCGCCTTCGTCTCAGTGCTGGCCATGGCGGCGGATCTCCCCCCGGAGGTGTTCGGTGATCTCCACGGAGAGCTCGGCCACGGCCGAGTCCTCGATGCGGCGCGGCTGCGGGATGTCGACCTTCCACTCCCGGGCGATCCGTCCCGGCCGCGAGGAGAGCAGCACGACCCGCTCGGCGAGCCGCACCGCCTCACGGACGTTGTGGGTCACGAACAGCACCGACAGGCGGGTCTCGGACCAGATGCGGGTGAGCTCCTCGTGCAGGACGTCGCGGGTGATGGCGTCGAGCGCCGCGAACGGCTCGTCCATCAGCAGCAGCCTGCTGTCCTGCGCCAGCGCCCGGGCCAGCGCGACCCGCTGCCGCATGCCGCCGGACAGCTCGTGCACCCTCCTGCCGTACGCGCCCTTGAGGCGGACGACCTCCAGCAGCCGCTCGGCCTCCGGGCGCCGCTCGGCGCGCGGCACACCGCGCATGCGCAGGGCGAGTTCGATGTTCCTGCCCGCGGTGAGCCACGGGAACAGGGCGTGGTCCTGGAACATCAGGGCCGGGCGGCCGCCGGGGGTGTCGATGCCCCCGGCGGTCGGCCGGTCGAGTCCCGCGACCAGGTTGAGCAGCGTGGACTTGCCGCAGCCCGAGGCCCCCAGGAGGCAGACGAACTCGCCGGGGGCGACGTCGATGCTGATGTCGTCCAGCACGTGCGTTTGCGCGCCGGGACGGCCGAAGGACTTCGAGACGTGCTCGAGCCGGGCGGCGTGGGGGGCCGTGTCGGCCGTCACGGCGGGCTGGTCGGTGAGTGCGGTGGCCATGGCGTCACCTCCTGAGGGCTGGGGTTGCGGGCTTCATCGGGTGCTGCCGGGGGTCAGCCGCCGAGACCGGCGTCGTCGACGGTGGGCTTCCCGTCAGCCTTCAAGACCTTGTTGAGGAGCGTCAGGTCGTAGATCCCCTCGAGGTCGGGCTTCTCCAGCAGGCCCGCGGTGACGGCGTGGTCGGCCTCGGTCCGCAGGGTGGACGCCAGCGGGTCGTCGATCACCTGGATGCTCTTCCACGCCGGGTCGATCACATCGGCGGGCAGCGGCTTGCCGGAGAGCCTCTCCAGCTGGGCGTTGGCGTCGGCCTTCGCCTCCTCCGGGTGGGCGTTGATCCAGGCGTTGGTCTTCACCGAGCCGCGCAGCACGGCCTCGACGACGTCCGGGTGCTCCTTGAGGAAGGCCTGGGAGACGATCACGTTGGTGATGACGAACTTCTTGTCCGGCCACAGGTCGCTCTCGTCCAGGAGCACCTTCGCGCCCTCGGCCACCAGCTTCGAGGCGGTCGGTTCGGGCACCCACGCGCCGTCGATGGAGCCGGTCTTGTAGGCGTCGGGCGTCACCTTGTTGTCCGTGCGGACCACGGAGACGTCGCCCTTGCCGCTGGTGGGATCGACCTTCCAGCCCTGCTCGGCGATCCAGTTGAGGAACGCCACGTCCTGGGTGTTGCCGAGCTGGGGCGTGGCGATCTTCTTGCCCTTGACGTCCTTCAGTGTCTTGATCTTGTCCGGGTCGACGACCAGCTTCACGCCGCCGGAGGCCGAGCCGGAGATGATCTTCAGGCTCTTGCCGCCGGACTTCGTCCAGCCGTTGATCGCGGGGGAGGGGCCGATCCAGCCGATGTCGATGGAACCGGCGTTGAGGGCCTCGATCTCGGCCGGGCCGGCGTTGAACACCGACTCCTTGATCGTGGTGCCCGATCCCAGCTCGTCGGCGAAGAAGCCCTCCTTCAGGCCCACCAGCGCGGTGGCGTGGGTGAGGTTCGCGAAGTAGCCGATCTTCACCGTCGAGGCGGACAGCTTCTTGCTGGTGCCGCTGCTCGCGGCCGCACTGGTGGTGTCGTCCTTCTTCTCGGAGCCGTAGCCGCACGCGGCGAGGGCCAGTAGCGGCAGAAGGGCGGCGCCCGCTATGAGGCGGCGACGGGCGGACGTTCTCGGGGCGGTAATGCGATCGGCAGTCACGGGAGGCGGTCCTCTCGATGGCCCCGGCTCGCGCCCGCTAGGGCGTGTTTCGAAAGTAGCGCCGGCCGCCCGAAGGGCGGGTCCCGCGGCGTCTGGTGCGGTGCATCGCAAGGCGGAGAGTCGTCCTCGTAGTGGGCTACTCGGACGATTCGACAACGCAGCGAGGTGCCGTGCCGGGCGTCGCGGGACAGGCGGGACTTTCGAAACACGCCCTAGGGCGCGCCGGGGTGGTGGCTGTCTGGTGGTCGGTGGTGCGGCGCCGCGTGCGCGGCGCGGGTACGGTGCTCGGCCGGGGTCAACGCGCACATCGCGTGACACCGCCCGTGCCGCTGCCCAGAGCGCCGCTGCCGACGCGACCGCCCTCCTTGGCGAAACCCGCGAAGGCGTCGTCGAACGCCATCAGAAATCCCACCCCTCGTCGTCGGCGGCCGCGCGGTCGGCGGCCGTGGCGGTGCGGACGGCGAAGGCCTCGCCCGCCATGCCGGCGGTCAGCGTGGCGCCGTCCGCCGGGTCGATCAGCAGGAAGGAGCCGGTGAGCCGCGAGTCGGCGTACGCGTCCAGCGGCAGCGGCTCGGCGGTGCGCAGCACCACCGCGCCGATGTCGTTGACGCCGAGCCCGCCCGGCTCGTCCTGGTGCTCCAGCCCCCGGGTCAGGTCGATCCGGTACGGCAGGCGCTTCACGATCGCCTTGACCGTGCGCGTGCCGTGCTTCAGCAGCACGCGCGCGCCGACCGTCAGCGGCCGCTCGTGCAGGTGGCACACGGTCGCCTCGACGTCTTGCGTGGTCTTTGGGGCGGCGTCGGACGGCGCGATCAGGTCGCCGCGCGAGACATCCAGGTCGTCGCTGAGCAGCAGGGTCACCGACTGCGGCGCCCATGCCGCGTCGACCGGGGTGCCGAGCGCGTCGATGCCGCTGATCGTGCTCGTGAGCCCGGACGGCAGCACCGTCACCGGGTCGCCGACGCGCAGCACCCCCGAGGCGATCCGCCCCGCGTAGCCGCGGTAGTCCGGGTGCTCCGCGGTCTGCGGGCGGATCACGTACTGCACGGGGAAACGCGCGGGGTGCCCGCTGGGGTCGCTGCCGACAGGCACGGTCTCCAGGTGCTCGAGGACCGTCGGCCCGCCGTACCAGTCCATGGTGGCCGACGGGGCCACGACGTTGTCCCCGGCCAGCGCCGAGATGGGGATCGCGGTGACCTCCGGGACGCCGATCGAGGCCGCGTAAGCGGTGAACTCCTCGGCGATGGCCGCGAAGACCGGCTCCGACCAGTCGACCAGGTCCATCTTGTTCACCGCGAGCACCACGTGCGGCACCCGCAGCAGCGCGGCCACCGCCGCGTGCCGGCGGGTCTGCTCCACGACGCCGTTGCGGGCGTCCACCAGGATCACCGTCAGCTCGGCGGTCGAGGCGCCGGTGACCATGTTCCGCGTGTACTGCACGTGCCCCGGCGTGTCCGCCAGGATGAAGCGCCGACGCGGCGTCGCGAAGTAGCGGTACGCCACGTCGATGGTGATGCCCTGCTCGCGCTCCGCGCGCAGGCCGTCGGTGAGCAGCGCCAGGTCCGGGGCCTCCTGGCCGCGGCGGGCGGAGGCCAGTGCGACCGCCTCCAACTGGTCGGCGAGCACCGACTTGGAGTCGTGCAGCAGCCGGCCCACCAGCGTGGACTTGCCGTCGTCGACCGAGCCCGCGGTGGCGAAGCGCAGCAGGGAGGTGGCCGAGAGCTGCTCGGCGGCGGTGCCGGTGGTCATGGCTAGAAGTACCCCTCGCGCTTGCGGTCTTCCATCGCGGCCTCGGAGAGCTTGTCGTCGGCCCGGGTGGCGCCTCGCTCGGTGAGCCGGGACGCGGCGATCTCGGCGATGACGGCCTCGATGTCGGCGGCGTCGGAGTCCACCGCGCCGGTGCAGGACATGTCGCCCACCGTGCGGTAGCGGACCAGCCGGGTCTCCACCGGCTCGCCGTCCTTCGGGCCGCCCCAGTCGCCCGCGGTCAACCACATGCCGCCGCGCCGGAACACCGCGCGCTCGTGGGCGTAGTAGATCCCCGGCAGCTCGACGCCCTCGCGGGCGATGTACTGCCAGACGTCCAGCTCGGTCCAGTTGGACAGCGGGAAGACCCGCACGTGCTCACCGGGGGCGTGCCGGCCGTTGTAGAGCTGCCACAGCTCGGGGCGCTGGCGGCGCGGGTCCCACTGGGAGAACTCGTCGCGCAGCGAGAACACCCGCTCCTTGGCGCGGGCCTTCTCCTCGTCGCGGCGGCCGCCGCCGAAGACCGCGTCGAAGCGGTTCTCCTGGATGGCCTCGGTCAGCGGCACGGTCTGCAGCGGGTTGCGGGTGCCGTCGGGACGCTCGCGCAGCCGTCCGTCGTCGATGTAGTCCTGCACCGAGGCGACGTGCAGCCGCAGGGCGTGCTTCGCCACGGTGCGGTCCCGGTACTCCAGCACCTCGGGGAAGTTGTGACCCGTGTCGACGTGCAGCAGCGAGAAGGGCACCGCCGCTGGGGCGAAGGCCTTCAGCGCCAGGTGGAGCATGACGATGGAGTCCTTGCCGCCGGAGAAGAGGATCACCGGCCGCTCGAACTCGCCCGCCACCTCCCGGAAGATGTGCACCGCCTCCGACTCCAGCGCGTCCAGGTGGGACAGCGCGAAGGGGTTGCCGGTGTTCTCGCCGGCCGCGACGACCGTGGTCACGCCGTGCCCCCTTCGTTCGCGCCCAGGGCACGCACGTCTATGGTGCCCCCGTGTCCGTCCGGTTGGCGGACGCGCCGCCCGCCGGTCGGCTGCGGCCCGGCGGCCGCGAGCAGGTCGCTCACGCGAGTCCCCTCTCCACCAGGAGCGCCGTGACAAGCGCCGCTGAGTCCTCGACGGTGTGGTCCTCGGTCCCGATCCGCAGGTCGGGGGCCTCGGGAGCCTCATAAGGGTCGTCGACACCGGTCAGGCCGGAGATCTCGCCCGCGGCCTGCTTGGCGTACAGGCCCTTCACGTCCCGTACGGAGCAGACCTCCACCGGGGTGGCGACATGCACCTCCAGGTACGTCGTGCCCCGCGCCTCGTGGCGCTTGCGGACGGCCTCCCGGCTGTCGGCGTACGGCGCGATGACCGGGACCAGCACCTTGACCCCGTGGGAGGCGAGGAGTTCGGCGACGAAACCGATCCGCTGCACATTGGTGTGCCGGTCCTCGCGGCTGAAGCCCAGCCCGGCGGAGAGGAACTCACGGATCTCGTCGCCGTCCAGGACCTCCACGCGGTGCCCGTCGCCGCGCAGCCCGGCGGCCAGCGCACGGGCGATCGTCGTCTTGCCCGCGCTCGGCAGCCCCGTGAGCCACACCGTGGCCCCTGTGCCCGTCACGCCCATCGACTCCTCCCGGGAGGCCTGATCCGCCCGCTCCCACTGTCCTGCCGGTACCTGCTGCGCCTTCTGCGCTTCCCGCGGCGTCTGTCGCGCCTGCCGTGCCGTCATCAGCCGTGCAGCCCGCACTCGGTCTTGGCCCGTCCCGCCCAGCGGCCGGCCCGCGGGTCCTCGCCGGCCAGCACCCGGCGGGTGCAGGGGGCGCAGCCGACCGAGGCGTAACCGTCCGTCAGCAACGGGTTGCTGAGCACGCCGTGCTCGGTGACGTAGGCGTCCACGTCCTCCTGCGTCCAGCGGGCGATGGGGGACACCTTCACCTTGCCGCGCCGGGCGTCCCAGCCGACGACCGGTGTGTTCGCCCGGGTGGGGGACTCGTCGCGCCGCAGGCCGGTCGCCCAGGCGTCGTAGCCGGTCAGACCCTCCTCCAGCGGCTTGACCTTGCGCAGCGCACAGCACAGGTCGGGGTCGCGGTCGTGCAGCCGCGGCCCGTACTCGGCGTCCTGCTCGGCCACGCTCTGACGCGGCGTCAGGGTGATGACCCGCACGTCCATGACGGCGGCGACGGCGTCGCGGGTGCCGATGGTCTCCGGGAAGTGGTAGCCGGTGTCGAGGAAGACGACGTCGACGCCCGGCACGACGCGTGCGGCCAGGTGCGCCACGACCGCGTCCTCCATCGAGGAGGTGACGCAGAACCGGGACCCGAAGGTGCCGACGGCCCAACGCAGGACGTCGAGCGCGGGTGCGTCCTCGAGATCGCGGCCCGCCCGCTCGGCGAGCTCGCGCATCTCCTCCGGGGTGTGCCGCTGCACGCTGTTCACGCATCGCCTCCGTCGGGGGTTCTGCCACGCAGCCCCCGGGCCAGCAGACCCAGGAACTTCAGCTGGAAGGCGCGGTTGCACGCCCGGCACTCCCAGGCGCCGTGGCCCTGCTCCGCGGGGTGCAGGTCCTCCTCCCCGCAGTAGGGGCAGTGGAAGGGTGCGGCACGCTCGCTCACGACAGCGCCTCCTCGCTCGCACGCGTCACCCACTGCGCGAAGCGCTCGCCGTCCGCGCGCTCGGCCTGGAAGCGCCGCAGAAGGCGCTCGACATAGTCCGGCAGTTCGTCCGCGGTGACCTTCAGGCCGCGGACCTTGCGGCCGAAACCGGCCTCCAGGCCCAGCGCGCCGCCCAGGTGCACCTGGAAGCCCTCCACCTGGTTGCCCTCGTCGTCCAGCACCAGCTGGCCCTTGAGGCCGATGTCGGCGACCTGGATCCGGGCGCAGGCATTGGGGCAGCCGTTGACGTTGATCGTGATCGGCTCGTCGAACTTGGGCAGCCGGCGCTCGAGTTCGTCGATCAGCAGGGACCCGCGCGCCTTGGTCTCGACGATGGCCAGCTTGCAGAACTCGATGCCGGTGCACGCCATCGTGCCGCGCCGGAAGGGGGAGGGCCGCACCTGCAGGTCGAGCGCCTCCAGGCCGGCGACGAGGGAGTCGACCTGGTCCTGCTCGACGTCCAGCACGATCATCTTCTGCTCGACGGTGGTCCGCAGCCGGCCGGAGCCGTGCGCCTCCGCCAGTTCCGCGATCTTGCTGAGCGTGGCGCCGTCGACCCGGCCGACGCGCGGCGCGAAACCGACGTAGGAGCGGCCGTCCTTCTGGCGGTGCACCCCCACGTGGTCCCGCCACTGCTCGACCGGCTGGTCGGGGGCGGGGCCGTCGGTCAGCCTGCGTCCCAGGTACTCGTCCTCCAGCACCTGGCGGAACTTCTCCGCGCCCCAGTCGGCGACCAGGAACTTCAGCCGGGCGCGGTTGCGCAGCCGCCGGTAGCCGTAGTCGCGGAAGATCGAGATGACGCCTTCGAAGACGTCCGGGACCTCCTCCAGGGGCACCCACGCGCCCAGCCGGACCCCGATCCTGGGGTTGGTGGACAGCCCCCCGCCGACCCACACGTCGAAGCCCGGCCCGTGCTCGGGGTGGCGGACGCCGACGAAGGCGACGTCGTTGATCTCATGGGCCACGTCCAGCAGCGGCGAACCGGAGATCGCCGACTTGAACTTGCGGGGGAGATTGGAGAACTCCTTGTTCCCGACGATGCGGCGGTGCGCCTCGTCCACGGCCCACGTGCCGTCGATGATCTCGTCCTCGGCGATCCCGGCGACGGGCGAGCCGAGGATGACGCGCGGGGTGTCGCCGCACGCCTCGGTCGTCGACAGGCCCACGGCCTCCAGCCGCTGCCAGATCTCGGGCACGTCCTCGATGCGGATCCAGTGCAGCTGGATGTTCTGCCGGTCGGTGATGTCGGCCGTCCCGCGGGCGAACTGCTGGGAGATCTCCCCGATGACGCGCAGCTGCCCGGTGGTGAGCCGGCCGCCGTCGATGCGGACCCGGAGCATGAAGAACTTGTCGTCCAGTTCCTCCGGCTCCAGGATCGCGGTCTTGCCGCCGTCGATTCCTGGCTTGCGCTGGGTGTACAGGCCCCACCAGCGCATACGGCCGCGCAGGTCGGCGCTGTCGATCGCGTCGAATCCGCGGTAGCGGTAGATCGTCTCAATGCGTGTCCGCACGTTGAGACCGTCGTCGTCCCGCTTGAACTGCTCGTTGGCGTTCAGCGGGGTCATGTGGCCGGCCGCCCACTGGCCCTCGCCGCGGTGGCGACTCACCTTGCGGTGCGGCACGGCGGCCTTCGGCTGGTCAGGGGTGGAAGCCATGGCGATGCGGTCCTTCTGCAGGATGGAGAGAGGCGGTGGTAGCGCAAAAAGCCCCCTTGGCCAGCGGGCACGCCAGACGCCGCGGACAGCGCGGAGCGGGGGCGCGTCGTCGCGCCCGCGGGGCCGGGGACGGCCGGGATCAGTCCTTGAGGGGACGGCGGCGAGTGCTCAGCACGCCGGACAGATGGCGCTGGACATACGTCCGAGATCGACGTGCAGTCGACCTACCAAGGCGATTCCAGTGCGAGACATGCCGAAAGCGTGGCATGCGTTACTCGGACCAGTCCACCGTTATCCATATGATGGACGTTGTCATCCCGCATTCCGAGATATGGGCGGTGCCCGTCACCCGACGGGACGCCCCGGACTCAGGAAACCTGCCGCGATCGCCCGGAAACCGTCGTGCCCGCGGGTCCCCACATGCCGCAGCTTGTGGGCCGCCAGCGCGGCGCCCAGCCGCACGCCCGCACCGAGCAGGGACCGGTCCGCGACCAGCGCCGCCAGCAGCCCCGCCGCGAAGACATCGCCCGCCCCCGTGGCGTCCTCGACCTGCCCGTCGGGCAGCGGGCGGTGCCCGTAGAGCTCCACGGAGCCGGGCCGGTGGACCTCGACGCGGTCCGGGTACTTGACCACGGCGGCGCCCTCCCGCCGGGTCCGTACGGGGGCCAGCCGCTCGAACTCCCGCCCGTTGACCAGCAGGTAGTCGCTCATCGCCGCCATGGCCAGCACATCGTCGGTCGGCTCCGCCGACCAGATGTGCCCGGGGTCGAAACAGATCAGGGTCCCGGGTGAACGCCGCCGCACCTCCACCAGCAGCCGGTGCAGCGCCGCCCCGCCGTCCGGATCCAGGAAGGAGGTGACGTGCACCGCCCGGGCCGCCGCCAGGTAGCCGGCGATCTCCGTGAAACGCTCCCGCACATGGGCGGCGATCCCCGTGTTGGCGCCGGTGTGGGTCAGCAGCGTGCGCTCCCCGGCGTCGTGCACGGACAGGCAGATCCCGCACAGCCGGTCCGGGTCCCCGGCCACCAAGCGCCGGTCGATGCCGAGGCCGTCGAGGACCGCCGACGGGCCCGACGCCCCCAGGGGGTCGCGGCCCGCGACGCCCACGTAGCCGAGTCGCAGCCCCCGCCCCAGACGGCTCAGGGCGTGGAGGGCGTTGAAGGCCGAGCCGCCCGGCTCCGGCGTCAGCGGCACCCCCTGGGCGCGCAGCCACTCCAGCCCGGCGTGAACGGCTCGCTCGTCGACCATGCGCTCGCCGCCGCTCTCCAGCGGACGCCGCAGCCCCATCCGCGCGCCGAGCCTGGCCAGCACCTGCCTGCCGTCCAGGGCGGACGCCCCGGTGATGAGGTCGAGATTGAGCGCCCCGACCCCGACGACGTCCACGCCCCGCCCTCCCCCCTGGCCGGCCCCTACCGGGCTCCTGGCCACGGCCCCGTCACGGGCCTCCTGTCCTCTTCCCCCGTCTCGGTGCGGAAGATGCGGAAGCCGCGCTTCTCGTAATTGGCCAGCGCGTGCGGACCGTCCAGGCTGCAGGTGTGCACCCACACCCGCTTCGTGGGGGCGCGGTCCGGCCAGCGCTCGGCCAGGTCCCAGGCGCGGGCGATCCCGACGGACAGCAGGTGCCCGCCGATCCGCCGACCGCGGAAGGCGGGCAGCAGCCCGAAGTACGCGATCTCGACCTGGCCGTCGTCCTGCGGGTCCAGCTCGATGTAGCCGGCCGGGGTGTCCCGGTCGTACGCCACCCAGGTCTCGACGCCCGGGCGCTCCAGGAAGGACCGCCATTGCTCGTACGACCACGGCAGGCGGTCCGTCCAGGCGCAGTCCGAGCCCACCGAGGTGTACAGGAAGCGGCTGAACTCCGGGCACGGCACCTCGGCCCGCGCGATGCGGACGCCCGCGGCCGCGGGGTCCGGCTCCAGGGAGGGCCGCAGGTCGGCATGGGAGGTCTGCTCCAGGGACCAGGTGGTCACGGTGACGCTAGTGCTCATGCGCCACATTGTGCGGCCCCGGGGGGTCGGCGGGTCGGCGGCTCGCTGCGGTGGGCGGTCGGGGTGCGGGGTGGCCGGGACAGGGAGTCCGACCGGGTCACTGCCGCAGGCGTGCCTCGCGGACGGCGGGGGCCGTCGAGTGGGGGAGGAGGTCCATGGGATGGGCGGGGCGTACGACCTCGACGTGGACTCCGTCGGCGAAGCGGTAGGGGCGGTGGTCGAGCACCCCGGCGAGGGTGCGGCGCAACCGGGACATCTCGGCGCGCACCGTCACGGTGCGGGACGGGTCGTCGAACAGGTCGCCGGCGAGTTCCGCGGCGCTGCGGCCGTCCCGGTGCAGGGCGAGCACGAAGAGGAGTTCGGCGTGGCGCGGGCTGAGCTCCTGCGACCAGCCGCCGGCCGCACCGGAGACGCTCACCGTCCAGGTACGGGGACGGCCGAGGTCCAGCACCACGTGCCCGGCCGCCGGCGCCTCCTCCGGCGGGCCGACCCGTACCAGCCAGCCGCCCGGCAGGGGCTCCAGGGTGCAGGTGCCCAGTGCGGGCACCCAGGTGCGTCCGGCGCTCGGGTTGGCGGGCAGCGTGATCCGCTCGACGGGCGGCATCCCGGTCACGGCCGCCGTCCAGCCGTTGGGGTCGACGACCGCCGCCCGGCCCGGCATCCGGGCCAGCAGCGGGGCGGCGACCGAGCGCAGCCGGTCCACGGCCGCCCAGTGCCGGCTGCGCAGTTCGGCCTCGGCGACCCTCGTCACGGCGGTCACCAGCGACAGCATCGTGGGGTGCATGGCGGCCGCGGGCCCGCTGACGTCCACCGCGCCCAGCAGCCGTCCGTCGCGCGGGTCGTGCAGCGGGGCGGCGGCGCACGTCCACTGGTGGTGCACCCGTACGAAGTGCTCGGCGGAGTGCACCTGCATGGGGCGACCGGTGACCAGGGCGGTGCCGATCGCGTTGGTGCCGACGGCCTCCTCCGACCACGACGCACCCTCCGCGAAGCCGAGCCGGTCCGCGCTCCTGCGCACGGCCAGGCTGCCGTCCCGCCAGAGCACCCGCCCCTCGGGGTCGGTCACCACCATGATGTGCCGGGCCTCGTCGGCGACCGAGACCAGCCCGTCGCGCAGTGCCGGCAGTACGTCGCCCAGCGGGGTGCGGCGCCGGCGCACCTCGATCTCGTCGGCGGTCAGCACGCCGGTCTGACTGCCGTTGTCGGGGTCGACACCGAGGTCGAGGGCACGTCGCCAGGAGTCCTGGATGATCGGCCTGGGCACCGTACCGCCCGGTCCGCCGCTCAAGGCGGCGTCCCGCATGCCGGCGAGCAGCCGCGCGGAACGGCGCGGTTCCCCCGCTGAATGGACCGACAACGACCGTGCGTCGATCGGAACCTGGCTCATGGTGCTCCCCGCGTCCGTGTGCGCCGCGCTGTACGCGCCCCGGCAGTGACAGCGACGGCTCGGTGCTGCCACACCACTGCATATGGTGCCGCCGAGCCGTTCCCCGCGATGGGATATCAGGCCAATACCTTGCAACCGTCTGCAACGGTTGCGAATATGCCTGCAGTTGACGGACAGTGACGGCGCATCACGCTACTCGTACGGAGCCCTGAATCCGTACGACGGTGAGGCGAGGCCGGGGGTGGTGCCGAGTCGGCGCGGCACCACCCTCCGTGCGGCGCGGCGGCGGAACGTTTCCCCGCGGGTCCCGTCCCTCCGTCGGGACCTCGGGCGGACCGCCGCCGCACCCGCCCCCCAACTCACACCGGCGGGCGCGCCCGCTCCACGATCGCCGCCAGATCCAGGCCGTTCGGCAGGGTGCCGAAGGTCGCCCCCCAGTCGCCGCCGAGCCGTGAGGCGCAGAAGGCGTCCGCGACCGCCGCCGGGGCGAACCGCACCAGCAGCGAGCCCTGCAGCACCAGCGCCATGCGCTCGACCACCCGGCGCGCCCGCGCCTCGATCCCCTCCAGATCGGCCAGTTCCGTCAGCAGCGAGGTGATCGCGCGGTCCAGCCGGTGGTCCGCGCCGCGCGCCAGGCCGATCTCGCCGAGGAAGGCGTTCAGCGCCTGCGGCTCCCGCTGCAGCACCCGCAGCACGTCCAGGGCCTGCACATTGCCCGAACCCTCCCACACCGAGTTCAGGGGCGACTCGCGGAACAGCCGCGGCAGCCCCGACTCCTCGACGTAGCCGTTGCCGCCCAGGCACTCCAGGGCCTCGGCCACCAGGGGCGGGCAGCGCTTGGTGATCCAGTACTTGGCGACCGCCACCGCCAGCCGCCGCAGGTGCCGCTCCTGCTCGTCGTCCGTGTCGTACGCGGCCGCCAGCCGCAACACGGTCGTCGTGGCCGCCTCCGACTCCAGCGCCAGATCCGCCAGGACGTTGCGCATCAGCGGCTTGTCGATCAGCAGCCCGCCGAACGCGCAGCGGTGCCCGGCGTGGTGCACCGCCTGTGCCACCGCCTGCCGCATCAGCGCGGCCGAACCGGTCGCGCAGTCCAGCCGGGTGGCCGCCACCATCTCGATGATGGTCGCGATCCCGCGCCCCTCCTCGCCGACCCGGCGCGCCCACGTACCGTCGAACTCCACCTCCGCCGAGGCGTTGGAGCGGTTGCCCAGCTTGTCCTTGAGCCGCTGGATCAGGAAGACGTTGCGCGAGCCGTCCGGCAGCACTCGCGGCAGCAGGAAGCAGGTCAGCCCGCCGGGGCCCTGCGCCAGGACGAGGAAGGCGTCCGACATCGGCGCGGAGCAGAACCACTTGTGCCCGGTGAGCAGGTATGTGCCCTCCTCCGCCAGCGGCTCCGCCCGTGTGGTGGCGGCCCGCACGTCCGAGCCGCCCTGCTTCTCGGTCATCCCCATGCCGAACAGCGCCCCGGGCTTGCCCCCGGGCGCCGCGAGCCGGGGGTCGTACACCCGCGACGCGAGCCGGGGCTCCCACTCCGCGGCCAGCTCCGGGTCGGCCCGCAGCGCCGGCACCGCCGCGTGCGTCATCGACACCGGGCAGCCGTGCCCGGCCTCGGCCTGCGACCACACGAGAAAGCCCGCCGCGCGCCGCAGGTGACCGCCGGGGCGCGACCAGGCGTCGGTCAGTCCGGAGGACACGGCCCGCCCCAGCAGCCGGTGCCAGGCGGGGTGGAACTCCACCTCGTCGATCCGGTGCCCGTACCGGTCGTGGGTGCGCAGCACCGGTGGGTGGGCGTCGGCGGCCTCCGCCCACCCCCGCGCCTGCGAGGAACCGGCGGCCCGGCCGATGTCGCCGAGCTCCCGGTGGACCTCCTCCCGAAGCTCGGGCGCCACATGCCGTGCCACCCCCTCCACCAGGGTGGTGTCGGCGGCGTACACGTCATACCCGACCAGGGGCGGAGCCTGGTTGGTCACGGTGTGTGTGGGAGGACTCATGGCAGTTACGGTAGGCGCGTGCAGGCAGCAGACGAAACACCCGAGCGGCCCCGGCGAGGCCGCCTCCACCGGGCGCAGGCCCTCTACCGGAACGTATCCAAGCGCAAGGTCGGCTGGCTGCTGCTCAAGGACACGGTCAACTCGTGCATGGAGTACCGCGTCACCGGACTCGCCGCCGAAGCGGCCTTCTTCGTGCTGCTCTCGCTGCCGCCGCTGCTGCTGAGCCTCGTCGGCGCCATCGGCTACGTCGACGAGGTCATCGGCACGGACACGATCGACAACATCCGCGGCAACATCCTCACGGCCGCCGCAACCGTCCTGTCCGACAAGGGCGTCGACCAGTTGCTGCGGCCCCTGGTCGACGACGTCTTCGGCGGCGGCCGGCCCGACGTGATCTCCATCGGCTTCCTCATCGCCCTGTGGTCCGGATCGCGCGCCCTCAACGTCTTCGTGGACACGATCACGATCATGTACGGGCTGGAGGGCAGGCGCGGCATCATCAAGACGCGGCTGCTGGCCCTGCTGCTCTATGTCGTGGCCCTGGTGATCGGCGCGGTCGTCATGCCGCTGATGGTCATCGGGCCGGACGTGGTGGTGTCGCTGCTGCCGTGGAGCGAGGCCGTGATCCGGATACTGTACTGGCCGGTCGTCATCGTGCTGTCGATCGCGTTCCTCACCACGCTCTACCACGTCTCGGTACCGGTGCGGTCGCCCTGGTACGAGGACATGCCGGGAGCGGCCGTCGCCCTGCTGATCTGGGTCCTGGGCAGCTTCGTGCTCCGCATCTACCTCACCCAGACCGTCGAGGGCCCGACCATCTACGGGTCGCTGGCCGCGCCCGTCGCCGTACTGCTGTGGATCTTCGTGTCGGCCTTCGCGGTACTCGTGGGAGCCGCCGTCAACGCCGCCATCGACCGGGTGTGGCCGTCGATCGAGACGGCGGCCGCCCGCGAGGAGAACGCCCGGGCCAGGGTACGCGCCGCCGCAGACCTGGTCGCCGAGGCGGCCGCCCGCCGCGCCGCGTTCTACGCAGGTCCGGACGACGAGGTCGGCCCGGAGGACGCGCCGGCCGAATTCCCCGAACGCTGGGCGGGCTTCCTGCCACCGGAGGACGTACGGTCCCGGTTGCGCGGCCGCCGCCCCTCGGGCAAGGACGGCGGCAAGCAGCCGCGCGACTGAGGCGCTCCCGTCCGGCGGCCCTGGCCGGGCACGGCGGGGCGCGGAAGGCCCCGGGCGGCCACGGCCGTTCCTCGTCATAGCAAGGGCCGGACCGCGCCCGGATGCGGGCGGTGTCAGTGGCCGGTGCCATGCTGGAGCGGTGTACCGGGAAAGGGGCTCCTCCGTGCCCGGCGCCGTGCTGTGGACGCGGACAGCGGGCGCCAGGGCCGCCCGCGTGCTGCCCGACGGGTGCACCGACCTGATCTGGGGCGAGGACACCGGGCTCTTCGCGGCGGGCCCCGACACCGCCGCCCACCTGTCCGGCAGCCCGCCCGGCACGCGCTACGCGGGGCTGCGCTTCGCCCCCGGCGTCGGGCCCGACGTGCTCGGCGTGCCCGCGCACGAACTGCGCGACCGCCGGGTGGCGCTGGACGCGCTGTGGCCCGGCGCCGAGGCGCGCCGGCTCACCGAGCGCGTCGCCGCGGCCGCCGACCCCGGCGCCGCCCTGGAGTCGCTGCTCCTGGCGCGCGGCGTCCGCCACGTGGCGGACGCGTGGGGACCGGCGATCGCCGCGAGCCTGGCGGCCGGCGCCCGCGTGGCCGCGGTCGCCGAGGACGCCGGGCTCAGCGCGCGCCAGCTCCACCGCCGCTGCCTGGACGCCTTCGGCTACGGCCCGAAGACCCTCGCCCGCATCCTGCGCCTCCAGCGCGCACTGGGCCTGGCTCGCCAGGGCCACACCTTCGCCGACGTCGCGGCCCGCGCCGGCTACGCCGACCAGGCCCATCTCGCCCGGGACGTCCGCGCCCTCGCAGGCCTCCCGCTCGGTGGACTGCTGTAGGTGCACGGCCCGGCCGTCCGCCGGACACACCTCCACCGGGCCGCACGCTTCGGGGGGTGGCGAGGGTCCGGGAGCCCAGGTCGTGCACCGGTCATGACAGCCGTGCGAAGAGGTCCACCGGGTTCCCGTCCGGGTCGAGGACCGTGGCGTACCGCATTCCCCAGGGCGCGTCGAAGGGTTTCAGGTGCCCTGTGTATCCGGCCTCGGTCAGGTCGGCGAAGACCGCGTCCACCTCGGTCGGACCGTCGCACGCGAAGGCCAGCGCCATCCGGTGGCCACCCCGCGGCGGCGTCCACGAGGAATCGAAGGACAGGACCGTCTCCTCGGTGTCCCACGCCAGCCGCAGTCCTCCGGGCAGTGCCGCCTCCACGTGCGGTTCGGCGTCCGCCGCGGCGGGGATCTCCAGCCCCAGCCGGCGGTAGAAGGCCAGGGAGGCGGCCATGTCGGACACCACGATTTCGACGACGTCGATACGAAGAGTCATGCCGCAACGCTAGGGCCGGGCAGCCCGGGACGGCTTGAACGAATCGGACGCGCGGCGACGTTCCCGCTCCTGGACAGGGGCGTGCCGTCGGCCGCGTGCAGCCGGCGACTCGGTGGACGCCACAGCGGCCGCCCGGCACTCCGCGAGGTGACCGCTCCACGCACCCTGGCCCGGTTCGGCCGTACAGCAGCCACCGGTCCGCTGCACCGCGGCGCGACGCTCCACGACGTCCAGGCCGTGTTCGGGCCGCCGCGGGACATCGGTCGAGTCGGCAGGCGGCGCCCTTGGCCCCATCTGTTCTCCTCCGCAGACGCCGAGTTCTGTGTCCGCCGCTGCCGTCGCGTCACGCTGATCAGCGCGCAGATCCGGCGAGACGCCATAGAGCTCTATGTCCCGGGAACGAGGGCACTGGCCCACGTCCGCGGGGCCGCTCACGCGTGCCCGGGGCACCGCGGAACTCGCGTCGTCCGGTCGCCGCCTCAGCCCTGTGACTCTCAACCGACCACCTGGCCGGCTGGCCCTGCGGGTCGAGACGACAGGCGTCACCTCACCCTGACCTTCCGGGCTGAGGCCGGCTCCCAGCCCCTGCCGCAGAACGCCGGGCACTGGATCAGCGCCCACGAGTGCACGCCCCCGGCAAGCGGCGCTCGGGATGACGGCTCCGGCGCGTGAGAGAACCGGTCCCGGTGGATCGCCCGACGGCGTGGCGTTCCGAGGGTGTGACAACGGGACCGGCACTTCAGGGGCGCGCCCCCGACCCGACTGTTGGCGGCCGACCTGGACATGGGGATCGGCGTGCCCGACCGCAACGACGCGGGGCTCGACACGAGGCATGCCGAACCCGCGCCCCACCGCGGAACCCGATGTCCCGCGTCACCGACGCCTCCTCGGGTGGATGACCGGTGACGGGACGGCGAACGCTCGAAGCCGCCGACGGGGCGGGCGTCACGGTTGGGCAACACCCGGCTCGAGGCGGCAGCCGCACGCACCGGTGTGCGCATCATGAGACGCGGGTGGGGCCGTCAAGGGGGTGGAGCGGTGGAGTTCTCGGTGGAGCGGACGCTCGTGAGACGAGGCCGGCGATGGGTGACCGGAGGCCTGGCGACGGTCGGGGTGGCAGTGGTGTGGCTGCTCGCCTCGCGCAGTGCGACGGGCCCCCTGGTGCTGGGCTTCCTGGGGGGGGCTCGCGGCCTGGGCCGGGGCGAAGGACCTGCGCAAGGCGCGGCGGCCGTTCCGGCTGCGGATCGACGCGTTCGGCATCACGCTGCACGACGCGGAGCTCGCATGGGAGCAGATCGACGCGGTCTCCCTCTGGCACGTCCCCAACAGAGGGGACAGCGAGACCACCTCGCCGCCCAAGCCGCGACTCATGCTGTGGCCGGCGCCGGGTGTGGCCTTCCCCCGCAAGCCCGACCGTACCCTCGGCGACCGGCGGCGTTACACGCTCGTCCACTGCGAGGACCTGGACCAGAGCGTTCGCGAACTGACGGCTGTGCTCGCCGAGCACGGCGGCGCCGCCTTCGAGACGGCGCCGCGTTCGGTGCGCCCGCCGGTCCCGGTGACCGTTTCGGGGCCGGAATCGCGCGTGCTCGGGGAGGAACGGCAGTTCGTGGACGGGCGGCGGGCGGGCACCTGGACCTTGGTCTGGGCGGCGATCGCCGTCGTCCACAGCTACTCGTTCTGGGAACTCGTCCACGGCCGCGTCGTCGGCCCCGCGGCCTTCGCCGCCGTCGCGCCGCCCGGCGCGATCTGCTGCTGGTGCCTCGCGGGCCGTTCGTACGGGCGCTGGCGCAAACCGCTGCGCCTGCGCGTCGGGCCGGAGGGGATCGGCATGCGCCAGGCGGGCAATGACGAGTCGTTCTTCGCATGGAGGGACATCGCGGCCGTCACGGTCCACCGCTCGCCGACCTCGGGCGAAACCGGTTTGTGGCTGGTGGTGTGGCCGCTGCCGGGCAGCCGTCCGGACGACGACCCCTCATACCTGATCGACGGTCACAAGGCCTTCTCCTTGGTGCGGCTGGACCGGCTGCCCGGTGGCGCGGAGACCGTCTTGCCGGTGGTGCGGCAGTACGCGGGGGAGCGCTACAGCGAGACGGCGTGAGCCCGCCGGAAAAACCGTTGCGGGGTCCTCCGGCGTACCGGCTAGGGTGTTTCCGTCAGACCACGAGCGAATTGGGAGGTGTGGACGATGACTGTCGCCGCGATGGGCGCTGCCCGCATTCAGAAGATCATCGACATCACCTCAGCGGTCGCCGGCTGACCCGGCCCGTCGCCAAGCATCCGACGGCACAGCACCACGCGACCGCCCTCCCGAAGGGCTCTCCTCCGTTGACCAACGGATCCGTCCCGCAGCCGTTCACCGCGCTCACCGCCTACGGCTGGGACTCGGCACACGACATCGACTTCGCCGTCCACGCGGAGCGGGGACTCACACCCGGCCGCATCGTCCGGGTCGACCGCGGGCTGTGCGACGTCGTCCTCCCCGACGGCGAGCACGGTCTGAAGGCCGTACGCGCCGACACCGAAGACGTCTTCACCCGCGATCCCCTGCGGATCGCCTGCACCGGCGACTGGGTCGCCGTCGACGAGGCCCCGGCCGGCGGCCCCGCGGTACGCGCGCTGCTGCCGCGCCGCACCACCTTCGTCCGCTCCACCTCCTCCAAGCGCTCGGAGGGACAGGTCCTCGCGGCCAACGTCGATCTGGCGGTCATCGCCGTGTCGATCGCCGCGGAACTCGACCTCGGGCGCCTCGAACGCTTCGTGTCCCTGGCGTGGACCAGTGGTGCGCAGCCGCTGGTCGTCCTCACCAAGGCCGACCTCGTCGACGATCCCGCTCCTCTGGCGGACGACGCCCGCGGCGCGGCGCCCGGCGTGGAGGTCCTCGTCGTCAGCGCCGCCACCGGCGAGGGGGTGCCGGAGGTGGCGCAGGCGCTGGGCGGCATCACGTCCGTGCTGCTCGGGCAGTCGGGGGCGGGCAAGTCCACGCTCACCAACGCACTTCTGGGCCGCGAGGTCCAGGAGGTGCAGGCCATCCGAGACAGCGACGGCAAGGGCCGGCACACCACGACCACGCGCGACCTGCTGCCGCTGCCCGGCGGCGGGGTGATCATCGACACCCCTGGGCTGCGCGGGGTCGGACTGTGGGACGCCGACGCCGGTCTCACCCAGACCTTCTCCGACATCGAGGCACTGGCCGGCGCATGCCGCTTCCACGACTGCTCGCACGACTCCGAGCCCGGGTGCGCGGTCCTCGCCGCCCTGGAGGACGGCACGCTGACCCACCGCCGGCTGGACAGCTACCGCAAGCTGCTCCGTGAGAACGCGTGGATCGCCTCCCGCACCGACGCGCGGCTGCGCGCCGAGATCCGGCGCGAGTGGAAGACGCGCTCCGCCGCGGGGCGCGAGATGTACGAGCGCAAGCGCGGCGGCGGTCACCGCAAGGTGTACTGACCGGACCCGGCCCGGCCCCCTCGCAGGGTGCCGGGCCGGCGGTCATCCGGGTCCGTTGTGGCGCTCGCCGCCACGGCGCAGGGTCAGCGGGCTGCCCTCGTGCCAGAAGGTGTAGACGATGCTGCCGAGGCCGAGCGCGACGATGACGACGCCGAGGACGATCGAATAGACCATGGCTCCTCCAGCCCGTTCGAGGCGCGTTTCACCGCGCCTTCACCTTCGATGTTCGAACGTGACCTTCCCTCGGCCGTGCCCTCTCACACGCCTGGTGGAACAACTCGCATGTACGTGCGCCGAGTTGTCCGTATGTGCGGCGCGCGCCGACTCGGGGCGCCCCTCGGCGGCGGCGTACCCGGCGTACCCGTACGGCAGTGCTGCTCAGGGCCCTGTCCTGGCAGGGTGTCCCTGCTGGATCGTCCGACGTGCGGCCCGAGGAGGGGCTCGTACGTCGGACCGTTCGTGTGCCCGAACCCTGTTCCGACGCGCAGCCGCCGGTGGACACTGGGGGCATGAGCCAGCAGGGGGAGACGGGCCGCCGCCAGGAGGACGAGTGGTGGCGGCAGTTGTACGGGCAGCCGGACTCCGTCGGCCGGGAGGTCGGCGACACGCTCGACGACCGCTACAGCTCGGCGCTCTCCGCCCTCGGCGAAGGGGGCGACAGCGAAGCTGCCGACGGCGAAGTGACGGAGGCCGAGGGGTCGGACGGCCGCGACGCGGTGCCGCGGCAGGCCGACCCGTGGCCGACGGATCGGACGGCGGCCCCGGGCGGCCCATCCCGCGGCGGCCCCGGCGGCACCGACACGGACGACGCGGGCTCGCCCGACACTCTGCGGCTGCGTCGCCCGGTCCCGCCGCCGGGAACCGTCCCACCCGCCGCGCGCCCCTGGCAGCACCAGGGCCCGCCCCACCCGCGGACAGCGGCCGAACAGGCCCCGCAACCGCCCGCGCTGCCCCCGGGCTGGGTCCCGGCCGCAGGGTCCGCCGCGGATCCCCGGAGGCCCGCGGCACCCCCTGGCCCTCCAAAACCCCCAGGACCCCTGCCGCCAGAGATCCCCGCCGCCGCGTCCGCCCCGGCAGCCGGGCCTGATCAGGCCCGCCCCGAGGCGCCCTACCTCGGCGACGGCTCGGCCACATACGACCCCGAGCCCACGGCCTGGCCTGAGGCGCACCCGGACGCACTCGACGACCTCGTCCCGGACACCGAACTCGACGGCGCCCGCTACGGACTGCTGACACTTCGTACGGCCTCGGTGCGCGGCGCCACCGCCCGCCTGCGGGGCGAGCCGCGCCGCGACGCCGTGCTGACCGCACGCTTCGGCGACGGCGACGACGCTCTCCTGCTGGTCGCCGTCGCCACCGGGCCGCGCGACTCGGCCACCGCCCACCGCGCCGCCCACGACGTCTGCAGGTGGATGGCGGCAGCGGTGGGCCGCAGCCGGGCCCGGCTCGGCGAGGACATCCGCTCCTCTCGCCGGGGCTCCCTGAAGTCCGGGCTGCACCGGCTCACCGACCGCTGCCGCGGACGGCTGCGGGCCCGCGGACAGGAACTGGGTCTGGACCCGGCCGAGTACACCGCCACCCTGCGCTGCCTCCTCCTGCCCGCCGACCCCGACTGCCGCATCCGGCTCTTCTTCGGGACTGGCGACGGCGGGCTCTACCGCATCCGCGGCGGGGAGTGGCAGGACCTCGACCCCTGGCAACCGGAGGACCCCGAGTCGGGAGACGGCCCTGCCGTACGCTTCCGCTTCCGCGCCACAGTGGCCCGCCCCGGCGACACCCTGCTGCTGTGCAGCGGCGGCCTGGCCGGGCCGCTGCGCGGCGAGCCCGCCCTCGCCGCCCACCTGACGCAGCGGTGGGGCGCCGCCGAGCCCCCGGGCCTTGAGGCCTTCCTCGGCGACACCCGGACCAGGGTCGAGGGCTACGACGGCGACCGCACGGCGGTCGCCGTCTGGGACGACTGACGCGGCCCGGGAGTCAACCGCAGCGTCAGGATCTGGAACGGGCGCAGCGTGACGGCCACCGCGCGGCCCTCGCGTGCGGCTTCCTCCAGCGGGCGCTCCAGCAGGTCGGTGACCCGGGCGCCGGCGAGCGGGAATTCCGTGGTGAGCGTGCCCGAGGCGCGGTCGCCCCGCGACTCGTACAGGCGCACCACCACGTCGCCGGAGCGGTCGTCGGCGAGCTTGACCGACTCCACGGTGACGGCCGGGTGCGAGACCCGCAGCAGCGGTTGCCGCGACGCCAGTGACCGCGCCTGCCGCAGCGGCAGGTTGAGGGCGAGCCCCTCCGCGACCGCGTCGCCCACCGTCGCGCCGGGCAGCAGGGCGTAGCGGAAGCGGTGGGCGCCCTGGTCGGTGTGCGGATCGGGGCTGTGCGGAGCGCGCAGCAGGGTGAGCCGGACGGTGGTGTCGGTGCCGGAGCGTCCCGCGTCGTGGCCGTACGTGGAGTCGTTGAGCAGCGCGACCCCGTAGCCGGGCTCGCCGACGTGCAGCCAGCGGTGGGCGCAGATCTCGAACCGGGCCGCGTCCCAGCCGGTGTTGGCGTGGGTGGGGCGGTGCACATGCCCGAACTGGATCTCGGCGGTGGAGCGCTCGGCGAGCACGTCCAGCGGGAAGGACGCCTTCAGCACCTTCTCCGACTCGTGCCAGTCGACCTCCGTCAGCACGTCCAGACGGCGGCTGCCGGCGGTCAGCCGCAGCTCCTGTACGATCCGGCTGCCGCCGAAGGTGCGCACGATCCGGACGGCGGCCCGCAGCGGCCCCTCCTCCACCAGCTCCACGGACTCCGCCGAGGTAAGGTCGGTGTGCTTGCGCCGGTAGTGGCAGTCGATGTCCCAGGCGTCCCACCGGGTGGGGTGGTCGGGGTGCAACTGCAGCAGGTTGCCCCGCGCCCCCCGAGCCAGCACCTCCCGGCCGGCGCTCAGGTCCCGGACCGAGGCCAGCAGACCGTCGCGGTCGACGGCGACCCGAAGCAGGCCGTTGCCGAGCACGAGACAGCCGTCCTCGCGCATCGCGCCCACCGGCTCCACGGCGGTGTCCGCCCCTCCCTCGACGGCCGCGCAGCCCAGCGCCGGCACACTGACGGCCACCGCCGCCCGGCCGTCGCCCAGAAGCTGCGCGTCGCCGCCCTGCGGCAGGGCGCCCGCCGCGGCGGCGTCCAGCTCGACCACCTCCTGCCGCGCGTACGGCGAGGCGTTGAGCACGAAGGGAGAACCCTGACCACCGCCGGCGCCCAGTGCCCGCACCGCCGCCGCGACAAGCTCCTCCAGTTCCTCCCGCACCTGCGCGTAGGTGTCGCGTGCCTCGCGGTGCACCCAGGCGATGGAACTGCCCGGCAGGATGTCGTGGAACTGGTGCAGCAGCACCGTCTTCCAGATCCGGTCCAGCTCCTCGTACGGATAGGCGTACGAGGACGAGCCGTCCAGCGCGGCCGTCGCGCACCACAACTCGGCCTCGCGCAGCAGGTGCTCACTGCGCCGGTTGCCCTGCTTGGTCTTGGCCTGCGTGGTGTACGTCGCCCGGTGCAGCTCCAGGTAGAGCTCACCGGACCACACCGGGGCCCGTTCGCCGTACTCGGTCTCTGCGGCCGTGAAGAAGGCGGCCGGCTTCTCGATGTCCACCCGGGGCGCACCCTCCAGACTGCGCAGTCGGCGCGCCTTCTCCAGCATCTCCCGGGTCGGACCGCCGCCGCCGTCGCCCCAGCCGAACGGCACCAGGGAGCGGGTGGCGCGCCCCTTCTCGGCGAAGTTGCGCACCGCGTGGGCCAGTTCGCGGCCGGAGAGCTGCGAGTTGTAGGTGTCGACGGGCGGGAAGTGCGTGAACACGCGCGTGCCGTCGATGCCCTCCCACCAGAACGTGTGGTGCGGCATCTTGTTGGACTGGTTCCAGGACAGCTTCTGGGTGAGGAACCAGCGGACCCCCGCGAGCTTCGCCAGCTGCGGGAAGGCCGCGGTGTAGCCGAAGGAGTCCGGCAGCCAGATCTCCTCCGTCTCCACCCCCAGCTCGTCGAGGAAGAAGCGCTTGCCGTGGACGAGCTGGCGGGCCAGCGCCTCGCCGCCGGGCATGTTGGCGTCGGACTCCACCCACATGGAGCCGACGGGCGCCCAGTTACCCGTCCTGACGGCCTGCTGGATGCGCTGCCAGACCACCGGCTGGTGCTCCTTGACCCAGGCGTACTGCTGGGCCTGCGAGCAGGAGAAGACCAGCTCGGGGTAGTCGCGGGCGAGCGCCGTGACGTTCGCGAAGGTGCGGGACGCCTTGCGGACGGTCTCCCGCAGTGGCCACAGCCACGCCGAGTCGATGTGGGCGTGGCCGGTCGCCGAGACGCGGTGCGCGCTGGCGTGCGCCGGCCGGGACAGCACTTCGGCCAGGGCGCGACGGGCGTCCGCGGCGGTGCCGTGAACGTCGTGCAGGTCGAGCGCGTCCAGGGCGTCCTCCAGCGCCCGCAGGATCTCGTGGCGGCGCGGATCGTGGAACTCCAGCTCGTGCATCAGGCCCTCGAGGACCTCCACGTCCAGCTCCAGGTGCCAGACCTCCTCGTCCAGGACGGCCAATTCGGCGGTGTCGAAGCGGTAGAGCGGGGCGGACCCGGCCGTCAGCACGTCGCCCAGCGGTGTCGGCCGCCAGTCCCGCAGCACGGCGGGGTTGGCCGCGGCCTCCAGCAGCAGGCTCACCCGCTCGCCCCCGGCGGCCGGACGAGCCACCGGCACGTGGCGGTTGAGCGGATGGACGCCCTTGACCGGTACGCCCTCGGCGTCGTACACCATGCCCTCGGCCACGAACCCCGGGCCGTTCTCGCCGAACCCCGGGTCGATCACGGCCTCGACCCGGCGGCCCGCCCAAGCCGCCGGCACCGTGCCCTCCAGCCGGAACCAGCTGGTCGACCACGGCGGCCCCCAGGGGGTGCCCACGGAGAACGGCTCGAACTCTCCGTCCGACCACGCCTTCAGCGCCTCGGCGACCGGCAGGGGATCTTCCCGCCGGTCCTCCACATGCCACGCCGACATGACCAGGGGCACCCGGTCGGCGTAGCGGGCGGGCCGGACGAACTGGTCCATGGCCCTGGTCAGACGGCCCTCGACCAGCAGTCGGTCGTCGTGCATCTCAGCTCCTCGCGTCGGCTCACCGGATGGATTCCCCGTCAATGCGGCGGTGTCCCGTAACGCCCGGAAGGCGGACGGGGTTTTCGGGGCATGAGAAACATCGCGCGTCCCCGCGGACTCTCCCGGCGCAGATTCCTCGGTACCGCAGCCCGGCTCGCCCCTCTCGCCGCCGTCCCCTCTCTGTCCCTGCCCGGCACCGCGGCGGCCTCCGCCGACCCGTACGCGGCACTCGCCCGCGCGTCCGTCGCCGAGTTCCGCACCGCATGGGACGCCTACCGCAGACTCGCCTGGGGACGCGACGAGTTGCGGCCGCTGACCGGCACCGGTTCGGACTTCTTCATCCCCGGCAGCACCCTCGGCCTGACGATCGTCGAGGCGCTGGACACCCTCTACCTGATGGAACTGGACGAGGAGCTGGACGCTGCCGTCCGGTGGGTGCGCGACGACCTCGTGCTCGAACAGGACGCTCCCGTGCAGGTCTTCGAGGCGATCATCCGCCTGGTCGGCGGACTCCTGTCGGGGCACCTCGCCACCAAGGACCCGGTGCTGCTCGACCGCGCCCGCGAACTGGCGGACCGGCTGCTCCCAGCTTTCACGCGGTCGCCCACCGGGGCCCCCTACCGCTATGTGAACCTGTCCACCGGAGCGGTCTCCGGCAAGGAGAACCACCTCGCGGAGATCGGCACCTGCATCACCGAGTTCGGCGAGCTGTCCCGGCTCACCGGGAACCGGAAGTACTACAACGCGGCGAAGCGGGCCCTGCTCGCCGTCTACGACCACCGCTCGCGGCTGAACCTGCTCGGCACCAGCATGAACGTCGAGACGGGCGCGTGGACCGGCACCACCGCCACCCTCGACCCGCCCGTCGACTCCTTCTACGAGTACCTCTGGGACGGCTGGGAGCTGTACGGCGACAAGGACCTGCGCACCTGGTACACCACGCTCACCGCGGGTGTGCTCAGGCACCTTTCCGAGCGCCGCTCGGGACGGCTCTGGTTCCGTCAGGCGGACATGCGCACGGGCGCCGCCACCGGGCACGCACAGTCCGAACTGACCTCCTTCTACGCCGGACTGCTCGCCCAGAGCGGACACATCGCCGAGGGCGAGGCTTACCACAACAGCTGGACCGCCGTCCTGCGCTCCTTCCGTCTGCCGCCCGAGAGCCTGGACTACCGCGGCATGCGCGCCCTGGATCCCTCCTATCCGCTGCGCCCGGAGTACGTGGACTCCTGCTTCTTCCTGTGGCTGGTCACGGGCAAGGAGATCTACCGGCAGCGGGCCGCCGAGATGTTCCGGCGGCAGAGGCGGTACTGCAAGGTGGCCAACGGTTACACCGTCGTCCGGGACGTGACCGCCCGTCCCATGAAGCTGGGCGACCTGACCCCGGGCTACTGGTTCAGCGAGAACGCGAAGTACTACTACCTGCTGTTCGCTCGAGCGCGCCGCTTCGACTACCGCTCCAACTACCTCACCACCGAGGGCAACGTCCTGCGGGGCCTGCTCTGACCGGCGCCCGCTCCACGAGGGGAGGTCAGCCGTCCGAGGCGACGGCGACCTCTGCCTCATGGCGCACGGGGAAGTTGACCGAGCCGGCGATGAAGCACAGCCGGTGGGCTTCGGAGTGCAGTTCGACAGCGGCGTCCACCATGGTGGCGGAGGACACCTCCACCCGAGGCCGCAGCAGGACACCCGTGAAGTGCCCGCCGCCGTCGCCGGTCTCCTCCATAGTTCCCTCCGCCCGGTCGGTGTAGCCGGTGACCACCACGCCTGCGGCGGTGCACACGTGCAGATACGACAGCATGTGGCACTGCGACAGCGCGGCGAGCAGCAGCTGCTCGGGATTCCACCGGGCCCGGTCGCCGCGGAAGGCGGGGTCGGAGCTGCCGGGTATCGGGGGAACGGGCAGGCCGGGAGCGGTGAGCTCGTGCTCCCGCCCGTAAGCGCGATACGCACTGGTGCCCGAGCCCCGGTTCCCCGTCCAGACGACTTCGGTGGTGTAGGTGTGGCGCTTGCTGATGTCCGGCACGGTCAACCCTCCTTGTTCGTCTCGTCCCGCTCATGGGCGGCACAGGTGTCCCTGACGTGCTCACGGGCGGCCGCGTGAGCCTCGTCGGCGCGGCCGGCGGCGATCGCCGCCAGCAGCCGGCGGTGCTGCGCGGCGATGTGGCCGCGGCGCTCCGGCGCAGCCGGCGACCGCCGTGTGGAGATATGGATCTGGTCCCACAGCCGCTCGAGCGACCCGGCGGCCACCGGGTTCGCCGAGAGTGTGGCGATCCGGGTGTGGAAGCACCGGTTGTGCCGGGCGGCGTCGACCGGCCGGCCGTCGTCCGCGGCCTCCTCCGCGTCCGCCACGAGTCGCTCCAGGGCGGTCAGTTCGGCGGGCGCTATCTCACCACGCCGCTGCCGCTCGGCGGCCAGCTCCGCCGTCAGCCCCTCCAACGCGCCCCGCACCTCGTACGCGTGCCGCAGCGCCTGCGGCCCCAGGTCGACGACGCTCACCCCGCGCCCCGTGGCCCGCACCAGCCCGTCGGAGACCAGCGCCCGCAACGCCTCGCGCACCGGGGTGCGGCTCATGGCCAGCACCGCCGCGGCCTCGAGCTCGGTCAGGCGCTGGCCGGGGGCGTACACCCCCTCAAGGATCATTTCCCGTAGCCGCGAGTGCGCGGCGTCTGTCTGCTGCACCCCAGCAGTGTATCCATTGCATGCAGTGCATGCAATGGAGGGACGGGACGATCCGTCGTCAGTACATGACTGAGCGTGGCTGCGACGGGGCATGCATTGCGCGTCGATGTTCGACCCCGAAAGGGCGTCAGCGGCCGGAGCGGAGCCGATGGAACGTCAGCCTGTCCAGTCCTCACGGCACTCACAGCCTTCGAAGACAGTCCAGCCGGTTCAGCCGGTCCAGCCAGCCCACCCCGTTCACCCCGCCCTGCCTGTCCCGCCTGCTCCACGTGTCCCACGTGACGGCCCGGAGACCGAAGGGCCCGACGGGGTTCGCCGACTGCACCGCCCCCTTCGGCCCGCCGATCTGCCGGCCGTCGGCGACGTCCGCAGGATGCTGCGCGAGGCGTTACGGCGCTGGGGCGTACCCGCCCTGGCCGGTACCGCCGAACTCCTCACCACCGAACTCGTCACCAACGCCCTGTGCCACACCGACCGCGGCGCCGTTCTCACCGTGACGTTGCAGTCCGGCAGCGGCAGCCGACTCACGGTCGAGGTGCGCGACTTCACGACCCGCCACCCTCGGCTGCGCGCCCCCTCCGAGCGCCGCACCTCCGGGCGCGGACTGCAGCTCGTCCAGTCGCTCGCCGACGCCTGGGGAGTCCGCCCCGACGGCGACGGCACAGGGAAGATCGTCTGGTTCGCACTCGACGCCGGGGTCGCTTGAACCGCCGGCGAACGGCCGCCGCACCACCTTCCCGCGGCCGCGCGCCACGACCGGCCGCCGCTCCAAGGGAGGACACGGCCGTCCCCCCAAGGGCACGGCCGTCGAGCCGCCATACCGAGTGTCCCGCGAGGCGCCGACACCCCGGCCGGGAATCCGGACCGGGGCACGTGCTGTCAGCCGTACTGGCGCTCCAGGTCGGCGAGCTTGCGCTCCAGTGAGTCCAGCTTGGGGAGAGCCGTGGTGTCGTCCTCGGCGGTGAGGTCGATGGTCGCGCGGGTCTCCTCACGCACGGGCGACAGGGCGGGACGGGATCGCCGCGGCAGTCCCGCCTTGTCCGCTTCTATGGCGGGCTCCGCGCCGGCCTGGCTACCGGCCGCTGCCGAGGAGGGGAGTTCGTACTTGCTGCCGCCGCGGTTCCAGATGCGGTGCTGCCGGTTGATCGCCTTGATGCGGGCGCGCTCCAGGCGCTCGTGCTCGCGGCGGCGCAGGCCCTCCTGCTCCTTGCGGGCGCGGTCCTCGCGGACCTCCTCGACGGCTTCGTCCAGAGTGCGGACGCCCTCGAGGAGCATCAGCGACCAGGCGCCGTACGTCTCGCGGGGCGCACGCAGCCAGCGGACCATGCGGATCTGCGGGAGCGGCCGCGGGATCAACCCCTGCTCGCGCAGGGCTGCCCGGCGGGTCTGCTTGAGGGCGCGGTCGAAGAGCACGGCCGCGGACAGCGACATGCCCGCGAAGAACTCCGGGGCGCCGGCGTGGCCGCCTCCCCGGGGCGCGTGCACCCAGTTGAACCAGGCCGCCGCGCCGGCGAACAGCCACACCAGCAGCCGCGAGCCCAGCGCCGCGTCACCGTGGCTGGCCTCGCGGACGGCGAGGACCGAGCAGAACATGGCGGCGCCGTCCAGCCCGAAGGGCACCAGGTACTCCCAGCCGCCGGACAGGCCGAGGTTCTGCCGGCCGAAGCCGACCAGGCCGTGGAAGGAGAGCGCCGCTGCGACCGAGGCGCACCCGAAGAGCAGGACGTAGGAGGCCGTGCCGTAGACGGCCTCCTTCTTGCGGCGCCGTTCTTCCGCGCGCTCCCAGGAATCGGCCTGGCCCGCGTCCGCCTTGCGGGCCTTGCGGTTGTGCAGGAGCACCGCCGCGGCGGCGAGGACCAGCAGACCCGCGGCGCCCGGGAGCGCCCAGTCCAGCGTTATGTCCGTAAGTCTCATCGTGTGATTCCTTGCGTCGCGGTACCGTCGCGCTCGGGCCGCGAAACGGCGTCAGCGCGCCATATTGGCGAAGGCGTGGCGGGTGTGACGCGGTTTCAGGTCAAGACGACTCAAAAGAGGTTCGGCGTGGTGGTGAGATCACCGAAATGCTCGAACCGGTCCTCGGGTATGGAACATGTGAGCGGGACGCGTGCCGCGGCCAGACCTACCGCGGCCCGAGACACGGCCGGTCCCGGACGATGGGGAGGCCGGGCCGTCCCCCGGGCGCGCGAGGCCGGTCGCTCAGCGTGTTGCAATAGAGGGCGGCGTAGCCACCCCCGGGTAGTGCGCCGGCGCACACGACTGCCCCAAGGAGGCCCTGTGGACCACGCCCCTCGCGCCCCGCGGCGCCCCGCGGCGCCCGGGTCGCCCCCTGGCGGCGACGAGCGGGTCCGGGGCGCCCACCCGCACGCCGAGCCCGGTGCCGAGAGCGACCCGGACCGCGCCGGAGGATTCCCCCGGCCGCGCCGGCTGCCCGAGCGGCAGACCGTACGCGACCAGGTGCTGGGCGCTCTGCGCGGCGCCCTGCTCAGTGGCGAGCTGTGCCCCGGGGCCGTGTACTCCGCGCCCGCGCTGGCCGAGCGCTTCGGGGTCTCGGCCACCCCGGTGCGCGAGGCGATGCAACTGCTGGCCCGTGAGGGCGCGGTGGAGGCCATGCCGAACAAGGGTTTCAGGGTGGCCGAGCGCAGCAGCCGGGACATGGCCGAGCTCGCCGAGGTGCGCGCGCTGCTGGAGGTCCCCGTCGTCCTGCGCATGGCGCGCACCCTCCCGGCGGCCCGCTGGGAGCAGCTGCGCCCGCTCGCCGACGCCACGGTGGCCGCCGCGGCCCAGGGCGACCGCGCCGTCTACGCAGAGTCGGACCGGGCCTTCCACCGCGCCCTGCTGGAGCTCTCCGGCAACCGGCAGCTCGTCGCCGTGGCGGACGAGCTGCACCGCAGGGCGCAGTGGCCGGTCACCGAGGACCACGGGTGCGCCCGACCCGGCGCGGCTCCCGCGCGCGGCACCAGCGCCCGCCTGGTCACCGACGCCACACAGCACGCGGCGCTGCTGGAGGCACTGGCCGGCGGGGACCTCGCGGCCGTCGAGTCACTGGTGCGCGGGCACGTCTGCGGGACGTGAGGCTCAGCCCGCGTCCACCTCCAGCTCCTCGGCCAGCCACACGGGCACCCCGCCCAGCGTCCGGACCAGGCGCGCCGCCTCCGCGCGCAGCCGCTCGGCCTCGGGATCCGAGGTGACCCCGGCCAGCGCCGCCAGGGCGGGCGCGACACCGACCGCGTAGCCGAGCTCCACCCGGATCCGCAGCGACTCGGCGAAGCCGTGGCGCGCCTCGGCGACATCCCCGTCGCGGGCCGCGAGCCCGGCCAGATGCCGCCAGGTGTACGAGGTCAGCAGCAGGTCGCCGTGGGCCACCGCACCCGCGTGCGCCCGCCGGTAGGCGGCACGCGCCGCGGCCGAGTCCTCGCCCAGGTTCTCCGCGACCAGCCCGCGCCGGAAGTCCAGCAGCGGCCGCCCCGCCGCACCGGGAGGCAGCAGCGCGGCGCTGCGCATCAGGGCGGCCCGCGCCTCGTCGGCCCGGTCGCGGAGGCCGAAGAGCGTCGCCAGATACGCCAGGTTGCCGCGTTCGCAGGCGGCCTCGCCGCGCTCGTCGTCCGTACGGGCCAGTGCCTCCGCCGTGCGCAGGGCGTCCTCGGCCTCCGCCCAGCCGTCCAGGGTGTACATGCAGCGCTCGATCAGCAACGCCGCCCGCCGTGTCGCCGCCCCGGGCAAGCGCTCCGCGTGCGGTGCGAGCAGCTGCGCGGCCTCCGTCCAGCACCCGCGGCCCCGCAGCCGCGAGACGTCGGGCGGCGTACCGCCACCCGCCGCGTTCGGTCCCACTTCTGCGTCCGACATGGCGATGTCCGCCACTTGCCCTCCCCGAAGCGCGCCATTGAGCCGGTTGCCGGAAGTCCAGCACGACACCGGGTGCCACGCCAAGAGGGCGGACGGCGTGTGATCGGTTTCCCGCCTTCGGCGGCACCTCGCGCCCCAGGCCGGCGACGCGGCTGCCGCCGTCGCCGACGGTGCGGTCCGTGCGGTGCCGCTCCGGCCCGGGGCGCGTCAGCTCATGCGCAGGGCCAGGAAGAAGTCGAGCCTGTCCTCGAGGCGCGACAGGTCGCGGCCCGTCAGTTGCTCGATCCGGCCGATGCGGTAGCGCAGAGTGTTGACGTGCAGATGCAGCCGGTTCGCGCAGCGGGTCCAGGAGCCGTCGGACTCGAGGAAGGCCTCGAGCGTGGGCACGAGCTCCGCGCGGTGCCGCCGGTCGTAGGCGCGCAGCGGGTCCAGAAGGTGGGCGGTGAAGGCGCGGCGGACGTCGTCGGGGACGAACGGCAGCAGCAGGACGTGGGAGGCCAGTTCCTCATGGCCGGCGACGCAGACCCGGCCCGGGCGGGCGGCGGCGACGCGGCGGGCGTGGCGGGCCTCCTCCAGGGCGCCCCGCAGCCCGTCGGCGGAGTGGACGGCGGAGCTGACACCGATGGTGAGTCGCCCGTCCTCGCCGAGGCCCGGGGAGAGGGGGCCGATCAGAACGGAGAGCAGGCCCTCGGCGGTCAGCGCGGGGGCGGCGCCGTCGGACTCCAGCGACGACGACGGGACGAGGGCCGTCGCCTCCTCGCCCGTGTGGGCGACGGCGACGAGGTCGGCGGAGTCGGGTCCGACAGCGCCCGGGTCGACCAGGGCCTCCTCCAGCAGGGCCTGGGCGGCCGGGCCCGCCGCGGGCCCGTCGCCCGCCCAGTCGACGCGGGCGACGACGACCTGCCAGTGGGGCGCGGCGCCGAGCCCCGGCGCCGGCACGGGGGCGGCCAGGCGCAGCCGGGCGCCGATCTCGCCCGGCGCCGCGCCGGTCTGCACGAGGTCCAGCACCTCGGTGGCGAGCCGGCGGCGCACGGTGCGCGTGGCGTCCCGACGTTCGCGCTCCACCGCGATGAGCTGGGTGACGCCGTCCAGCAGGTCCAGGCGCTCGGCCGGCCAGTCACCCGCGTCGGCCTCGACGGCCAGGAACCAGTCGGAGAGCAGCGTGCCGCGGATGTCGTCGGCCGGGACGCCGCCGCGGACGGGGAAGAGCGAGAAGGGGCGCCCCGCGACGTGCGCGCGGTACGGCGCGCGGCGGCCGGACCGGGCGGCGGCCAGGTGCTCGGCGGCGAGCTGGGCCCCCGCGCCGGCGGGCAGCGGGTGGATCGCGCCGGCGATCCGGCGCCCGGTGGCGGACAGCACCCAGGCGCGCAGGTCGAGGTCGCTGCCGAGCAGGTCCAGGACGGCGTCGGGACCGCCGCCGCCGGGCCCGGCGGTCATCAGCCTGCGGTGCCGTTCGACCACGGCGGCCAGGTCCCCGGCCCGCTCGGTGGAGACCTGGCGGACGATGTGCTCCGTGACGGAGGCGAAGGCGACCTCCTCGTCGACCGCGAACAGCGGCAGCCGGTGCCGGGCGCAGGCCAGCACCAGGTCGTCCGGGACGGGGCCGGACTCGGCCTCCCCCGCCGCGAGCCCGGCGACACCGGCGGCGGCCAGGATCCGCACGAAGCGCTCCGAGTCCTCCGGCCCGCGGCGCCACGCCAGCCCGGTCAGCACCAGCTCGCCGCCGGACAGGTAGCGGCTGGGGTCCTTGAGGTCGGTGGTCATCACGCCCCGCACCGCGCGGTCCAGCTCCTCCTCGCCGCCGAGCAGCCGCAGGCCGAGGGAATCGGTGTCCAGCAGTGCGCGCAGCCGCATCGTCGTCGCCTTGTCTCGAACGTTTCCTCGTCGGAGCCGGTACCAGGGTGGCGCACGCCCGGTCGCCCCGGTGTTGCGGCGACGATGCCGACAGATTTCACGTGCGCGTCCTTCGGAGGAACCTACAAGGCCAGCTTAACGACCAGCGATGTGCTTCATGTCTTCGGTGACTGCACCCGGCACCGCGCTCGCCGTGTACTGGATCACAGAGCGTGAACGGGACACGACCAGCCGACCGCCCCTCGACGAAGAAGAGAGCGCTCATGGACTTTCTGCGTCCCGCGACCTGGGAGGAGGCCCTTGCCGCCAAGGCGGAGCACCCCTCGGCCGTGCCCATCGCGGGTGGCACCGACGTCATGGTCGAGATCAACTTCGGCCACCGCCGGCCCGGTGTCCTGCTGGACCTGAACCGCGTCGGCGACCTGTACGCATGGGAAGTGGGGGAGGAGACCGTACGACTGGGCGCCGCCGTCCCCTACGCCCGCGTCATCGAGGCCCTGAGCGGGGAACTGCCCGGCCTCGCGCTCGCCGCGCGCACCGTGGGCTCGCCGCAGATCCGCAACCGGGGCAGCGTCGGCGGCAATCTCGGCGCCGCCTCACCGGCGGGCGACTCGCACCCGCCGCTGCTCGCCGCCGGCGCCGAGGTGGAGGCGGTGTCCGTGCGCGGCACCCGGCTCATCCCGGTCGACGAGTTCTACACCGGGGTGAAGCGCAACGCCCTTGCCCCGGACGAGCTGATCCGGGCCGTGCACATCGCCCGGGCCGACGGGCCCCAGCAGTTCTCGAAGGTCGGCACGCGCAATGCCATGGTCATCGCGGTCTGCGCCTTCGGCCTCGCCCTGCACCCGGCGACCCGGACGGTGCGCACCGGCATCGGCTCGGCCGCGCCCACCCCGATCCGCGCCGCCGCGGCCGAGGAGTTCCTGGCCGCGGCGCTGGAGGAGGAGGGGCTGTGGGAGGGCGCGGGGGTTGTCCCGGCGTCCGTGGTGGGCCGGTTCGCGGAGTTGGTCGCGGGGTGCGCGAGCCCGATCGACGATGTGCGCGGGAGCGCGGCGTACCGGCGGCACGCGCTGGGGGTGATGGCCCGGCGCACGTTCGGCTGGGCGTGGGAGGAGTTCCGCGGCGGGGAGAGGGGTGTGCGATGCGCGTGAGTTTCACCGTCAACGGGCGGCGTCAGGAGGCCGACGACGTCTGGGAGGGCGAGAGCCTGCTGTACGTCCTGCGTGAGCGCATGGGCCTGCCGGGCTCCAAGAACGCCTGCGAGCAGGGCGAGTGCGGTTCGTGCACCGTCCGGCTGGACGGCGTGCCGGTGTGCGCCTGCCTGGTGGCCGCGGGGCAGGTGCAGGACCGGGAGGTCGTCACCGTCGAGGGCCTGGCCGACTACGCCAAGCGGCGGGCCGCGGGCGGTCCCCGGACCGGTCCCGGAACCGATCCGGGCACCGCGCGGCGATGGCAGGCGTCTGCTGCGGGCCCTGCGACGGAACTGTCGCCCGTCCAGCAGGCCTTCGTCGACGCGGGAGCCGTCCAGTGCGGCTTCTGCACCCCCGGGCTGCTGGTCGCCGCCGACGAACTGCTGGAGCGCACCGCGCAGCCCACCGACGCCGACATCCGCGAGGCCCTGTCCGGGAACCTGTGCCGCTGCACCGGCTACGAGACGATCCTCGACGCGGTCCGCCTCGCGGCCGCCCGCACGGCGACGGAGGCCTGACCGCCATGGGCGTGACCCGCACCCCCACACCCACCACCCAGGGCAGCGAGACCCGGGGCGGCGTCGGCGAGTCCACGCTGCGCCCCGACGGCGTCCTCAAGACCACGGGCGAGTTCGCCTACGCCTCCGACCTGTGGCACGAGGACATGCTCTGGGGCCACACGCTGCGCAGCCCGCACGCGCACGCCGAGATCGTCTCCCTCGACGTCTCGCGGGCGCTGGCGCGCCCCGGTGTGTACGCCGTGCTCACCTACGACGACCTGCCCACGGACGTCCGGCACTACGGACTGGAGATCCAGGACACCCCCGTCCTCGCCCACGGCCGGGTCCGCCACCACGGCGAACCGGTCGCGCTGGTCGCCGCCGACCACCCCGAGACGGCCCGCCGCGCGGCCGCCGAGATCCGCGTCGCGTACCGGGAACTGCCCGTCGTCGTCGACGAGGCGACCGCCACCGCCCCGGACGCGCCGCTGCTCCACGAGGGCCGCACCGACCGCCACAGCGGCCATGTCCCGCACCCCAACATCGTGCACCGCCAGCCGATCGTCCGCGGCGACGCCGACGCGGCCGCCCGGCGCGCCGACGTGATCGTCACCGGCGACTACGAGGTCGGCATGCAGGACCAGGCCTTCCTCGGCCCCGAGTCGGGCCTCGCCGTCCCCGCCGAGGACGGCGGCGTCGACCTCTACCTCGCCACCCAGTGGCTGCACGCCGACCTCCGCCAGATCGCCCCCGTCCTCGGCCTGCCCGAGGAGAAGGTCCGCATGACGCTCTCCGGCGTCGGCGGCGCCTTCGGCGGGCGCGAGGACCTGTCGATGCAGATCCACGCCTGCCTGCTGGCGCTGCGCACCGGCAAGCCCGTCAAGATGGTCTACAACCGCTTCGAGTCCTTCTTCGGGCACGTCCACCGGCACCCCGCCCGGCTCCACTACGAGCACGGAGCCACCCGCGACGGGAAGATCACCCACATGCGCTGCCGCATCGTGCTCGACGGTGGCGCCTACGCCTCCTCCTCCCCGGCCGTCGTCGGCAACGCCGCCTCCCTGGGCGCCGGCCCGTACGTGATCGACGACGTCGACATCGAGGCGCTCGCGCTCTACACCAACAACCCGCCCTGCGGCGCCATGCGCGGCTTCGGCGCGGTCCAGGCCTGCTTCGCCTACGAGGCGCAGATGGACAGGCTCGCCGCCGCACTCGGCATGGACCCGGTGGAGTTCCGTCAGATCAACGCGATGTCCCAGGGCAGCGTCATGCCCACCGGACAGGTCGTGGACGCCCCCGCGCCCGTCGCCGAACTGCTGCGCCGCGTCAAGGCGATGCCGATGCCGCCCGAGCGGGAGTGGGAGAGCGCCGGCGGGCGCGTGGACATCCGCGAGCTGCCCGGCGGAGCGTCCAACACCACCCACGGCGAAGGCGTCGTGCGCGGCGTCGGCTACGCCGTCGGAATCAAGAACGTCGGCTTCTCCGAGGGCTTCGACGACTACTCCACGGCCCGCGTCCGGCTGGAGGTGATCGCCGGCGAGCCGGTGGCGACCGTCCACACCGCGATGGCCGAGGTCGGCCAGGGCGGCGTCACCGTCCACGCCCAGATCGCCCGCACCGAGCTCGGCGTCGCCCAGGTGACCATCAATCCCGCCGACACCCAGGTCGGTTCGGCCGGCTCCACCTCCGCGTCCCGGCAGACGTACGTCACCGGCGGCGCGGTGCGGCACACCTGCGAGGCGGTGCGCGCACGCGTCCTGGAGCTGGGCCGCGCCGTGTTCGGCGCGAGCCACCCTGCCTGGGCCACCGCCGGGCTGCGGCTGGAGGGCGGGAAGGTCGTCACCGAGAGCGGGGAGGTGCTGGCGGGGCTCGCCGAGGTGCTGGGCGACGAGGTGATCGACATCGAACGGGAGTGGCGGCACCGCCCCACCGAGCCCTTCGACCTGCGCACCGGGCAGGGCCGCGGGCACGTCCAGTACTCCTTCGCGGCGCACCGTGCCGTCGTGGACGTCGACACCGAACTGGGTCTGGTCAAGGTCGTCGAACTCGCCTGCGCCCAGGACGTCGGCAAGGCGCTCAACCCGCTGTCGGTCGTCGGGCAGATCCAGGGGGGCACGACCCAGGGCCTGGGGCTGGCCGTCATGGAGGAGATCCTGGTCGGAGAGCGGGGCACGGTCCGGAACCCGTCCTTCACCGACTATCTGATCCCCACCATCCTCGACACGCCGCCCATCCCCGTCGACGTGCTCGAACTCGCCGACGACCACGCCCCGTACGGGCTGCGCGGCGTCGGCGAGGCCCCGACCCTGTCCTCGACCCCGGCCGTCGTCGCGGCCATCCGCGCGGCGACCGGGCGCGCCCTCGTCCGCGTCCCCGTGCGGCCGGAGCATCTGACCGGCACGTGAGGAGGCGTCCGCGCGGCGCCGCCCGACACGCGGGTGCACGTCGGGGCCGGGTGGAGGATCACTCCGCCCGGCCCCGGTGTGCTGTGGATCAGCCGCGTGGGATCAGCCGCGCAGCGGCGCGAGGGCGCTGCTCCACTCGATGACCTCGTCGATCAGGGTCGACAGGCTCGCGGCCTGGTGCTCGCCGGGGGCGAACTCGCTGAAGTTGACGAAGTCGGTGAAGAGCGAGAGCGCGACCTGGGAGCGCACGTCGGCCATCTTCAGCTCACCGGCGATCAGCCGCAGGTGCTCGGCGGCGCGGGCGCCGCCCACGGAGCCGTAGGACACGACGCCCAGCGCCTTGTGGTTCCACTCGGCGTGCAGGTAGTCGATGGCGTTCTTCAGCACGCCCGAGGTGGAGTGGTTGTACTCCGGGGTGACGAAGATGAAGCCGTCGAAGCTGGCGATCTTGGCGGCCCACTCCTTGGTGTGGGCGTTCTGGTACTGGCCCATCGCCGGCGGGATGGGCTCGTCGAGGTGGGGGAGCGGGTAGTCGGCGAGGTCCACGAGCTCGAAGGTGGCGTCGCCGGTGTGCTTTCCGGCCTGCTCGAGGACCCAGTGGGCGACCTTCTCGCCGTTGCGGCCGGGGCGGGTGCTGCCGAGGATGATGCCGATCCTGGTCATGTGGCGTGACTCCCGATCTGTCGATGCAAGGGTATGAATTGAAGCTTCAACTTGAAGCTTCAAGTGGACTGTAACAGATCGACTTGAAGCTTCAAGCTATTCGATAGCCTGGGAGGCATGACGAAGAACACACCGGCACGGGAAGCGACCGCCGCGGGGGAGCCGCGCTGGCTGCGGGGCGGCGAGCTGACCGCGTGGATGTCGATGGCCCGGGTGATGTCCCGGCTCCTGCCGGCACTGGAGCGCGAGCTGGAGCGCGACGCCCAGTTGAACTGGATGGAGTACCACGTCCTCGCGATGCTCTCCGAGCAGGTGCGGCACACCATCAGAATGAGCGTCCTCGCGGACCGGGCGAGCTCGTCCCTGTCGCGGCTGTCCCACGTGGTGAGGCGTCTGGAGCACCAGGGCTTCGTCCGCCGCGAGCCGGATCCCGAGGACGGCCGCTACACGCTGGCGATCCTCACGCCGGAGGGGTACGAGAAGCTGGTGGCCTCCGCGCCCGCGCATGTCGAGGCCGTCCGCCGGATGGTCCTGGACCCGCTGGAGCCGGGGGAGCTGGAGGCCCTGCGCCCCGTCCTCGACCGGATCCACGCGGCCGTCGAAGCCGAGGAACGCGGCGGCCGCTGAGGCGGTGCCGCGGCTGCGCGGCGATCCACGACGAGGGAGCGTGACCGGCGACGGGCCGAGGCCACGGGATCAGCGCGAACGGCCCGTGGGCGGCCCGTGGGGTGGTTCCGTTCGTGCGGGGGATGCGCGACGCCGCGGGGGCAGGGCCCTCAGCCGGCCCGGCGGCCCGCGGCGAGCCGCACGATGTCCACCCGTGAGCGGATGCCCAGTTTGCGGTAGACCCGGGTCAGGGTCGCCTCGACCGTCTTGACGCTGACGAAGAGCGTCGCGGCGATCTCCCGGTTGGTGGCGCCCTCCAGAACGAGCGCCGCCACCTGGCGTTCCATCCGGGCGAGCCCTTCCAACTCGGGCAGCGCCGCTTCCGGTGCCTCTCGGCCCTCCGGTGCCTCCCGGCCCCCCGGGGTCGGTCCGAGCCGTTCCAGCCACGGCAGGGCCCTGGCCCGCCGGAACAGCCGGTCCGCCTCCTCCCGTCCCGCATGCGCCGCCCTGAGGTTGCGCCGGTCCGCCTCGACCCGGGCCAGCGCGAGGACGGCGCGGGCCTCCTCCAGGCCGTAGCCGAGCGCGGCCAGCCGCTGCCGGGCCCCGGTCAGCACCGCCACCGCGCCGTCGGCGTCACCTTGGGCGGCGAGCAGCATCCCCTCGGCGCGGTCCAGGACGGCGAGGATGCCGCGCCGGCCGAGCCGCAGCGCGTGCCGGCGTGTCTCGTCGATGACCTCGCGCGCCTCACCGAGCCCGCCGGTCAGCCGTGATCTGCAGCGCGAAGCCCTCGCCGATGCCGGTGTCCTCGGCCAGCCGGAGGCTTTCGCGGGCCAGGTCCAGCGCCGCGCCGCAGCGGCCGGAGCGCAGCTCGATCTCGGCGAGGCCCCGCACGGAGTGGACCTCGGTCTCCACCGCGCCCCGCTGCCGTGCCTCCCCGGCCAGCCGCGCCAACGCGGCTCGTGCCGCGTCGAGTTGGTCGTTCATCACCAGGTAGCGGGAGCGGATGTAGACCGGGCCGTTGTGATCCGTGGCGACGTCCGGGTCCTGCGGCGCGGCGGAGGCCAGAGCCAGCGTTCCGGGGGCGTCGGGGTGCCCCATCAAGGTCTCGTTGAGCGCCTTGAAGGACAGCGCCAGCAACTCCGTGCGGCGGTCGCCCGCCTGCGCGGCGAGCTCCGCCGACCGGGCGGCCTCACAGCGGGCCTCGAGGACGCGGCCGTCCATCAGGGCCCGCCAGGCGAGCTGGTAGCGCACCCGCCCCTGCAGCCGCGGGTCGTCCCCCGCGTCGGCCAGGGCCTGCGGGAAGACGTCGTCCACCTCGCACATGGCCTGTCCGGCCGAGTCGATCACCACACTCCACGCCCGCACCCGGTCCGCGGGGACCGTGGCCCGCGCCAGCACCTCGTGGGCCGTGGCACGGGCGAGTTCGGGCTCCGCGGCGGTCAGCGCGTCCTCGGCGGCCCGCAACCGCCGCTCGTTCGCGGTGGGCGCCGCGTCCTCGGGGGTGTGCCGGGCGGCCAGCAGGCCGAGTTGCGCGGCCATCGAGGGGGCGCCGCGGGCCCGGGCGTCGTCCGCGGCCTCTGCCAGGCTCGCCGCGACCCGTTCGTCCTTGCCGGTCGTCGCCAGCGCCAGATGCCGCGCCCGCTCGATCGGGTCGCCCGCGGCCCCGGCCAGCGCGGCATGGGCGCTGCGCCGGTCCTCCGGGGTCGCCTCCGCGTACAGCGCCGCGGATATCAGCGGATGCGCGAAACGCACCAGCCCGGCGCCGTCCCGGTCGTCCATCTCCACCAAGCCGAGGGAGGCGGCCACCCCCGTCTCGCTCTTGGCGTTGACACGCCCGGCGCTGTGCAGGGTCGCGAGGGTCGGGCGGGCTCCCGCGCTGGCGACGAGCAGCGTCCGGCGGGTCTCCGCGGAGAGCATCTCCAGCCGGTTGAGCACCAGGGCGCGCAGCGAGGTCGGCACGGGCAGCGGCTCCCCCGGGCGCGGCGGTGTGCCGCTCTCCGCGAGGGCGCGGGCGAGTTCCAGGGCGAACAGCGGATTTCCGCCGCTGGTGCGGTGGATGTCCCTGACGACCGCGCGGGACAGCCCTCCGTGCCCGCGCGCGTCGAGGAGTTCGGAGACGGCCGGCCGGGACAGCGGCGGCACCCGCAGCGCGAGCACGTCCTGCGGGAAGGCGCGCAGATGGCGGTCGTGCTGGTCCTGCGGGTCGGTGACGCGGACGGCGCCCAGCACCCGCACGGGCAGTTCGCCGACCCGGCGCGCCGCGAAGGCCAGGAGCTCGGCGCTGGCGGGGTCCATCCACTGCAGGTCGTCCACGACGATCAGTACCGGGCCCTCGGCGGCCAGCGCCCGCAGCACCGACAGCACGGCCAGCCGCAGCGCGAGCCCGTCCCCCTGCAGCGAGGTCTCCCCGCGCCCGGTGAGCGCCGCCTCCAGCACGGCCCGCTGAGGTCCGGGCAGGCGGTCGGAGACCTGGCCGGCGACCAGGCCGAGCAGGTCGACCAGGGCGAGGAAGGGAAGGTGCGATTCGGATTCGGTCGCGGAACAGCGCAGCACCGTGGGCTCGCCGCCGCATTCCTCGGCGAGGGTCCGCAGCAGGGTGGACTTCCCGATACCGGCCGGTCCGCACAACAGGAGACTGCCCCCTCGACCGAGCTGCCCGCGGGCCCGCTCCAGCACATCCCCTCGCCCGATCACCTGATCGGGTCGGGGTCTGGCCGGCACGTCGAAGACCTGCACCACGGTCGCCGCTCCCCTCATGTCGTGTCCGGGGCCATGTTAGAGGCCGCGCGGATAGGCGGGCCGGCGTCGCGGGTCGATGGCTCTCGCCCGGCGGCGTTGTCGTCGGTCGCCGCAGCTCCGCTGCGTCTCCCTTCTTGGCCTTGCCGGGCTCGGCCCTCGACCCGCTCCATTCTCCACCCCGCCTATCCGCGCGACCTCTTATGCAAGAAGCTTCGCAAGTCCCCGATGCGGAAGTGGAAGGGCCCTGGGGAATGCGCATCCGCCGGGATGCCGGGGCCGGCGGGTCCGGAGGGCGTGAGGGAGCTTCCCGGCTGCCCTCAGCGCGCCGGCGTGAGGCTTCGGCGGGTGCCGGGGGTGGCCGCCCGCCCGACCCGGTGTGCCTGTCCGGGCCGCCGCGCCGGTGCCGCTTTCCCAGACTCCCGAACGGAGGTGGTGAAAGCCCCCGCACTGCCGCAGGATGCTTCCAGAGAGGCCGGCCGCGAGGAGGGCACACGAAGGCCACCAGCCGGACCGAGGAGTTCCGGACGGCGCGGGACTTCCGGCTGCGCCACCGCGAGGACTGCCAGGCGGCCTGCGAGGGCTTCCGCCGGCCGTGGCCGGAGCACTCCGACTGGGCGTTGGACTGGTTCGACGTCATCGCCCGCGGCAACGACCGCCCCGCTCCGCACATCGCCCCGGAGGACAGCTCCGAGTCCGCCGTCCCGTCCGCCGCGATGTCGGAGCGCTCCGCCCGCGTCGCGAACCGGCTGCGCGGCCTCGGGATGGAGGCGGGGGACCGCAGGTCGACCTTCTCCAGTGAGGGGAGACCATGCGGCAGAGGCCGTACCAGGTGGCCCGTAGGTCCACGGCGACGGGCACGGGGGCCTGTTCGGCGACGTCGGTGAGGTCGTCGTCGCCCGTGTCGGCCATCCACGGCGGCAGCCGCTTGCGGTTGCCGCACCTGGGGCACCCTCGGCGGCCGCCGGCACCCGGTTGGTGCACCGCAGTGCGGGCAGGTGCCGTCGCCGGCTTGCACGGTGATCATGCCGCCCGCGCGCCCTCCACGGCCTCGGGCTGGGCGTAGGTGACCACCAGCTCTCCGTGTTCGGCGTCGACACGGATCGTCGCGCCGTCCTGGACGTCGCCGCGCAGCAGGGACCGCCCGACCAGCGTCTCGACCTCGTGGGAGATATAGCGGCGCAGCGGGCGGGCCCCGTACACCGGGTCGTAGCCCTGGTGGGCGATCACTTGCCGTGCAGCGTCGGTGAGCTCGACGGTGATGCGGCGTTCGGCGAGACGGCGGCGCAGTTCGTCGAACTGCAGCTCTACGATGCGCTCGATCTGCCGCTCACCGAGCGGCTTGAACAGCACGATGTCGTCGACGCGGTTGAGGAACTCCGGGCGGAAGTGCCCGCGCAGCTCGCCCATCACCAGGGCGCGGGCGTCGGGCTTGATCTCGCCCTCGGCGGTGGCGCCGTCGAGCAGGTACTCGGAGCCGATGTTGGACGTCATGATGATCACGGTGTTGCGGAAGTCGACCGTGCGGCCCTGAGCGTCGGTGATGCGGCCGTCGTCGAGGATCTGCAGCAGGGTGTTGAAGACATCGGTGTGCGCCTTCTCGATCTCGTCGAACAGCACAACCGAGTACGGCTTGCGGCGTACGGCCTCGGTGAGCTGGCCGCCTTCCTCGTAGCCGACGTATCCGGGTGGGGCGCCCATGAGCCGGCTGACGGTGTGACGCTCCTGGTACTCGCTCATGTCGAGGCGGACCATGTTCTCCTCGGAGTCGAAAAGGGCCCGGGCGAGGGTCTTGGCCAGCTCGGTCTTCCCGACGCCGGTGGGGCCGAGGAAGATGAACGAGCCGATGGGGCGGCGTGGGTCGCGGATGCCGGAGCGGGCGCGGATGATGGCGTCGGCGACGAGCTTGACGGCCTCGTCCTGGCCGATGACCCGCTCGCTCAGGATCTCGTCGAGGCGCAGCAGTTTCTCGCGTTCGCCCTCCTGGAGACGGGCGACGGGGATGCCGGTCCAGGCGGCGACGATCTCAGCGATCTCCTCCTCGGTGACGACCTCGCGCAGCAGCCGGTTCCTCCCTTGTTTGGCGGCCAGTTGCTCCTCCTCTGCGGCGAGCCGGCGCTCCAGGTCCTGAAGGCGGCCGTAGCGCAGTTCGGCGGCTCGGTTGAGGTCGTAGGCGCGTTCGGCCTCCTCGGCTTCGTGGCGGACCTGCTCCAGTTCCTGGCGCAGCTCCTGCACACGGCGGATGGCCTGCCGCTCGGCCTCCCACTGGGCGCGCTTGGCGTCGGCCTCGCCGCGCAGGTCGGCCAGTTCCCTGCGCAGTTCCTCGAGGCGGGCTCTGCTGGCGGGGTCGGTCTCCTTGGACAGGGCCGCATCCTCGATCTCCAGGCGGGTGACGCGGCGGGTGATCTCGTCGAGTTCGGCGGGCATCGAGTCGATCTCGGTGCGCAGCCGGGCGCACGCCTCGTCGACGAGGTCGATGGCCTTGTCGGGCAGGAACCGGTCGGTGATGTAGCGGTGGCTGAGGGTGGCCGCGGAGACCAGCGCGGTGTCCTGGATCTTCACGCCGTGGAAGACCTCCAGGCGTTCGCGCAGTCCGCGCAGGATGGAGATGGTGTCCTCCACGCTCGGCTCGTCGACCAGCACCTGCTGGAAGCGGCGTTCGAGGGCCGCGTCCTTCTCGATGTACTTGCGGTACTCGTCGAGGGTGGTGGCGCCGATCATGTGGAGTTCACCGCGGGCGAGCATCGGCTTGAGCATGTTGCCCGCGTCCATGGCCCCTTCGGCGGCGCCCGCGCCGACGACGGTGTGCAGTTCGTCGACGAAGAGCAGGATGCGTCCTTGGGCTGCCTTGACCTCGCTGAGCACGGCCTTGAGGCGTTCCTCGAACTCACCGCGGTACTTGGCGCCCGCGACCAGGGAGCCCATGTCGAGGGCGAACACCGTCTTGTCGCTGAGTCCTTCGGGAACGTCACCGCGGACGATGCGCTGGGCGAGGCCCTCGACGATGGCGGTCTTGCCGACGCCGGGGTCGCCGATGAGGACGGGGTTGTTCTTGGTCTTGCGGCTGAGGATCTGGGTGACGCGGCGGATCTCGGCGTCCCGGCCGATGACCGGGTCGAGCCTGCCGTCCCTGGCCTCGGCGACGAGATCGCGGCCGTACTTCTCGAGAGCCTCGTAGGCCGTTTCGGGGTTGGCGGAGGTGACGCGCTGGCTGCCGCGGACCTGGGTGAGCGCGCTCAGGAACGAGTCCCTGGTGATGCCGGCCCCTTTGAGCAGTCGCCCGGCGGCGGTTGAAGAGCCCTCCTCGGCCAGGGCGAGCAGCAGGTGCTCCACGGACACGTACTCGTCCTTGAGACGTTCGGCCTCCCGTTCGGCTGCATCGAGCAGGCGGGCGAGGCGCTGGGTGACGAAGACCTGGCCAGGTGCCGCGCCGGGGCCGGTGACCTTCGGACGGCGGGAGAGTTCCCCGCGCACGGCGGCGAGCAGCTCCTTCGGCTCCATCCCGGCCCGCTGCAGCAACCGCGGGATCAGACCGTCCTCCTGGTCGAGAAGCGCGAGCAGCAGGTGCTCCCCGTCGACCTCGGTCTGCCCCATGCGGACGGCCGCGGTCTGAGCCTCCTGCAGGGCTTCCTGGGACTTCTGGGTGAGACTGTTCATGTCCATGAGCGTGTTTCACTCCTCGTGCCGGCGCGGCGCAGGGCGGCTTCGAGCAGGCTGATGCGGTCCAGCAGGTCGAGCACCAGGCCGATGGATGCGTAGTTGAGGCAGAGTCCGGTGCGCAGCCGCTGGATGCGGGCGAGGACCGCCGGGGCCGCGGGGTCGAACACCAGGTGCTCCGAGGCATCGCGTTCGGCGTCGACGAGGCCGAGGGCGACGAACCGGCGGATCAGATCGGGGTGGAGGCCCGAGCGACGGGCCACGGCGTCCAGGGAGAGCCTGGGGACGGGCACGAGCTCGTACCGGACAGCCGTCGAGGCGGTGATGTCGGTTCCCGCTCGCACCGGGCGGGCACCCACTTCGGCCCGGCCGATGCCTGCCGCTGCCACGGGTCGGTCGTTCATCGCGTCCTCCTGGGGTCGTACGAGGAGGTGGCGGCGAGCTCCTCGAAGAGTTCGCGCTCCCGGTCACCGAGGGCGGGCGGCACCATGACACGGAGTTCGGCGTACAGGTCGCCGTTCGCGCCTCGCAGGTTCGGCATGCCCTCGCCGCGCAGCCGCAGCCGCCGGCCACTGGAAGAGCCCGCGGGCACCGTGACCTTGGCCGTGCCGCCGCCGGGGGTGGGCACCGGCACGGTCGCGCCCAGGGCCGCCTCCCAGGGGGCGACCGGGAGCTGTACGTGGACGTCGCGGCCGTCCAGCCGGAACCGGGGGTGGGGCTGGATGCGTACCCGCAGGTACAGGTCGCCCGCGGGGGCGTCACCACTGCTGCGGCCGCCCTCGCCCGACAGCCGGATGCGCTGCCCGTCGGTGACACCGGGTGGCACGTCGATCCCGTACCGCCGCGGCTGCCCCTGGGGACCGGCGAGCGTGACGGTGCGACGGCCGCCCCGGTACGCCTCCTCGACGGTGAGCGGCAGTTCTGCCTCCTGGTCGGCTCCGGGGACGCCGCCTCGGGCGGTGCCGGCTCCGAACATGGAGCCGAGCAGATCCTCGATGTCGATGCCCTCCGCTCCGAAGTCGTCGCCGAAGCCGGTGGCGTACCGGACGCGGGGGCCGCCCGCGCCCGCGGTCCTCGGAGCGCGGAAGCCGCCGCCCGCTCCGGCCGCGACCCGTTCGTCGAAGTCCTCGGGGATCTTGCGGAAGTCCTCGCCGAAGCGGTCGTAACGGGCACGGGTCTTCGGGTCCGACAGCACGCTGTATGCCTCGTTGAGGTCCTTGAAACGTTCCTCCGCCCCGGGGTCCTTGTTGACGTCGGGGTGTGACGTGCGGGCGAGCTTGCGGTATGCCTGCTGGATCTCGTCCTGGCTCGCGGTCCGCGACACGCCCAGCACTTCGTAGAAGTCCCGTGCCATGACCGGTCACTCCCGCTTCGCGACCGTCACGGCGGCGGGCCTGAGCTGCTGCTCGCCGTCCCCGTAGCCGGGGCGCAGCATCTCGACGACGGTGCCCGGTGGGGCGTCGGAGTCCTGGACGACGCCGACCACCTCGTGCCGGGCCGGGTCGAAGGCGACGCCGGTCTCCGCGTGCCGCGGGTAGCCGAGCAGTTCGAGGACGTTCACCGCCTGGTCGCGAACGGCCCGGACGCCCTCCACGATCGCATCCGGATCGGCGCCGGCATGGGTCAGGGCGAGCTCGAGGTTGTCGAGGACGGGCAGGAAGGCGGCCGCCGTGCGGGAACGCTCGACCCTCCGCTCCCGCTCCAGTTCCCGGGCGTGGCGCTTGCGAAGGTTGTCGAGGTCGGCGAGCGCGCGCCGCCAGCGGTCCTCCAGTTCCTGGATCGCGGTCGTGTACTCGTCCTCGTCAGGCGTGGGGCCGGCGGCGTCGGGTCCCGGTTCGTCGTTCGCCGCTACCGGCCGGGGCGACGGGTCCGGTTGCGGCACATCCCCGCGCGGAGGGCGTACGGCGCCTTCCCGGACCGGTTCGACCGACTCCGACGCGGCCTGGTGGGGTTCCTGGGCGCGGCTGGGCATGGCACGCCTCAGTCCTTGTCGAACTCGGCATCGATGACGTCGTCGTCACCGCCACCGCCGCCCGGGCCACCGGCCGCGCCGCCCCCGGTGGTGTCCTGGCCGGGACCGCCCGTGGCAGCGGCGCCCTGATGGGCCGCCAGCCCGGCGAGCACCTGCTGGAGTTCGGAGGTCAGGGGCCGCGCGCGCTCCACACCCGCCTCTTCCTTGACCGCCGCCCGGGCGTCGGACACGAGCATCTCGGCGCGTGCCTTCTCGTGCGCGGGCGCTGCGTCGCCCAGTTCGGCGAGGCGCTTCTCGACCTGGTAGGCGACGGCGTCGAGCTCGTTGCGGGCGTCGACGGCCTCGCGGAGTGCCTGATCCTGGCCCCGGTTGCGCTCGGCCTCCTGGACCATGCGTTCGACCTCGCTGCGGTCCAGGTTGGAGCTCTCGCTGATGGTGATGCCCTGTTCCTTGCCGGTGTCCCGGTCACGTGCCTTGACGTTGAGGATGCCGTTGGCGTCGATGTCGAAGGTGACCTCGACCTGCGGTTCGCCCCGCGGCGCCGGGCGGATGTCGGTGAGCTGGAACCGGCCGAGCACCCGGTTGTCGGCGGCCCGTTCGCGCTCGCCCTGGAGGACGACGATGTCGACGGCGGGCTGGTTGTCCTCGGCGGTGGAGAAGGTTTCGGTGCGACGGACGGGGATGGTGGTGTTCCGCTCGATGATCTTCGTCATCACGCCACCGCGTGTCTCGACACCCAGCGACAGGGGTGTGACGTCGAGCAGCAGGACGTCCTTGACCTCGCCCTTGAGCACCCCGGCCTGGATTGCGGCGCCCAGGGCGACGACCTCATCGGGGTTGACGCTCATGTTGGGTTCCTTGCCGCCGGTCAGCCGGCGCACGAGGGACTGGACGGCCGGGATCCGTGTGGAACCGCCGACGAGGATGACCTCGTCGATGTCGCTCTCGCCGACCTTGGCGTCGGCCATGGCCTGCTGGACGGGTCCCAGGCACCGCTCCACCAGGTCGCTGGTGATCTGGTCGAACGTGGACCGCATGATCGTGTCGGTGAGATGCTTGGGGCCCGAGGCGTCGGCGGTGATGAACGGCAGGCTCACCTGCGTCTGCGTCACCGAACTGAGCTCGGTCTTGGCCTTCTCGGCCGCCTCGAACAGGCGTTGCAGGGCCTGCGGGTCCTTGCGCAGGTCGATTCCGTTCTCCTTCTGGAAGTCGTCCGCGAGGTGATCCACCAGACGGCGGTCGAAGTCGTCGCCGCCCAGGTGGCTGTCGCCGGCGGTGGAGCGCACCTCCACCACGCCGTCGCCGACGTCGAGGATGCTCACGTCGAAGGTGCCGCCGCCCAGGTCGAAGACGAGGACGGTCTCGTGCTGCTTCTTGTCCATTCCGTACGCGAGGGCCGCCGCGGTCGGCTCGTTGATGATCCGCAGGACCTCCAGACCCGCGATCCGTCCGGCGTCCTTGGTGGCGGTCCGCTGAGCGTCGTTGAAGTAGGCGGGCACCGTGATGACCGCCTCCGTGACCCGCTCCCCCAGTTGCTTGGAAGCGTCGTCGGCGAGTTTCCGCAGCACCTGGGCGCTGATCTCCTCAGGCGCGTACAGCTTGTCGCGCACCTTGAATCGCGCGGCCCCGCCTTCGCCCTCGACGACGTCGTACGCCACCGCCCTGGCCTCGTCGGAGACCTCGTCGAAACGCCGGCCGATGAACCGCTTGGCCGAGTAGATGGTGCCCTTCGGGTTGAGGATCGCCTGGCGCCGGGCCAGCTGGCCCACCAGGCGCTCGCCGGTATCGGTGAAGGCCACCACGGACGGTGTCGTGCGGTTGCCCTCGCTGTTCGGCACGACGTGCGGCTCGCCGCCCTCCCACACGGCGATCACCGAGTTGGTGGTGCCCAGGTCGATGCCCACTGCCTTGGCCATGAGGGACTCCTCCCGTTCCGGCGCCTGCGCCGACTCTCCGGATCACGTTCGTTCAGGTTCGGGTGGGACCTCCGCCGGTCATCTGCAGCCCGCCGATCCGCCCTACAGCCTCTTCGGAGACAGCGAGCCGATCAGGACGCCGGGGAGCGCACCGCTCGCAGCTTTGCGAAGGGCGGCCCTGCCGTGGCCCATCCCGGCCGATCACGCGCCCGACCACGGCGGGTCCTGGCCGGTGACGCCACTCTGTACGGGAAATCCGTGGTCAGGGAGGTGGTCAACGGCACGTGCGGCTTCCGGGTGCCTCGGGTGCGACGCAACCGACCCGCGATGCTTCCCGCTCATCGCCCAGCCTTCCTGACAGTCCGGACGGAGAGTCTCGAACACTTCCAGGGTGGCGCGCCGAGTGGCTCCACGCCTGCGCCTCACGAGTCGGATATGCACGGGTCCGGTTGCCCCACGAGTACGAAAAGAACCATCCGGATCTGAGGAGCCGGCCCGTGAGCGGGCACGCGAAACACCGCTCGCCTCCCTGTAGGGTTGGAGAGAACGGAGTGATCCCATGGTCAGCAGCCAGGCGCACAACCTGTACCGCCGGCGCTCCGACCGGGAGGGCAGCCCTCCGCGGGGCAGTACCAGGCGGCCCCCCAGGACCGCGGGGAAAGAGCCCCGCCCACCCGCTCCCGTCCCAGCCGGCCATGCCCCTCACGAACTGATGGCGCTCTCCCACGCCCTGTTCGACACCCCGGACGAAGGCGAGATCCTGCGCCTGGCCATGAGCCATGTAGCCGCCGCCGGGCCGTACAGCGCCGAGGCCGGATACCTCGAGGTGGACGGCGAGCTGGTCCCCAGCACGGGGAACGGGGAGATCCATGCCGCGGCCGTGGACTGCAGGGTGCGGGAGCTGGCCGGGCAGGACGGCCCTGTGACCGTACCCGGCCGGCCCTGGGGCCGGGCCCTGGGGCTACGCGGACTCGACAGGCTCCACGGCTACCTCGTGGTGACCTCCCGCTCCCGGCCCACCGAGGCCGAGTACTCCCTGCTCGTCACGCTCGTCCGGCACACCGCCGCCGCACTGTCGGTCGCCTTCGCACACCGCCGCCGACGCGAGGACGCGCTGGAACTGCACCGGCTGAGGGAGGAACGCACAGCCCTCCAGCGGCAGCTGATCTCGGTCGCGGCCGAGCTGGGGTATCAGCGCGTCGTTCACGCGCTCATGGCCGACGTCGCCGCCTCGGGCGGCGGCGAGGAAGCCGTCACCCGCGCACTGCATGGGCTCACTGGACTCTCCGCGCTGGTCGAGGACCGCTTCGGTCGACTGAGGTCCTGGACCGGGCCCAGCCGACCCGACCCCTATCCGGAACCGGACCCCTTGCGCCAGGACGAAATGCTGCGCGCTGTCGCCCGGGAGGCCGGGCCGGTGCGGATAAAGGACCGACTGGTCACCCTGGTCCGCCCGCACGGCGAGATCCTGGGCGTGCTGGCCCTGGTCGATGCCCGGAACGAGGCCGACGAGCACACCGTGCTCGCGCTGGAATACGCCGCCACGTCGCTCGCCCTGGAGCTGGCGCACCTGCGCGACCTGGCCGAAGTGGAGCTGAGGCTGCACCGCGAGCTGGTCGACGACCTCCTGGCAGGGGCGGACGAGGCGAGCGCCTACGCCCGGTCCGAGGCAGCCGGGTACGACCTGCACCGCAGTCACTACGTCGTCGTGGTGCAGCGGTCGGACCGGACTGCGGACGACTCCTTCGCGCAGACCGTGGGTCGGGCGGCCTCCGGCGTGGGCATACGCTCGCTGCTGACCCCACGTTCCGACCATGTCGTCCTCATCGCCGACGACAGGCCGCACGCCCGCGCGCTGTACGAGGCGCTCGCCCAGGAGACCGGGACACGGTCCGCGACGATCGGGGTGAGCGCCCGTTGCGACTCCCTGGACGACATCCCCCACCGCTACCAGGAGGCGCAGCGCGCCCTGGACGTGCGCCGCCACTCGCGCGAGCACTACGGCACGACGTTCTTCGACGAGCTCGGCCTCTACCGCATCCTCGGACCCGGCAACGATCACAGGGAACTGGAGACGTTCGTCAACGAGTGGCTCGGGCAGCTCATCGACTACGACTCCCGGCACCACACGACCATGGCGGAGACCCTGTCCCGCTACTTCGACTGCGGCGGCAACTACGACGAGACCGCCGAGTCCCTCGCGATCCACCGCAGCACGCTGCGCTACCGGCTCAAGCGCATCCGCGACATCAGCGGCAACGACCTCGCGAACGTCGAGGACCGGCTGAACCTCCAGGTGGCGACCCGAGTGTGGAAGATCGTGCTGGGCGGGTCCAGCTGATTCCCTGATGGAACGGTCGGGACCAGGCACGGACCAGTGATCGCCATGCCGGACTTCCGAATCCCCGTTCGTGCCGGTCAGGGACACGTGGGCAGGTGTACCAGCAGCCGACGGAGAATCCGCCGGCGACCGCCCACCCCTGGCCGGCCTCGGTGGTGCCGGAGGCGGCCGACTTCCGCACACCTCTTCACCTGCGAGAGCAAGAAAGTCGCACTTCGAGTGCGAGAAGCGCTCGGCCGCCTCGCCGCAGTTCTGCCTGGCGAGCCGCGAGCCCCAGCCCGCCTGCAGTACAGGGCGTGATCACGTTCCGAGAGGGCCGGGGTCGGTGATGCCCGGAAGTGCGAGTGCCGTGCCTGCTCTGCCGTGCACCCCAACCGGTCACGGCCCGGCCGACCACCCCATCCGACCACGGAACCCGTGCGCGCGGCGAGGCAGCCGGACGGGAGGACGGCGGTGGGAACAGGCGGTGCTGACCCAGTCCGAAGACCGTCGGCGAGCCGCTCAGCGGAGGCAGCGATCGGCCGCTTGCCCCACCGCTTTCGCATCTGCTTCTTGACCCGCCTGCCAAGGCACCTTATGTTCACAGTAGTTCCGCATGGCAAAAGAACTCTTCCGCAATGTGAAATGTGAGCCCCGGGCGCGACCACCTGGACCGCAGGACGACGCAGGAGTGACCGAATGCCTCGAATGACCGCCGCCCGAGCGGCAGTGGAGATCCTCAAGCGCGAGGGCGTGGACACCGCCTTCGGCGTGCCCGGTGCCGCGATCAACCCCTTCTACGCCGCCCTCAAGGAGTCGGGCGGCATCCAGCACACGCTGGCCCGCCACGTGGAGGGCGCCTCCCACATGGCCGAGGGCTACACGCGCACCGCCCACGGCAACATCGGCGTCTGCATCGGCACCTCCGGTCCCGCCGGCACCGACATGATCACCGGCCTCTACTCGGCGACCGGGGACTCGATCCCGATCCTCTGCATCACCGGCCAGGCGCCCACCTCGGTGATCCACAAGGAGGACTTCCAGGCCGTGGACATCGCGGCCATCGCCGCGCCCGTGACCAAGGCCGCCACCACCGTCCTCGAGGCGGCCCAGGTGCCCGGCGTCTTCCAGAAGGCCTTCCACCTCATGCGCTCCGGACGCCCCGGGCCGGTCCTGATCGACCTGCCGGTCGACGTCCAGCTCACCGAGATCGAGTTCGACCCCGAGACGTACGAGCCGCTGCCGGTCTGGAAGCCCGCCGCCACCCGCCGGCAGATCGAGAAGGCCCTCGCCATGATGACCGCCGCCCAGCGGCCGCTGATCGTGGCCGGCGGCGGGGTGATCAACGCCGACGCGGCCGGTCTGCTGGTGGAGTTCGCCGAACTCACCGGCACCCCGGTGGTGCCGACCCTGATGGGCTGGGGCGCCATCCCGGACGACCACGAGCTCAACGCGGGCATGGTGGGCCTCCAGACCTCGCACCGCTACGGCAACGCGACCTTCCTGGAGTCGGACTTCGTCCTCGGCATCGGCAACCGCTGGGCCAACCGCCACACCGGCCGGATCAACGTCTACACCAAGGGCCGCGCCTTTGTGCACGTCGACATCGAGCCCACCCAGATCGGCAAGATCTTCGCCCCCGACTACGGGATCACCTCCGACGCCGGCGCCGCGCTCGAGCTGTTCGTCGAGGTGGCCCGGGAGCTGCGGGCCGCGGGCGAGCTGCCGGACCGCTCGGCCTGGGCGGCGTCCGCCCGGGAACGCAAGGCGACGCTGCACCGCCGCACGCACTTCGACGACATCCCGATCAAGCCGCAGCGCGTGTACGAGGAGATGAACCGCGCCTTCGGCCCCGACACCCGCTACGTCACCACGATCGGCCTCTCCCAGATCGCGGGCGCGCAGATGCTGCACGTCTACCGGCCGCGCCACTGGATCAACTGCGGCCAGGCCGGCCCTCTCGGCTGGACCGTGCCGGCCGCCCTGGGCGTGGCGAAGGCCGACCCGGGGACGCCGGTGGTGGCGCTCTCGGGCGACTACGACTTCCAGTTCATGATCGAGGAGTTGGCGGTCGGGGCGCAGCACCGCATCCCGTATGTGCACGTGTTGGTGAACAACTCCTATCTGGGCCTGATCCGCCAGGCGCAGCGGGCGTTCGACATCGACTTCCAGGTCAACCTGGAGTTCGAGAACGTCAACTCGCCCGAGCTGGGGGTCTACGGCGTCGACCACGTCAAGGTCGCCGAGGGCCTGGGCTGCAAGGCGATCCGGGTCACCGACCCCGCCGACCTCGGTGCCGCCTTCGAGCAGGCGAAGAAGCTCGCGGCCGAGTACCGGGTGCCGGTGGTCGTCGAGGCGATCCTGGAGCGGGTCACCAACATCGCCATGAGCGTCACCAACGACATCGGCAACGTCGTGGAGTTCGAGGAGCTGGCCACCGAACCCGGCCACGCGCCCACCGAGATCATCCCGCTCACGAGCCCCTGAGCGCGCTCGTACGCCCTGCCACCGGCCGCCCCGTCCTGACCTCCCGGGCGCGGCGGCCGGGCTCCACGCGCACCTCCCCGAGGTGTCCGGCGCGCCGGCCGCTACCCGTTCAGAGCGGTCCGAACAGCCAGTTGCCGGGCGCCTCGGGGTCGGTGCCGATGTAGTAGGCGCGGATGGCCGCCACCAGGTCGGCCGTGCTCACGCAGCCGTCGCCGTCGGCATCGAGGCGGTTGAAGGCCGCCGCGATGTCGGTGCCGGGGGTGTTGAAGGCCCGTTGCAGGACCTCGAACTCCCCGCGCCCGACGCGGCCGTCGCCGTCGGTGTCGCACAGGTGGACGACGGCCTCGGCCGCCGGATGGAAGACGGGGTCGAAGGCGGGTCCCTCGATGAAGGCCTTGGTCATCCCGTGGTGGTATTCCACGGACGACAGCCGCCCGTCGCGGTCCGTGTCGGCGTACGCCGCCAGTTCCGCCCAGACGGCGTCCAGCCGCACCGCCACCGCCTTGCCCTTGGGAGAGGTGGGGGACATGCCGAAGCCGTGGATCAGCCGCGCGCCGACGTCCTGGAAGTCGGCGCGCTCGGCATATCCGTTGCCGTCCGTGTCCAGACGGCGGAAGGATTTGTCGAGCTTGCGCTTCAGAAGGGCCGTAGACATCGCTGCGTCCTTGACGTAGTCATGGGATTGCCGTACGGAGGGGAACCTCTCGATACTCCCCCGGGAGCGGCGGTCGCGCGACCCGAGTGACCACGGACGGTGAAGGGCTGGGCAGAGCTCGCGCGGCTCAGGGCGTGGCGCGGGGGCCCCTTCTGATGAGGATGTCCGCGGCGTTGTTGACCGGCTGAGGCGTTCCGGTGAGGTCCATGACGAAGAGCGGCACCCCCAGCCGGTCCGCGCGCAGGCGTGCGTCGTGGGCGTAGCCCGCCAGGGAGAAGAAGGCGCCGGCACAGTCCTCGTTGAGGCAGTTGAGCCAGAGGGTCTCGACGTCCCGCGGGGGAGTGGGCCGCGTCGCAGGGTCGACCTGGGCCACGACCCCGTCACCGCGCAGGTCGATGCCGTTGGCCGAACGGTCCCCCGCCGTGCGGACATCGGCGAAGCCCAGCCACTTCAGGTACTGCGCGGCGGCGGCGACCGCGTCCCGCGCGGTACGGATGGTCACCGGCCGGAACGGCGGCCGCGGCGCGGGCGCCGCCGGCCCCGGGAAGGCCCGCCGCGCCGGGGCGACCGGGCGCTCGGGCACCCGCAGGGCCCGGGTGTCCACCGGCAGCCGGACCACCGCCCCGCAGTCGCAGTCGAGTTCGGGCTGCGGCCACTGGTCGTCACGGCCGCAGTCCGGGCAGCGCATGGCCACCCAGGAGTCGTCCCAGGAACGGTGGCGGATCCGCAGCGGGATGCCGCCGCGCAGGATCGGCAGGGCCAGCGGCGTGCCGCAGGCGCAGGGGAAGGCGGGTGCGGTGTAGGCGTGCTCCCGGCGGCAGGCCGGACAGCGCACGGGCACGCTCTCTGCCATGGTTCGCGACTCCTGGGCGGTGCGGCGGCGGTCACCGGCGGTCCGGCGACGGCGGTCCGGCGACGGCGGTGCTCGCCGGGCGCGCGCCGGGTGCTCGGCGGTACGGTCCTGCCGTCCATCGTCGCGTACGAGGCGCCCCTCGCGCACCCGCCTTGGCGTCCCCGGTCGCGGTACGCGGCTGCCGGGTCACGCAGCGACCGCGTCACGCGACGACCGCCGCCCGGGGCCCGGTCCCGCCCCCGGCCCGGTCGCGGTCACCGGTCCCCGGGCGGGCCCGGTCCGCGCCGCCTCGACCTACCCCTCAGAAGCTCTCGGCGGCGCGGACGTTCGTGATCCGGGCGGCGGCGCCCCATCGGGCGCGACACGACAGGTCGGGGCGCCGCCGCCCGGAAACCGGGGTCAGCCCCTGGCCGGGAGACCGGACAGGCGCTCCACTCCGCGCAGCAGGGCGGAGTGGTCGAGGCCGCCGTCGCCCTGGGCCCGCAGCGAGGCGACGAGGTTCGCCACCACCGAGCCGACGGGTAGGGCGGCGCCGACGGTGCGGGCGGCGTCGGTGACGATGCCCATGTCCTTGTGGTGCAGGTCGATGCGGAAGCCCGGGGCGAACTCGCGGTCGAGGAAGTTGCGCTTCTTGCGGGTCAGCACCGTGGATCCGGCGAGACCGCCGTTCAGCACGTCCAGCGCCGCGCTGAGGTCGACGCCGGACTTCTCCAGGAAGACCACCGCCTCCGCGCAGGCCTGGATGTTCACCGCCACGATCAGCTGGTTGGCCGCCTTGACGGTCTGCCCGGCGCCGTGCGGACCGCACAGGACGACGGTCTTGCCGAGGGCGTCGAACAGGGGCCGCGCCTCGTCGAAGTCGGCCTGATCGCCCCCCACCATGATCGACAGCACCGCCTCGATCGCTCCCGCCTCGCCACCCGAGACGGGCGCGTCCAGGACGCGGATCCCCTTGTCCGCCGCCGCGGCGGCGAGGTCGACCGAGGTCTGCGGGGTGATCGAGGACATGTCGATCAGCAGGGTGCCCGGCCGGGCGTTGGCCAGGATGCCGTCCTCGCCGTAGGCGACGGCCTCCACCTGGGGGGAGGCCGGCACCATGGTGACGACGACGTCGGCCTCCTTCACGGCCTCCGCGACCGATCCGGCGGGCGTGCCGCCCGCCGCGGCCAGGCGGTCGAGCTTGTCCTGCTCAAGGGTGTAGCCGGTGACGGGGTACCCGGCCTTGATCAGGTTCTCCGACATGGGGGAGCCCATGATGCCGAGGCCGATCCACGCGACCCTCGGAAGTACGGTGGTCATGATGTCCTCTCCGGATCACTTGTCGGCGGGGGTGAGCCAGTCGAAGGAGGCGGCGCTGCCCTGCGGGCCCGGCTTGTACTCCAGGCCGACCCAGCCGTCGTAGCCGGCGTCGTGGAGCCGGTCCAGGAGGGCGGCGAGCGGCAGGGAACCCGTGCCGGGCGCGCCCCGGCCGGGGTCGTCGGCGATCTGGACGTGGCCGGTGCGGTCCGCGTAGGCGTCGATCACGGCGGGCAGGTCCTCGCCGTTCATCGACAGGTGGTAGAGGTCGAGCAGGAACCGGGCGTTGTCCAGACCCGTCTCGGCGTTGACCTTGTCGACGACCTCGACCGCGGCGGCGGCGCTCACCAGCGGGTAGTCCGGCGACTCCGGCTTGTTCAGGGCCTCGACCAGCAGCACCGCGCCGACCCGGTGGGCCGCGTGCGCGGCCCTGACCAGGTTCTCCAGGGCGAGTTCGTCCTGCGCCTCGGGACTCACGCCCTCCATCCGGTTGCCGTAGAGCGCGTTGAGCGCCGTGCAGCCCACGGAGCGGGCGAAGTCGGCGGCGACGTCGATGTTGGCGCGGAAGCGCGCGGACTCCTCGCCCGGCACGGACAGGGCGCCGCGGTCGGGGCCGGGGAGCTCGCCCGCGTAGAAGTTCAGCCCCACCAACTGGGTGCCGGCCTCCCGCAGGGCGTCCCGCAGGGCGTCGAGTTCGGACTGCGGAGGGGTCGGCATCCGGGTCCACGGCCACCACAGCTCGACCGCGGAGAAGCCGGCCGCGGCGGCCGCCGCGGGACGCTCCAGCAGCGGGAGTTCCGTGAAGAGGATCGAGAGGTTCACATCGAAGCGCGTGGAGTCGAAGCCCATCACATGCGCCCTTCCGTAATACGGAAACTTGTTTCTGCCTAACGGAAGTCTAGGAGCCGGACTGCGGCTGTCAAGGGGGATGTCCGGGCAAGCCCCTGACCAGCTAGGTTGAGGACGTGCGCTTGAGAGTCGAATTCACCACCGAGCCGTTCGACCTGTCCGAGCCCCCGCGCCACGCCGTGGTCGGCCGCGAGGTCCTGGAGACGGCCGGACTGGACGCCGTCGACGTCGGCCCCTTCGGCAACTCGGCGGAGGGCGGGACGGAGCAGGTCGTCGCGGTCGTCGGCGAGCTGCTGCGGCGCACCCTGGAGGCCGGCGCGACCAGGGTGTCGCTGCAAGTCAACGTCCTTCGGGAGGCGGACCGGTGACCGAGGCGGACGAGCATCCGTTCAGCGCGGCGATCAGGCCGCTCGCCGACGCGCTGGGCGCCGAACTGGTGCCCCCGGCCGAGGCGCGCGGTGACGACGTGGTGCTCAGCTGGGAGGGCGCGGAGGTCGTCGCCGTACGGCTCCCGCACCTCGCGGACTCGCTCGACCACATCCTGGCCGACCTCCGGCGCCGGCACGGCAAGGAGTTGTCGGAACTGGGGCGGAAGGAGAAGCAGATGATCGTCCGCAGCCTTGAGGAACGCGGCGCCTTCTCGGTGCGGCACGGGGTCGAGACGGTCGCCTCGGCGCTCGGCGTGAGCCGCTTCACCGTCTACAACTACCTCAACAGGGAGAACGCGGCGAAGGGCGATGGATAGGGCCGGCCCGGATCCCACCGGGCCCACTTTCACCAGCACCGGCACGCCACCAGCCCCGGGCGGCGCGCCCCCGTCCTCCTTCCCGGACCGAACCGGCGCCGGGAAAGATCGTTGGCGGTCTCCCCCTGGGGGCCTGCTCGCTGCCAGGGCCCCCGGCTCCGCGCATCCGGCGTCCGTCCGGGCGTCATGGGTGGCGACCTTTCAACAAACTGTTGACGTCGCATGGTGGACGCTTCTAGCGTGCCGTTGTGACGTCCCGTCCCTTCCCGGGCCTGGCCCGGTTCGACGCCTCCGGCGGACCGGAGGCGGCAGCGCTGCTGCGCGAGGTCTGCGCGAGCCGCTCCTGGGGCGCCGCCGTCCTGGCGGCCCGCCCGTACGGCACCCTCGACGCGCTCCTCGCCGCCTCCGACGCCGCCACGGCCGGCCTCACCGCCGACGACCTGGCCGAGGCGATGGCGGGCCACCCGCCGATCGGCCGTCCCCGCCCCGGCGACCCGGTCTCCGCCCGTGAACAGCGCGGCGTGCGGGACGGCCAGCGCGAGGAACTGCTCGCGCTGAACCTCGCCTACCAGGAGCGGCACGGCCACGTCTTCCTCATCTGCGCCACCGGCAGGACCGGCGAGCAGATGCTGGCCGCGCTCGAGGAGCGGATCGGCAACGACCCGGACACCGAGCGCGAGATCGTCCGCACCGAACTCGCGGGGATCAACCGCGTCCGCCTCACGCGCCTCTTCGGAGGCGCCGCTCAGGAAGACCCCCCATGACCTCCGTCTCCACGCACGTCCTGGACACCAGCCGCGGCCGCCCCGCGGGGGGTGTGCCCGTCACGCTCGCGGTGCGCTCCGGCAGCGACGCCGCCTGGGTGCCGCACGGCGCCTTTGAGACCGACGCCGACGGCCGCTGCAAGGACCTGCCCGACCTGCCGGACGGCACCACCCACGTCCGGCTGGAGTTCGCCACCGAGCACTACCTCGCCGACCGGGGCGGCGGCGCCTTCTTCCCGGAGGTGGCGACCGTCTTCGCCGTCGAGCCGGGCGAGCACTACCACGTACCGCTGCTGCTCAACCCGTTCGGCTACTCCGTATACCGAGGGAGCTAGCACCGACATGCCGTCCACCCGACTCGGCCAGAACCAGTACGGCAAGGCGGAGACCCGCGTCGTCCACGTCACCCGCGACGGCGCGACCCACCACGTCAAGGACCTGAACGTCTCCGTCGCCCTCTCCGGCGCCATGGACGACGTCCACTACCACGGCAGCAACGCCGCAGTGCTGCCCACCGACACCGCCAAGAACACGGTCTTCGCCTTCGCCAAGCAGTACGGCGTCGCGTCCGTCGAGCAGTTCGGCATCCACCTCGCCCGGCACTTCGTCACCAGCCAGGAGTCCATCGACCGGGCCAGGATCCGCATCGAGGAGTACGCGTGGGAGCGGATCGCGCCGGAGCACTCCTTCGTCCGCGGCGGCCGGGAGACCCGCACCACCGAGGTCGCCTACGACGGCGCGCGCTGGCAGATCGTCTCCGGGCTCAAGGACCTCGTCGTCATGAACACCACCGACTCCGAGTTCCGGGGCTTCGTCAAGGACCGCTACACCACGCTGCGCGAGACCGGTGACCGCGTCCTCGCCACTGAGGTCAGCGCCCGCTGGCGATTCAACTGGACCCGCGACGAGGACCCCGCCCCGCGGTGGCAGGAGTCCTACGCCGAGGTGCGCCGCCACCTCCTCGACGCCTTCGCCGGCACCTACTCGCTCTCCCTGCAGCAGACGCTGTACGCGATGGGGGACCGGGTCGTCGAGCACCGCCCCGAGATCGACGAAGTACGGCTCTCGCTCCCCAACAAGCACCACTTCCTCGTCGACCTCGAGCCGCTCGGCCTCGAGAACGACACCCTCGACAGCGCGGTGTACTTCGCGGCCGACCGCCCCTACGGCCTCATCGAGGGCACGGTCCTGCGCGAGGGCGCCGAGCCCCGCATCCCGGTGACGGACTGAGAGGCCCCGCCCATGACTGTCTTCGCGCAGCGCGTCGTCATCGAGAACTGTGCCGTGGCCACCGTCGACGCGCACGACACGGAGTACCCGTCAGGCCATGTCGTCGTCGCCGGCAACCGCATCGAGTCCGTCGGCCCGGGACCCGCGCCCACCGGACTGGACGGCGTCGTACGCAGGGTGGACGGCACCGGCCACCTGCTCACTCCCGGCCTGGTCAACACCCACCACCACTTCTACCAGTGGATCACCAGGGGCCTGGCCACCGACCGCAACCTCTTCGGCTGGCTCGTCGAGCTCTACCCCACCTGGGCGCGGATCGACGAGCAGATGACCCACGCGGCCGCCCAGGGCTCCCTGGCGATGATGGCCCTCGGCGGTGTCACCACCGCCATGGACCACCACTACGTCTTCCCGCGCGGCGCCGGCGACCTGTCCGGCTCCATCATCCGGGCCGCCGCCGGCATGGGTGTGCGCTTCACCCTCGCCCGCGGCTCGATGGACCGCGGCGAGTCCGACGGCGGACTGCCCCCGGACTTCGCCGTCGAGACCCTCGACGCGGCGCTGGCCGCCACCGAGGAGACGATCGACGAGCACCACGACGCCGCGTTCGACGCCATGACGCAGATCGCCGTCGCCCCCTGCTCGCCGTTCTCGGTCTCCACCGAACTGCTGCGCCAGGGGGCGGAACTGGCCCGGCGCAAGGAGGTGCGCCTGCACACCCACGGCAGCGAGACCGTGGAGGAGGAGCAGTTCTGCAAGGAGCTGTTCGGCATGGGGCCGACGGACTACTTCGAGTCCACCGGCTGGCTCGGCGAGGACGTCTGGATGGCGCACTGCGTCCACATGGCCGACTCCGACATCGCCGCCTTCGCCCGCACCCGGACCGGCGTCGCCCACTGCCCGTCCTCCAACGCCCGCCTGGCCGCCGGGATCGCGCGCGTCCCCGACATGCTCGCGGCCGGCGTCCCGGTGGGCCTCGGCGTGGACGGCACCGCGTCCAACGAAGCGGGCGAGCTGCGGACCGAGCTGCGCAACGCCCTGCTCGTCAACCGCCTCGGCGCCCACCGGGAAGCCGCGTTGACGACCCGTCAGGCGCTGCGGCTGGGCACATACGGGGGCGCCCGGGTGCTCGGCCGGGCCGAGCAGATCGGCTCCCTGGAGCCAGGGAAACTGGCGGACCTCGTCCTGTGGCGGATGGACACCCTCGCCCACGCCTCGATCGCCGACCCGGTCGCCGCGCTGGTCCTCGGCGCGCCGGCCCCCGTGACCCTCTCCCTGGTCGACGGCCGCCCGGTGGTCGAGGACGGCCGCCTGGTCACCGCTGACGAGGAAGCCATCGCGCGCGCCACCCGGGACGAGGCACGGCGGCTCGCGCGGATCGCCGGTCGGGCGGGCTGACCCGCGCGGCCGGCCGCGGGCTTCGGGGCGGTGCGGGACCTGGCCGCACCCGACCCGCCTGCGGTGTTCACGTCGAACGGCGCACCGCCGGGCCCCGCCCCTGGAGGCGGCCCTGCGCCTCGCGCAGGACCGCGCCGCCGCGGGCGACGGTGTAGAGGTCGGTCGGCACCGGCCAGCCCTTCTGCCCCGCGTGGTCGCCGTTGAGTCTGCGCGCCCACTTGCTGTAGTCGGTCTCCAGGCCGTTTCCGGTGATGCGGATGCCGGGCGGCACCATCCGGGCGGCGCCGGAGGCCGGTTCGGCGACCGTGTGCCTCAGGGTGATGAACAGCGCCTGGTTGGCGGGATGGTCCGGTCCCGCCGAAAGGTGCCGCGCGACGACCTCCCGGCGCACGGGCAGCCACAGCCGCAGCGCCGCCCGCGCCGACCGGGGGAGCGCGAACTCCTGCCGGGTCGCCGTGGTCCTGCCGGGCAGGTTCACGGTGAGCCGGATGCGGGACTCCCCGGCCGACAGATCGGTGACGTCGGCGGCCACCAGGCCCTCGCGGGGCACCGCCGTAGCCCACAGCAGCTCCAACGCCGCCAGCATCCGCAGCCGGTACGGCTCGCGGCGCGGCTCCCCGGGGGTGCTCAGCGCCCGGCGCAGCACGATGTGCCCGGTGAAGTCGAGCGGCTCCTTCGTGTGCTTGGACCACGGGCGCATCCCGCGGGCCTGCCAGGCGAACGCGGGGCGCCCGGCGGCCCGGTTGAGGTCGGCGACGCCGTCCATGATGTCGCGCTGGCTGGCGGGGGTGAGCGGGCGGCCGACCTGGCCGCCCCGGGTGCGGTAGCGGCCGGCCGCGATGCGGCCGAGCACGGTGTCCGGCTGACCCGGGTGGCCGAGAACGGCGTCGTCGAACAGGTCGTCGAGGCCGCGCAGGGCGTGCGGCGGGACGTCGGCGGCCGCGCGTTCCAGTACCGCGGTGGCCTTGCGCAGGCGTTGCTCCCGGGACCGGGAGGTGGCGATGGCCGGGTCGGCGAGGGCGCTTTCCAGCGCCGCACGCAGCTGGGGGAGGGCGGGCGTGTTCACCCTCAGCAGGGTAGGGGCGGGCGCCGACAGTCGGACACAGAGAGTAATGCAAGGGCCCAGACTTTCGTCCGCCCCCGCACGGGCTGCTGGGCGTGCCGCGGCGCCGGGCCGCAAGGGTCCCCGCGGTGTGGGCGAGGGGCCAGCGGTGCCGGTCCGCGCGGGTGAACGGCGGGCCGTGCACAGGGGCCGGGTAGCGCGGCAGGTCCGCTCGGGCGAGGCTGGTGCCACGATCCTTGAGCACAGGGAGCAGCAGCGATGATCCGCACCGACGCCCTCAACGAGCCCGCCGTCCGCGCCTTCGTCTCGGCGGTGAACTCCGGGGACCGGGAGGCGTTCGAGGCCGCGCTGGCCGAGAACGCGACGATGTCCGACGACGGCTCCGACCGCGACCTGAAGGAGTGGGCGGAGCGCGAGATCTTCGAGTCCCACGGCCACATGGACGTGCAGTCCCAGGACTCCTCGGGGCTCACCCTGATCGCGGACTACCGCAATGACGCGTGGGGCGAGATGCGCACGAAGTGGCGCTTCACCGTGGACGACGGGAAGATCAGCCGTTTCGACACCGGCCAGGCCTGAGCACGGCGTCGGGCCGGCCGGTCAGGCGGGCGAGCCTGACCGGCCGGCCGTCGCTCCGGGAGGGCGGCGGCCCCGGTTCAGTCGAGCAGTTCGTATGCCGGCAGCGTCAGGAAGTCGACGTAGTCCTCGTCGAGCGCCGTCTTCAGCAGCAGGTCGTGGGCCTGCTGCCAGCGTCCGGCGGCGAAGGCCTGTGCGCCGGTCTCCTCGCGGACGGCCGCGAGTTCGCGATCGGCGAGGGAGCGTACGAGGTCGGCCGTGACCTTCTCTCCGGTGTCGGCGAGGACCACGCCCGCGTTCACCCACTGCCAGATCTGGGAGCGGGAGATCTCGGCCGTGGCCGCGTCCTCCATCAGGTTGAAGATGGCGACGGCGCCCGAGCCGCGCAGCCACGACTCGATGTAGCGGGTGCCGACCTGGACGGCGTTGCGCAGCCCCTCGTAGGTGGGTCTGGCGTCGAGGGAGTCGACGGCCAGCAGGTCGGCGGCGGTGACGTGGACGTCCTCGCGCAGCCGGTCCTTCTGGTGGGGCCGGTCGCCGAGGACGGCGTCGAAACAGGCGCGGGCGATGGGCACGAGGTCGGGATGGGCCACCCAGGAGCCGTCGAAGCCGTCGTGGGCCTCGCGGTCCTTGTCGGCCCTGACCTTGTCGAAGGCGACGGCGTTGGCCTCGGCGTCGCGCCGGGAGGGGATGAAGGCGGCCATGCCGCCGATGGCGTGGGCGCCGCGTTTGTGGCAGGTGCGGACGAGCAGGTCGGTGTAGGCGCGCATGAAGGGGGCGGTCATCGTCACGGCGTTGCGGTCGGGCAGGACGTAGCGTTCGCCCGCGTCGCGGAAGTTCTTCACGATGGAGAACAGGTAGTCCCAGCGGCCGGCGTTGAGGCCGGAGGCGTGGTCGCGCAGCTCGTAGAGGATCTCGTCCATCTCGAAGGCCGCGGTGATGGTCTCGATGAGGACGGTGGCGCGGATGACGCCCTGTTCGACGCCCAGGTGGTCCTCGGCGAAGACGAACACGTCGTTCCACAGGCGGGCTTCGAGGTGCGACTCGGTCTTGGGGAGGTAGAAGTAGGGGCCCTTGCCCTTGGCGAGCAGGCGCCGGGCGTTGTGGAAGAAGTAGAGGCCGAAGTCGGCGAGGGCGCCGGGGACGGGTTCGCCGTCGACGGTGAGGTGGCGTTCGTCGAGGTGCCAGCCGCGGGGGCGCATGACGACGGTGGCGAGGTCCTTCTCGTCCGCCAGCGCGTAGGACTTGCCTTCAGGGGTGGTGAAGTCGATGCGGCGTTCGTAGGCGTCGATCAGGTTGACCTGGCCGCCGATGACGTTCTGCCAGGTGGGGGCGGAGGCGTCCTCGAAGTCGGCGAGCCAGATGCGGGCACCGGAGTTGAGGGCGTTGATGGTCATCTTGCGGTCGGTGGGGCCGGTGATCTCCACGCGGCGGTCGTTCAGCGCGGTGGGGGCGCCGGCGACCCGCCAGTCGCCCTCGCGGATGTGGGCGGTTTCCGGGAGGAAGTCCAGGGTGCCGGTGCGGGCGATCTCGGCGCGGCGTTCCCTGCGCTTGGCGAGGAGTTCGTCGCGGCGCGGCGTGAACCGGCGGTGCAGTTCGGCGAGGAAGGCGAGTGCCTCGTCGGTCAGTACCTCCTCGGCGCGCGCGACGGGGGGTGCGGTGTCGGCGACGACGGCGTGCGGTGCGGGGCCTGGTGCGGACATGTCCCTGACTCTCCTCTTGCCGGTGAGGGGTGGCGTGCGGCCGGGGGAGCCGGGCGGCCGCCGCGCCCCGGTCGGCTCGGGGCGCCGGTCCGGGCGGGGGAGGGCCGCGAGGCGCGCCGACCGTACGGGCGCTTCTGCTGTGTGGAGCATAGTTTCTGCATTGCGGAACTTCAACGTTCTGTGGTATTCGGTGCCGGGGGCTCCGGCCGCTCCGGCGGCGCCGCCAGCAGCCGGAGGTCGTCCGGGGTGTCGATGTCGGCGGGATCCGCGACGTCCCCGCACTCGACGTGCACGATCGCCTCCGCGTGCCGCCTCAGGTAGGAGCGTGCCCCCCGGTCCCCCACCGCACTCGCGGCGATCGGCGGCCAGTGGGCGGCGCCCAGCAGGATCGGGTGGCCGGGCCTGCCGCCGTAGGTGGCACGGGCGAGGGTGCGCGGCGAGGCGCAGGCGGCGGCGACCCGGGCCACCGCCGCGGCCCCGATCCCCGGCTGGTCCACCAGGAGCACGACGACGGCCGGCGCGCCGGTGCCCGCCAGCGCATCGAGGCCGGCGCGCAGCGAGGAGCCCATGCCCTGCTCCCAGTGCGGGTTCACGGTGACGGCGTAGCCGTCCAGGGCGGCCTGCCGGCGCACCTGCGCGGCCGCCGCGCCCAGCACGATGTGGACCGGGCCGCAGCCGCCGGCGCGCAGCGTCGCCGCCGCGTGCTCGACCAGCGGACGGCCGCCGTACTCCAGCAGCGCCTTCGGGCGGCCGCCCAGCCGCCTGCCCCCGCCTGCCGCGAGCAGCAGCCCGGCGACGGCGCCCGTGCCCGCGTCGCGTTCCACGCCTCCTGGATGTCTCACGCCTCCTGGATACCGCGGACGGGGGAGTGGGGAAAGGACTGGCATGACGAGCTGGATCATCGCCGTGCGGCACGGCGAGAGCGAGGCGAACGCGGCTTTCGCCCGAGGCAGGTCCCTGCCCGGGGTCCGGGACGCCGACGTGGCGCTGACCGCGCTCGGCCGGGAGCAGTCGGCGCTGCTCGGCCGCGATCTGCTGGCCCTGCCCGACGCCGAGGCGCCCGGCCGGGTCTGCTGCTCGCCCTTCGTTCGGGCCCGGCAGACCCTGAGGGCCGTCCAGGAGGTCCTTGTGGCCGCGGGCGGCGCACCGCTGCCCGTCACCTGTGACGAGCGGCTCCGGGACCGCCAGATGGGCCTGCTGGAGCTCCTCACCCCGGAGGAGATCCGTGAGCGCTTCCCGGAGCAGGCGCGGCGGCGCGAGCGCGAGGGTGAGGCCGTGTACCGCCCGCCGGGTGGGGAGTCGGTGCGGGACGTCGAGGCCCGTGTCCGGGACTTTGCGGCGGATGTCGTCGCCCGTCCGGGGCCGCCGCTGCTGGTCGTCACGCACGACGCGGTGGTGCTGGCGTTGTGCGGCCTGCTCGGGACGCCGCCGCCCGGCGACGCCCGTGTGGTTAACGCCTCGATGGCCCGCTGGTGGCGTGCCGGGGGCGGTTGGCGGCTCGTGGACTGGAACCGGGTCGCGGCCCGCGCGGGTGGCGGCGGCGGGGTGTGACGGGCGGCGCGCGGTCGGAACGGATTTCGCTCTGTGTGTAGCGGGGGGAGCGTTCCGTCGCGTTTAATGTCCTCCCCGACAAGGCGGGTCGGATGGGGCCGGCCGGCCTGGGGGATGACCGGGGCCTACTCGTGGGGGACGTATCAGTGGTGAAGGACATGACTGCCCGTGTGGCGGTCGACGAGGGCGGCAGCCTCGACCCGCGGGTGACCGCCCTGCGGGCCGCGGTGGCCCGTTGCCGCCGTGAACTTGCCGGGTACCGCGCCGACTTACCGGACCGGCGCATCGCCGAGGACGAGCTGACGGCGCTGGCCGCCGCGGCCGCCGCCGGTGTCCCGGACGTCCTGCGGCTGCGCCGCGGCCTGCTGGTGATCGCCGGATCGCTCGGCTCCGTGAGTGCGCTGGCCGGCGCCCTCGCCGAGGTGCGGGGGGCCATCGAGCTGTTCGGCGCCCCGCGCCCGCAGTGACCCGGGGCGCCGCCGCGCCCTGTCGTCCGGGCCTTTGCCGGTCCGGTCGTCCACGGCCCGCGTCGTCGGGGGCCTGCCATGAGGACGCCCGGCCCTCGCGGGGGCGCGGTGCCGGGCCGGGCGTCTTTGCGCGGGCGGCTGGGGGAGCGGCCGTGACGGCGGGGCCGGGGCCGGTCAGCCCCCGAGCTCGGCCAGCCGGGGCACGGCCGGAGCGCAGCGGCTCTCGATCCAGCCGGCCGGCTCGGCGTCCGGTGGCATCACGATGACCGTGTCGACGCCGAGCGCGGCGTAACCGGCCATGTCGGCGACGAAGGCATCGGTGTCACCGCTGCGGAGGGAGTCGCCGGCGAAGAGCAGGGTCTTGCGGATCCGCGCGTAGTCGCGTCCGGCCTCGTCGCAGTGCGCCCGCAGCACCTCGAGCTTGTGCGCGACCTCGGCGGTCGAGGAGGCGAAGAGGTTGCAGGCGTCGGCGTAGCGCGCGACCAGGCGGAGCGTCTTGCGCTCGCCGCCGCCCCCGATCATGATCTCCGGGCGGGGTGTGCTCACCGGGGCCGGGTGGCCGAGGGTCTCCGCCAGGGAGTAGTGCGTGCCGTCGAAGGGGCCGTCGTCGTCCTGGTCCCACATCTGCAGGCAGATCCGCAGCGTCTCCTCCAGCCGTTCGAAGCGCTCCGCGAGTGGCGGGAAGGGCACGCCCAGGCCCAGGTGCTCGCGTGCGTACCAGGCCGCCCCGAGGCCGAGGGTCGCCCGGCCGCCGGACAGGACGTCGAGGGTGGTCGCGATCTTCGCCAGCAGGCCGGGGTGGCGGTAGGTGACCCCGGTGACGAGGACGCCCAGCCGGACGGAGGAGGTGCGGGCGGCGAGGAAGCCCAGAGTCGTGTAGGCCTCCAGCATCGCGGCCTCGGCGCCGCCGTTGTTCTCCATTTGGAAATAGTGGTCCATCACCGACAGCCAGCTCGCGCCGGCCGACTCGGCGGCCTCACCGGCGGCGGCGAGCGCGGGCGCGAGGCCGGCGGGTCCCGCGGGGTGGTCGAACTTCGTGAGGTGCAGTCCCAGTCGCATGGTTCCACCGTCCGTCGTGGTCGCTACGGTGACGACCGTAGGTCGTGGAGTGCGCTCGAGGTCAAGCAGCCGTGGCTGCCGTCACCCCGCCGGGCGCACGCCGCCGTCACCCCGCCGGGCGCCGCCGTCACCCCGTGCCGACCCGGCGCGCCCGGCCGGGGGCGTGGGCATCAGACCGTTCGCGCGTCGGCCGTCGCGGGTTCGTCGGCCTCCCAGCGCAGCAGGTCGCCCGGCTGGCACTCCAGCACCTCGCAGAGCGCGGCGAGGGTCGCGAAGCGCACCGCCTTGGCGCGGCCGTTCTTGAGCACGGCCAGGTTGGCGGGGGTGATCCCGACGCGGTCCGCGAGTTCGCCCACGGACATCTTGCGTCTGGCCAGCATCACGTCGATGTCGACGGCGATCGGCATCAGATCACCTCGGCCAGTTCGTCCCGCATCCGTGCGGCCTCGACGTCGCGGGCGACGGCCTGGGCGAGCAGCATCCGCAGCACGAGCACGATGAGCGCGACCCCGAGGACGGCCACGCCGACGCCGCCCATGATGACCGTGACACCGGGGTCGTCCCGCTGGCCCGGCGCATTGAGCAGGGTGACAGCGAACCAGACGAGGGCGGCCGCCACGATGGCGCCGATCATGACGTCCACGTAGCGGAAGGCGGCGTGGGAGAACACGGTGCCACGCCGCACCATCGCCACCAACCGCCATACGCAGACCAGGGCCACCTGGGCCGCCACGAGGCCCAGGATCGTGACCAGGCGCAGCGGGGTCAGCGGGAGCGACCCGTCCTCCGGGTCGGTGGCCAGCGCCCACACCATCAGTGCCTGTATGCACACCGAACCCGCGAGCAGCACCGCGAGCACGGCACGCAGCGCGAGCAGCGTCAGCTTTCCCATTGCCTCTCCCTCGATCGTCCTTCGATGGAAAGCTATCGACTTTCGATAGGTGAGGCAAGAGCTGTACCCGCTGGGGCGAAAGGTGGTGGTGCCCGGGGTCAGGCGGCGCCGCTGCCGGTCAGTGCGGCCGACAGACTCCGCGCCACGCCTTGCAGCACCGGCACGATCTTCTCGACGGCCGCCTCCGTGACCCGTCCGGCGGGTCCGGAGATGGAGATGGCGGCGGCCGTGGGGGAGTCGGGGACCGTGACGGCCAGGCAGCGCACACCGACCTCCTGCTCGTTGTCGTCCACGGCGTAGCCCTGGGCGCGGATGCGCTCCAGCTCGGCGAGGAAGGCGTCCGGGTCGACGATGGTCCGCTCGGTGGCCGCCGGCATGCCGGTGCGGGCCAGCAGGGCCCGTACCTCCTCCGGGGGGACGTGCGCCAGCAGGGCCTTGCCGACGCCGGTGCTGTGCGGCAGGACGCGCCGCCCGACCTCGGTGAACATCCGCATCGAGTGGCGTGAGGGGACCTGGGCGATGTAGACGACCTCGTCGCCGTCGAGGAGGGCCATGTTGGCGGTCTCGCCGGTGGCCTCGACCAGTTCCGCCAGATAGGGGCGGGCCCAGGTGCCCAGGAGGCGGGCCGAGCTCTCGCCGAGGCGGATCAGCCGGGGGCCGAGCGCGTAGCGGCGGTTGGGCTGCTGGCGCACGTAGCCGCAGCCGACCAGGGTGCGCATCAGCCGGTGGATCGTGGGCAGGGGGAGCCCGCTGCTCGCGGACAGTTCGCTGAGGCCCACCTCGCCGCCCGCGTCGGCCATCCGCTCCAGCAGGTCGAAGGCGCGTTCGATGGACTGGACGCCCCCGGCGCGGTCTGACGCCACGTTTCCTCCCCAGGCGGACGGTGGTGAAAGCGCAGCCTACCGGCCCTGACCAGGCAGGCGACGCCGTGAGCGGCGGTCGTGGGGCGGGCGGTGGCCGTCGGGCTACGGAAAGCGCATTCCATTGGACGGAATCCTTCAACTGTACTGCGGGGACGCCTCGCGGTGCCCCCGGGGCGGGGTTGACGTGGCTCGGGGGCGGGCGGAGGATGCGGTTCAACAGAACGTTGACGTCCTGGGCGTTTGTCGGGGAAGGGGAGCCCGTGTCCGAGGCCGCTGACGGGATCGAACTCGTCCTGCGTTCACCGCGGGTGGTCACCCCGCACGGCGAACGCGCCGCCGACGTGGCCGTCGCGGGCGGCCGGATCGCCGCCGTTCTGCCGTACGGGGGCGAGCCCCCGGCGGGCGCCCGTCTGGTCGACCTCGGCACGGACGCCCTGCTCCCCGGCCTCGTCGACACCCACGTCCACGTCAACGAGCCCGGCCGCACCGCGTGGGAGGGCTTCGCGACCGCCACCCGGGCGGCCGCGGCCGGCGGCGTCACGACGCTGGTCGACATGCCGCTCAACAGCGTCCCGCCGACCACCACCGCCGCCCATCTGGAGGTCAAGCGCGCCACCGCCCGCGGCCGGGTCCACACCGACGTCGGGTTCTGGGGCGGCGCCGTCCCCGGCAACGCCGGCGATCTGCGTCCTCTGCACGACGCGGGGGTCTTCGGCTTCAAGTGCTTCCTGCTGCCCTCCGGGGTCGACGAGTTCCCGCCGCTGGCCCCGGTCGAACTGGAGGCGGCGATGCGGGAGATCGCCCGCTTCGACGGCCTGCTGATCGTCCATGCCGAGGACCCCCGGCTCATCGACGCCGCCCCGCCGCCCTCCGGCCGGGCGTACGCCGGATTCCTCGCCTCCCGTCCCCGCGCCGCCGAGAACGCCGCCGTCGAGGCGCTGATCGACCTCGCCCGCCGTGTGGACTGCCGGGTGCACGTCCTGCACCTGTCCTCCGCCGAGGCCCTGCCCCTGATCGCCGCCGCCCGCCGCGACGGCGTACGCCTGACGGCCGAGACCTGCCCGCACTACCTGACGCTCACCGCCGAGGAGGTCCCGGACGGCGCGACGGTGTTCAAGTGCTGCCCGCCGATCCGCGAGTCGGGCAACCGGGAGGCGCTGTGGCAGGGCCTGCTCGACGGCACCGTCGACTGCGTCGTGTCCGACCACTCGCCCTCCACCGCCGACCTCAAGCATCTCGACACCGGGGACTTCGGCGCGGCGTGGGGCGGCATCTCCTCCCTGCAACTCGGCCTGCCCGCGGTCTGGACCGACGCCCGCCGGCGAGGCGCCGCACTCACCGACGTGGTCCGCTGGATGGCGTCGGGCCCGGCACGCCTCGCCGGGCTCAGCACCAAGGGCGCCGTCGCCCCGGGCCACGACGCCGACTTCGCCGTCCTGGCGCCCGACGAGAGCTTCACCGTGGACCCGGCGGCGCTCCACCACCGCAACCCGGTCACCGCCTACGCGGGCCGCACCCTCACCGGGGTGGTGCGCAGCACCTGGCTGCGCGGGGAGCAGATCGCCGGCCACGGCGCGGCCGCCCACCCCTGCGGCCGCCTCATCGCAAGGGAGAACGCATGACCGCCGTCCCCCGGCACACCGGCGCCGCCCAGCCCTACGGCGGAGGCGACCCCTACGCCGACTACCGGGGCGCCGACCTGTCCTTCACACGTCTCGTCGACCTCGCCGACCGGCGGCTGGGCGCCGCGGTGACCGCCGCCAGCGACGAGTTCTTCGCCGAACGGGAGAACCTGCTCGTCCCAGGACGCGCGGAGTTCCGACCCGGGCACTTCGGACACAAGGGCCAGGTCATGGACGGCTGGGAGACCCGCCGCCGGCGCGGCACCGGCCCTGACAGCCCGCACCCCGGCGACGCCGAGCACGACTGGGCGCTGATCCGCCTCGCCGCCCCCGGCGTCGTACGCGGCGTGGTCGTGGACACCGCCCACTTCCGCGGCAACCATCCCGCGGAGATCGCCCTCGAGGCCGTCTGCGCACCGCTGTCCGCCGCGCCCGCGGACCTGCTCGGCGACGGTGTGCGGTGGACGGAACTGGTGCCCCGTACGGCCGTCGGCGGCCATGCCGCCAACGGATTCGAGGTGGCCGTCGAACGCCGCTTCACCCACCTGCGGCTCAAGCAGTTCCCCGACGGCGGCATCGCCAGGCTGCGCGTCCACGGCGAGGTCGTCCCCGACCCGGCGTGGCTGTCCGCGCTTGGCACCTTCGACCTGGTCGCGCTGGAGAACGGCGGCGCCCCCGAGGACGTCTCGGACCGCTTCTACTCCTCCCCGGTCAACCTCGTCCTGCCGGGCAGGTCGCACCGCATGGGCGACGGCTGGGAGACCCGCCGGCGCCGCGACAAGGGCCACGACTGGGTGCGCTACCGCCTCGCCGGGCAGGGCACCGTCCGCGCCGTCGAGATCGACACCGCCTACTACAAGGGCAACGCCCCCGGCTGGGCCGCCCTGCTCGGCCGGGACGGAGAGCACGGCGACTGGTTCGAGATCGTGCCGCGCTGCCCCCTGCGGCCCGACACCGTCCACCGCTTCGTCGTCGACGTCCCGCCCGCCACCCACGTACGCCTGGAGACCTACCCCGACGGCGGCGTCGCCCGCCTGCGCCTGTGGGGCTCGCTCACCGAAACGGGCGCCGCCCGCCTGGCCCGGCGCTGGGAGGACCTGGCCTGAGCGCCCGGGACCGCGGCGCCGACCGCCCGGCAAGCGGCATACGGGGACGCGGTTTTGTCGGGGCACGCCGCGCGCCGCAACATCGCCTGCACCGTCGGTACGAACGCAAGGCAGGACACTTCCTCGCGTTCGCCGGCATCCCCGCCGCTCTGATCTGCTACCGCAGACTTGTGAAGGTCATCACCTCGACGTGATCCGTAGAGTGCGGCTCCAAAGGGTGCGGCCCAAGGCGGGGGACCGTGCCACGACACACCGTCGAGGAACTCATGACTGACTACCTGGCTGCCGTGCTGGAGATGCTCGGCCCGGCCCAGAACGGCTTCGCGGACCCAGCTGCCTGGGACCGTCTCCACGCAGAGCTCGGCATAGAACTACCGCCCGACTACAGGGCACTCGTGGACGCGTTCGCCCCCATCCAGATCAACGGGCACCTGTACCTCCACCACCCCGCGACCGAACGGTGGAACCTGGGCGAACACATGCGCAGCACGATCAAGGCGTGGTCCGAGGTGCCGTGGGACGACCTCCATCTCGACCCGGACAAGGACCCCCGCCAGCTCTTCGGACTCGACGAGCTGAGCTTTGGCACCCCCAACGGGCTGTGGCCGATCGCGGGCACCGACAGAGGCGAGACCATCTTCCTGATCGCTGCCTCCGAGGCTCCGAGGCTCCTGGTGAGCTATCACGAAACCTGGGCAGAGCACCGCATTCTTTTCGTGGAATGGCTCTACCGCTATCTTGTCGGCGAGGACATGAGCGGGCCCAACAGTGCAGCCTTCTACCCTGGCCCCGTGAAGTTGCAGCGCCTTCCGATGTCCGCCGGCGAACGCACCGAACCTTGGTACGGCCCAGACCGCGGCATGTGAGAGGTCGCCACTTCCATTACAGCAGCCACCTGATGAGAGCACCTTCTCAGCGTGGCGCCGGCCGTCCAGTACCGGGCAGCCACCTGTACCTGGTTCGCCGGATCCGGCTGTCGAGCGGGCGGGTATGAGGCGCGACAACCCGGTTCACCCCAGGGCAAGCCCGCTCTGGGCAGGTAGCACTCCAGCCAAGCGGGTGTGAGAGCCCGTCGGCACGCGGCCCGGCAGCGGCCCGCTCCGGCTGCGCCCCGGACCAGCGGACAAACGTCGTCTCGACGCGAGGTGGCCAGCCCTCACGGCGTGCGGAGCACCGTTGGGTGCAGGCACGCCGAGAGGTCGAAGCCGCCGCCGAGGTGGCGTCAGGCCGCGCTGCGGCCGCGGCGCCGGTGGGCGGCGATGATGTCGGCGTAGCGGCGGCCGCTGCCCTTCACGGTCCGGCGCTGGGTCGCGTAGTCGACGTGGACGAGGCCGAAGCGCTTGGCGTAGCCGTACGCCCATTCGAAGTTGTCCAGCAGCGACCAGGCGAAGTAGCCGGCGAGCGGGGCGCCTGCGCGCACGGCGCGCGCGCAGGCCGCCAGGTGCTCCTCCAGGTAGGCGGTGCGCTCCGGGTCGTGGACCTGCCCGTCGGGGCCGACACGGTCCTCGTACGCCGAGCCGTTCTCGGTGACGTAGATCGTGCGGGCGCCGTACTCCTCGGTCAGCCGCAGCAGCAGCCGCTCCAGGCCGTCGGCGTGCACCTCCCAGTCCATCGCGGTGCGGCGGACGTCCGGGAGACGCACGGCACGGGTGCGGGGGACCGGCCCCGAGGGGTCGTCGGCGACGACGTCCCGGAAGTAGTAGTTGAGGCCCAGCCAGTCCAGCGGCGCGGCGATGGTCTCCATGTCGCCCGCCTGGACGGGCAGGTCGACCCCGTACAGCTCCAGCATGTCCTCGGGGTAGCCGCGGCCGTGGATCGGGTCCAGCCACCAGCGGTTGGTGTGCCCGTCGGCGCGCAGCGCCGCCGCGACGTCCTCGGGCCGGTCGGAGGCCGGCTCGCAGGGGCTGAGGTTGTTGACGATGCCGACCTGGGCGTTCGGGACAGCGGCGCGCAGCGCCTGAACCGCCAGGCCGTGGCCCAGGTGCAGGTGGTACGAGGCGCGGACGGCGGCCGTCAGGTCGGTGAGGCCGGGGGCCATCTCGCCCTGCAGGTGGCCGATCCAGGCGGAGCACAGCGGCTCGTTGAGCGTGGCCCAGTGGGTGACCCGGTCCCCGAGCCGCTCGGCCACAACGGCGGCGTAGTCGGCGAAGCGCAGCGCGGTCTCGCGCTCCGGCCAGCCGCCGCGGTCCTGCTGCGCCTGCGGCAGGTCCCAGTGGTAGAGGGTGGGGAAGGGGGTGATGCCCGCCTCCAGCAGGGCGTCGACCAGGCGGTCGTAGAAGGCCAGGCCAGCGGGGTTGACGGTGCCGCCGCCCTGCGGCACCACGCGCGGCCAGGCGATCGAGAAGCGGTACGCGTCCAGGCCGAGCCGGCTCATCAGGCCGATGTCCTCCGGCACGCGGTGGTAGTGGTCGCAGGCGATGTCACCGGTGTCGCCGTTCGCGACCTTGCCCGGAGTGCGGGAGAAGGTGTCCCAGATGGAGGGCGCTCGGCCGTCCTCGGCCACGGCTCCTTCGATCTGGTACGAGGCCGTCGCGGCGCCCCACACGAACTGGTCGGGGAGGGCGCTGAGGTCGAGGGTCACGGACTGCCTTTCGTTCGGGGGTGCTGAGGGTGGGGGCTCACTTGACGGCGCCGGCGGTCAGCCCGGCGACGAGGTAGCGCTGCAGGAGCAGGAACCCGGCGACGACGGGCACGCTGACCACGAGCGAGGCGGCCATGACCTGGTTCCAGTACACGTCGGTCTGCGTGGCGTAGCCCTGCAGGCCGACGGCGAGCGTGCGGCTGGTGTCGTTGGTCATGACGGAGGCGAACAGCACCTCGCCCCAGGCCGTCATGAAGGCGTACACGCAGACCGCGACGATGCCGGGCACGGCGGCCGGGACGACGACCCGGAACAGCGCTCCCAGCGGCCCGCAGCCGTCGACCATGGCGGCCTCGTCCAGGTCGCGGGGGATCGAGTCGAAGTAGCCCGCCAGCATCCAGACGGAGAAGGGGAGCGAGAAGGTGAGGTAGGTCAGGATCAGGCCGCCGCGGCTGCCGTACAGGGCGATGCCCGTCGCGTTGCCGAGGTTGACGAAGATCAGGAAGAGCGGCAGCAGGAAGAGGATGCCGGGGAACATCTGGGTGGACAGGATCGTCACCGAGAAGAAGCGGCGGCCCTTGAAGTCGTAGCGGCTGACCGCGTACGCCGCGAAGACCGCCACGGCGACCGAGCAGATCGTCGCCCCGCCCGCCACGACCAGCGAGTTCACGAAGTAGCGGGCGAGCGGCACGGTGTGCCAGATGTCGGCGTACGGGCGCAGGGTGAAACCGCTGGGGAACCAGCGGAACGGGCCCTGCACGTCCTGCAGCGGCTTCAGCGACGAGACGACCATGACGAACACCGGCGCCAGCGCGAAGGCCGTCAGCACGGCCAGAACGATCCGCCGGGTCCACACGAAGGAGCGCGGCGCGGCCATGGGGCTGCGGACCTCAGGCATCCTTCCTCCTCAGGGAGGTGGCGAGCAGGTAGAGCACCGTCACGACGAGCAGGAAGAGCAGCAGGAGCACGGACATCGCCGAGCCGGAGCCGAAGTTCCAGGTCACGAAGGACGACTGGTAGATGTGGATCGAGATCAGGTCCGCGGCGTCCGGCGCCGCCCGGCCGAACAGCACATAGGGCGTGTTGAAGTCGTTGAACGTCCACAGGAACAGCACCAGCACCAGGACCTGGTTGACCGGGCGCAGCGACGGCAGGGTGATCCGGCGGATCTGCTGCCAGATCCCGGCGCCGTCCATCGCCGCCGCCTCGTACAGCTCGCGGGGGATGTTCTGCAGGCCGGCCATCAGGCACAGGAACGCGAACGGCCACTGCCGCCACACCGACACCGTCACCAGCGCGAAGAAGCTGTTGTCGCCGATCAGCCAGAAGGGCCGGCCGTCGGTGAGGTGCAGCTGGTCGTGGATCACGTGGTTGATCATGCCGGTGTCCCGCTGGAACATGAACGACCAGGTGATCACCGCCGCGTAGACGGGCAGCGCGTACGGCACGAGGAAGACCGCGCGCAGCAGACCGCGACCGCGGAAGCGGTCCTGCATCAGGATCGCGGCGGCGGTTCCGAAGAGCCAGGACAGCCCGACCGCCAGCACCGTGAACTCGCAGGTGACGAGGAAGGACCCCAGCAGGTCCGCGCCGACGGGTGCGTTGAAGTCCACCGCCACGCGGTAGTTGTCGAGGCCCTTCCAGGGGGCGGACGACCAGTCGCTGATGAAGAACTGGGTGAGCTCCTTGAAGCTCATCACCACGCCGACGACCATCGGCACCAGGTGGATGAGCAGTTCCAGCGCGAGGGCGGGCAGTAGCAGGACGTACGGGAGCGACGCGCGCCGCAGCCGCGCCGGCGGGCGCAGCCGCGACAGCGGGGTCCTTCCCCCGGCGGCCTCGCGGCCGCCGGGGGAAGGCGCCTTGGAGTTGTGCCGCACGGGCGGCACGGTGGCGGTCATCGGTTCCTTCGTCCTCACGACGCCGGCATCTGCTGCTGGGCCTTTTCGAGGGCGGCCTTGACGCTCTCGGTGGTGACCGGGCGGCCGGCGGCGGCGTCGGCGAACAGGTCCTTCATCGCCGTGCCGACGGTGGTCTCGAACTGGCTCTCGTTGGCCACCTGCGGCAGCGGCGCCGCGCTGCCCGCGAGCGCGTCCGCGAGGACCTTCAGGTCAGGGGTGGCGAAGGCCGGGTCGGACTGGGCGGCCTTGACCGGCGGGAGCGAGCCGTAGGCGCCGTTGAGGATCTTCTGCTCGTCGTCGCTGGTCATGAACTTCACGAACTTCAGCGCGCCGTCGAGGTTGTCGGTCTTCTTGAAGACAGCCAGGTTGATGCCCGCGACCATCGAGTTCACCGCGGTGTCGCCGGTGGCGCCCGCGCTCTGGAACGGCACCTGGGCGACGCCGTAGTCCTCGGGCTTCATGCCGTGGGACTTCAGGGAGGAGCCGGCGGCCTGCCACAGCAGCATGGCGGCCTTGCCGGTGGCGAAGTCGGCGACGGACTGGTTGGCGGCGTACTCGGCGTTGCCAGGGGCGGCGATCTTGTCCTTGGCGATGAAGTCGATGTACTGCTTGACCGCGGCGACGGCCTCCGGGGTGGTGAAGGTCGGCTTGCCGGAGGCGTCGAAGAAGTCGGCGCCGTGCTGCTTGCCGAAGACGAAGGCGTGGTGGGCGTTCTCGGAGAGGTTGCCGCCCTCGACGGCGAGGCCGTACTTCCCGCCCTTGGTGAGCTTCTTGCCGTCGGCGACGAGCTCGTCCCACGTGGTGGGCGGGTTGGCGATGCCCGCGTCGGCGAACATCTTCTTGTTGTAGTAGAGGCCGTAGGCGAGGGAGTACAGCGGCACCGCGGCCGGGTCCTTGCCCTCGGCGCCCGTCGCGCCCAGAGCGGAGGGGACGAAGCGGTCCTTTCCGCCGATGGCTTCGAACGCCTTGGCGTCGAAGGGGTGCAGGGCGCCGGTGGCCTGCAGGGAGGCGGACCAGGTGTTGCCGATGTTGAGCACGTCGGGGCCCTGGCCGGAGGTGGCGGCGGCGAGGATCCGGTTGAGCAGGTCGGACCACGGGATGACCTCGAGCTTGACCTTGATCCCGGTCTGCTGCTCGAACTTCTTGAGTTCGGGCGTCAGGGTCTGCTTGTCGGCTTCGAGGCTGGCGCCCTGGTTGCTGGCCCAGTAAGTGAGCTCTTTGGGGCTGCCGTTGCCGCTGCCGTCGGTCGAGGAGCCGCCGCCGCACGCGGTGGCGGAGGCGATGAGCGCGGCCGCGAGCGCCGCGGCGGCCGTGGTGCGGGTGATGTGCATGACCGGGGGTCCCTCTCCAGGGTGGGTGCCTTAGGGGAATGAAGTACGTCACGCCTTAATTCAAGGCGTGATTTAACGTCTGAGGAAACATGGCGTCAAGACTTGGCGCAGCGATAGATTCAGCCGGGGAGGGAGCACCATGGCAGACCGAGGCAAGCGGACCGTACGCGACCTGCGGCGGGGCAACCGCTCGGCGCTCTTGCGGCACCTGTATTTCGAAGGACCGCTCAGCCGTCAGGAGTTGGCGAGGGACACCGGACTGAGCACAGGCTCCATCAGCAACGTCGTGGCCGAGCTCATCGCCGACGGCGTCGTCGAGGAGGCCGGCTCGGTCGAGTCCGACGGCGGCCGCCCCCGCGTCATGCTCAAGGTCGCACCGCGCCAGGGCTTCCTCATCGGCGTCGACGTCGGCGAGACCCGCGTCCGCGTCACCCTCTTCGACCTCGCCCTCACCGAACTGTCCTCCACCGACCGCCCGCTGGCCGACAGCGGCCACGACGTCGCCCTGGTCGTCCAGCTCATCCTCGACGGCCTGTCCGTCGTCCTGCAGGACACCCGCGTCGACCCCGCCCTCGTGCTCGGCGTCGGCATCGGCGTGCCCGGCATCGTCGAGCAGGGCGCCGGCGGCGCCGGGGCGGTCGTGCACGGCCAGACCATCGGCTGGGAAGCCGTCCCCCTCGGCGCGCTGCTCGCCGAGGGCACCGCGCTGCCGCTCCACATCGACAACGGCGCCAAGACCCTCGGCCAGGCCGAGATGTGGTTCGGCGCCGGACGCGGCGCCCGCAACGCGGTGATCGCGCTGCTCGGCTCCGGGGTCGGGGCCTGCGTGGTCGCCGACGGCACGCCGTACCGCGGGGCCAGCAGCAGCGCGGGGGAGTGGGGCCACACCACCCTGCAGGTCGGCGGACGGCGCTGCCGCTGCGGCGCCCGCGGCTGCCTGGAGGCCTATGTGGGCGCCGAAGCGCTGATCGAACGCTGGAACGCGCCCGCCGGGCTCAGCGAGGAGGCCGCGATCGCCGCCCTCCTGAACGCGGCCGAGGCCGGGGACGCCGCCGCCGTCGCGCTGCTCGACGAGACCGCCGAGTACCTCGGCGCCGGCATCGCCGACCTCGTCAACCTCTTCAACCCCGAGCGCATCGTGCTGTCCGGCTGGACGGGCCTGATGATCGGCCCGCGCCTGCTCGGCGCCGTCCGGGAGGCCACCGCCGCGTACGCCCTGCACCACCCCTGCGCCCAGACCTCCATCGAGCTGGGGCGGCTCGGGACGGACGCGGTCACCGTCGGCGCCGCCACCCTGCCGCTCGCCCGCTTCCTCGACGCCGGCGGCCGGCCCGCCGCCTCCGCCGCCCGCCCGCGGGAACAGGCGGAACCGAATCGTCCGGGTCGTTCGTTGTCCGGTACATCCGTGTGAACGAGAGCACGCCGAGAACGACCGGAGTACCGCAGTGACCCTCAAGCAGCAGATCGTGGGCAACGCCATGCAGATGGCCGTCTGCACCCTTCAGCCGGGCCAGACCGTCTACTGCGAGGCGGGGAAGTTCCTGTTCAAGACCGCGAACGTGAGCATGGACACCCGGCTGGCGGGCCCCGGCGCCCAGCGCCGCGCCGAGGGCGGCGGTGCGGGCGGCGGCATGGGCGGCATGCTGCGCCAGGCGATGGGCACGGCCATGCAGGTCGGCCAGCGGGTGCTGGCGGGCGAGAGCATCGCCTTCCAGTACTTCACCGCGAGCGGCGGTGAGGGCACCGTCGGCTTCGCGGGTGTCCTGCCCGGGGAGATGCGCACCCTCGAACTGGACGGGTCACGCGCCTGGTACGCGGAGAAGGACGCCTTCGTGGCGGCGGAGTCGACCGTCGACTTCGGCATCGCCTTCCAGGGCGGCCGCAGCGGCATGAGCGGCGGCGAGGGCTTCATCCTGGAGAAGTTCACCGGCCGCGGCACGGTGATCATCGCCGGTGCGGGCAACTTCATCGACCTCAACCCGGCCGACTTCGGCGGCCGCATCGAGGTCGACACCGGCTGCATCGTCGCCTTCGAGGACGGCGTGCGTTACGGGGTGCAGCGCATCGGCGGCCTCAACCGGCAGGGGATCATGAACGCCGTCTTCGGCGGCGAGGGGCTGTCGCTGGCGACCCTGGAGGGCGACGGGCGCGTCATCCTGCAGTCCATGACCATCGAGGGCCTGGCCAACGCGCTGAAGAAGGCCCAGGGCGGCGACAAGCAGGGCCCCACCGGCGGGCTGTTCTCCACCCACGCGGGCTGATCCCCGCCCCGGCCGCCCCGGTGCGGCAGCGCGGCGTGCGCACTCGCGCGCCGGGGCGTGTGCCGGAACCGCGGTGTGAGGTCCACGCGGCCGGCCGCTACCAGAGGGCGGGCCGTCCTCGTCGAAGTAGCGGCCGTTCGTCGCGCCCGCACTCGCCGCCCAGCCCGGTCGGCATGGCCAACGGTGGATCTCACGCGGCCGGCGTCACACCACCCCGGCGCGCTCCAGGACGTGCCGGACCGCCCGCGCCAGGGAGGCGCGCACCGCATCCGCGTCGCCGAGCGCGGCGGCCATCACGGCGCCGTCGCGCAGCATCATCAGGTCCGCCGCGTCCTCGGCGGGCTCGGGGTCGCCCGCCTCCGCGAGCAGCCGGGCGACCAGTTCGCGCAGCCAGTCACGATGGGCGACGATCGCGCGCGAGACGGGGTCCGACAGGTCCGGGTACTCCGCGGCCGCGTTGAGGAAGGGGCAGCCGCGGAAGCCCGGCGCGCACAGCTGGTCGCCGAGCGCCCCGGCCACCGCCAGCACCGCCTCCCGCGGGTCCAGGCCTTCGAGCGCGGCCGAGGTGAAGGCGCGGATCTGCTCGTCGGTGGCCTGGATGTAGCTCAGGACGAGCTGCTCCTTGCCCAGGAAGTGCCGGTAGAGAGTGGCCCTGGTGGTGGACGCCTCCGTGACGATCCGGTCCATTCCCACGGCGTGGATGCCCTCGCTGTAGAACAACCGGGCCGCGGTGGCCAGGATGCGGTCGCGCGGCGGTGCGCCGGCTGCGGCGTGCGTGGCCAGAGGGACGGCGGCAGGGGCACTCATGTCCTTGACGGTAGCGGAACGCACCACGTACCGTCTCGCCAAGAACGAACGTTCTGCATCGCGCGACCGCGCCGCGTCCCCCGCGCGGGGACGCCGGACAGCCGGAGCCCGGGCCCGAGCTGGAGCCCGCGCCGGAGCCCGAGGGTCCGGAATTCCGGGTTCTCCGGCGCACCGAGCCCCGGACGGCGCGGCCGCCGCGCCCGCCCCCTGTGAGGAGACCTGCCATGCCCGTGCCCGAGATCGGCACGCCCGCCCCCGACTTCGCCCTTCCGGGAGTCCTGCTCGACGGAACGACCGCCGAGCGCGGCCGGTACTCCCTGTCCGCGCAGCGCGGCGCGCCCGTCGTGCTCGCCTTCTACCCCGGCGACGACTCGGCCGTGTGCACCAAGCAGCTCTGCTCCTACACCTCCGACCTGGACCGCTTCCGCGACCTCGGGGCGACGGTGTGGGGTGTCAACTTCAGCGACCTCGACAGCCACGAGCAGTTCGCCCGCAAGCGTGACCTGCGCTTCCCGCTGCTCGCCGACACCGAGCGCACCGTGGCCAGGGCCTACGGCATCACCATGCCGGGCCTCGGACTGAAGCGCTCGGTCTTCATCGTGGACGCGGAGGGCATCGTGCGCTGGAAGCACGTCGCCCGCCTCGGCCTGACCTTCCAGGACACCGGCACGATCACCGCGCAGCTGGCCGCGCTGGCCCCGCGCTGAGCCGTGCCGCCGCCGGGCGGCAGCCGCCCGTGTCGCCCTTCCGGCCGAGCGTGAAGCTGCGCTGTTGCCGAGCTTAAGAAAAGATCGATGGACTGAACGCTCGAAGCCGGGCAGATTGTCGTCTGCCCGGCACATCGCGCGAGCCGGCGCCGACGGGCGCCGCCGCTCCCGCCCGGGCTCCCCCGCGCCCGGTCCGCGTCCCCCCGCGCGGGCCGGGCCACAACGTCTGCCGGCAGGAGTCGCAAGAGTGAAGGCACTGGTGAAGGAGAAGGCCGAGCCCGGCCTGTGGCTGCGGGACGTCCCGGAGCCGGAGATCGGTCCCGGGGACGTCCTCATCAAGGTGCTGCGGACCGGGATCTGCGGCACCGACCTGCACATCCGTGCCTGGGACGGCTGGGCCCAGCAGGCCGTGGCCACGCCGCTCGTGCTCGGCCACGAGTTCGTCGGCGAGGTGGCGGCCGTCGGCTCCGACGTCGCCGAGATCAAGACCGGCGACCTCGTCAGCGGCGAGGGCCACCTCGTCTGCGGCAAGTGCCGCAACTGCCTGGCCGGCCGCCGCCACCTGTGCCGCAACACGATCGGCCTGGGAGTCGGCCGCGACGGCGCCTTCGCCGAGTACGTCGCGCTGCCCGCGTCCAACGTGTGGGTGCACCGGGTCCCCGTCGACCTCGACATCGCGGCGATCTTCGACCCGTTCGGCAACGCCGTCCACACCGCTCTGTCCTTCCCGCTGGTCGGCGAGGACGTGCTGATCACCGGGGCCGGGCCGATCGGCATCATGGCCGCCGCCGTCGCCAAGCACGCCGGCGCGCGCAACGTCGTCATCACCGACGTCAGCGAGTACCGCCTGCAGCTGGCCCGCAAGGTCGGCGTCAGCCTCGCCCTGAACGTCGCCGAGACCACCATCGCCGAGGGGCAGCGCGAGCTCGGCCTGCGCGAGGGCTTCGACATCGGCCTGGAGATGTCCGGCCGCCCCGAGGCCATGCGCGACATGATCGCCAACATGACGAACGGCGGCCGCATCGCGATGCTCGGCCTGCCCGCGGAGGACTTCTCCGTGGACTTCGCCAAGATCGTCACGTCGATGATCACCATCAAGGGCATCTACGGCCGTGAGATGTTCGAGACCTGGTACGCCATGTCCGTGCTGCTGGAGGGCGGCCTCGACATCGCCCCGGTGGTCACCGGCCGCTACTCCTACCGCGACTTCGACGCCGCCTTCGACGACGCCGCGAGCGGCCGGTGCGGCAAGATCGTCCTGGACTGGACCTCCTGACCCCTCCCGGCCCCGAGGGCACGGCCCCACCGCACCACCCGCAGCTTCCCAGGGAGACTCCCGATGTTCGACTCCGTCCGCGACGACCTGCGCGGCACCCTCGACGAGATCCGCGAGGCCGGGCTCTTCAAGCCCGAGCGCGTGATCGGCAGCCCGCAGAACGCCTCCGTCTCGGTCACCGGCGGCGGCGTCCCCGGCGACGTCCTCAACTTCTGCGCCAACAACTACCTCGGCCTCGCCGACCACCCCGAGGTCACCGCCGCCGCCAAGGAGGCCCTGGACCGCTGGGGTTACGGCATGGCCTCCGTTCGCTTCATCTGCGGCACCCAGGAGGTCCACAAGGAGCTCGAGGCGCGCCTTTCCGCCTTCCTCGGCACCGAGGACACGATCCTCTACAGCTCCTGCTTCGACGCCAACGGCGGCGTCTTCGAGACCCTCCTCGACGCGAACGACGCCGTCATCTCCGACGCGCTCAACCACGCCAGCATCATCGACGGCATCCGGCTGTCCAAGGCCCGCCGCCTGCGCTACGCCAACCGGGACATGGCCGAGCTGGAGGCGCGCCTGAAGGAGGCGTCCGACGCCCGCCGCCGCCTGATCGTCACCGACGGCGTCTTCTCGATGGACGGCTACATCGCGCCGCTGGACGAGATCTGCGACCTCGCCGACCGCTACGACGCCATGGTCATGGTCGACGACTCCCACGCGGTGGGCTTCACCGGCCCGGGCGGCCGCGGCACCCACGCCCTGCACGGGGTGATGGACCGCGTCGACATCATCACCGGCACCCTCGGCAAGGCCCTCGGCGGGGCCTCCGGCGGCTATGTCGCGGCCCGCGCGGAGATCGTCGCGCTGCTGCGCCAGCGCTCGCGCCCGTACCTGTTCTCCAACTCCCTCGCGCCGGTCATCGCCGCCGCCTCCCTGAAGGTCCTCGACCTGATCGAGGACTCCGAGGAGCTGCGCACCCGCCTCGCGGAGAACACCGCGCTCTTCCGCTCCCGTATGACCGAGGCCGGATTCGAGATCCTGCCCGGCGAGCACCCCATCGCCCCGGTCATGATCGGTGACGCCGCCAAGGCGGGCCGTATGGCGGAGCTGCTGCTGGAGCGCGGCGTCTACGTCATCGGCTTCTCCTACCCCGTCGTGCCGCACGGCCAGGCCCGCATCCGGGTCCAGCTGTCGGCCGCGCACTCCACCGCGGACGTAGAGAAGGCGGTGGACGCGTTCATCGCCGCGCGCGAGGCCCTGGCAGGATGAATGGGTGATTGACGCACGACGGCTGCGGACCCTGAGGGCCGTGGCGGACCACCGAACGGTGACCGCCGCGGCCGCGGCCCTGTACCTGACCCCCTCCGCGGTCTCCCAGCAGCTCGCGGCCCTGGAGCACGAGACCGGCCACCGGCTGCTGGAGCGCGGCGGCCGCGGCGTCCAGCTCACCCCCGCCGGCGAGATCCTGCTCACCCACGCCAACACCGTCCTCGCCCAGCTCGAACGCGCCGAGGCCGAGCTGGCCGCCTACACCTCCGGCGCGGCCGGAGAGGTGACGGTGGCCTCCTTCGCCACCGGCATCGCGCTGGTGCTCGCCCCCGCCATCGCCGCGCTCGGCGGCACCGCCCCGGGCATCCGCGTGCGGGTGCGCGACGCCGAGGGCGACGAGTCGCTGCCCATGGTGCTCGACGGCCGCGCCGGGATCGCCGTCGCCGTCGAGTACCGGGGCGCCCCCCGCGCCGACGACCAGCGGCTCTCCCGCGTCCCCCTGTACGCCGAGCCCTTCGACGCCGTCCTCCCGTCGGGGCACCGCCTCGCCGACGCCGGGACGGGCTCCGTTCGCGTCGCCGACCTCGCCGGCGAGACCTGGATCGGCCCCTACCCCGGCAACCCCTGCCACGACGTGGTGGTCCTGGCGTGCGAGTACGCCGGGTTCCAGCCCCGTCTCGAGCACTCCTCCGACGACTTCCGCGCGGTCGTCGCCCTCGCGGCGGCGGGCGCGGGCGTGGCTCTCGTCCCGCGCAGCGCGCTGCGCGACATGGATCTGTCCGACGTCGCCGTCCGGCCCGTCGACGACGTCGTCGCCACCCGCCGGGTCTTCGCCGCGGTCCGCCGCGGCGCCGAGGACCACCCGCTGCTGCGCCCCGTGCTCGACGCGCTGCGCGAGGCGGCGCAGGGCGCGGGCGGCACGGACGGAATCGGCTGACCCAGTCCGGACGGTGTGAACTCCCGGGAATCGCCCTTCGGTGTGTCAGCGCTCCCGCGCTCCTGCTCCGAAGAGCCGCTCCAGGACGCGGGCCACGCCGTCGTCCTCGTTGGAGGCCGTGCGGTGGGGGACCGCCGCGAGCGCGGCCGGGTGGGCGTTGGCGACGGCGCACGCGGTGCCCGCCCAGGTCAGAACGGGCAGGTCGTTTGGCATGTCGCCGAAGGCGACGACCCGCTCGGCGGGGATGCCGCGGTCCGCGCACAGGGCCGCGAGGGCGGCCGCCTTGGTGACGCCGAGGGCGCTGACCTCCAGCAGGCCGCGGCCGCCGGAATGGGTGAACTGGGCCCGGCCACGGGCGGCCTGTTCCGCGACGGCGAGCAGCGCGTCCGCGTCGAGCGCGGGCGACCAGGCGAGCAGCTTCACCACGGGGCCCGGGGCCGTCCACAGTTCGGCGAGCGAGCGCACGGGGAGTTCGGCGTCCGCGTCCTCGGGCAGGTGGTGCCCGTACCCCGGTGCCCAGCGCAGATGGTGGCCCGTCTCCACGGCGAACCCGACGCCGGGTGCCGCGTCCCGCAGCGCGGCGGCGACCATTCGTGCGACGGAGGCGGCGAGCGGGGTAGACCCCGTGACGGTGCGTCCGGCGATGTCGTACACGATCGCGCCGTTGGAGCACACCGCGGTCCCGGTGAGGCCGGTGGCGGCCGCGAGCGCGTCGAGGTAGCGGGGCGGCCGGGCGGTCACGAGGACGACCTCGGCGCCGGCGCCGGACGTGGTGCGCAGGGCGTCCAGCGTGCGGGTGGAGAGCGTGCCGTCGTCGCGCAGCAGCGTGCCGTCGAGATCGGTGGCGACCAGGCGGGGGCGGGGCATCGCGGCATCCTAGGGGTCCGCGGAAGGCGGCGCGGCTCGGGGCGGCGCGTGCCCGGCAGGTCACCGGCAGATCCCGTTTTTAAGTTAATTAGCAATTAATATTGACAGGCTTCCGGGGTCCGGCCACAGTTTCCGCCGTGGCACCGGCGCCCGGCGCGACGTCGCGGCGTCACGGTGCGGCACCTGCTCCACCCCCGTTCCTCCGCCGCTGTGTCCGCCGTCGGGCCTGTCTCGGCCGTGTCGGCTTGCTGCGGTGCGCGTCGGCCCGTGCCGGCGGGGGCGCCTGAAGGGCCTTGCGGGGCCCGCGACGCCCCACAGAAATAAATTACTAATTAATCTTGACGGGACGCTGACCCCTGCGACAGGCTGTGCCTGCCGCACCAAGAGCCGGGCCGTCAGGGGGCCTCAGCTCCGTTCCGTGGGCACTAAGGGAGTGCACAGATGACCGCCTTCAACGCCAGTCGCCGCCGGTTCCTCGCCGTCTCCGGCGCCGTCGGCACCGGCGCGCTGCTCAGCAGCTGCGTCACCCAGAGCCCGTCCGCCTCCGGAGGAAAGTCCGGCGGCCCGGTGACCCTGCAGTCCAACCTCTCCTCCCCGCAGGCGAAGAGCTCGATGCAGCAGCTCGTGGCCGCCTTCAACAAGCGCGGCGGCGCCGAGGCGAAGCTCAACACCGTCGCGTCGGAGACCTTCCGCACCCAGCTGCCGACGTACCTCACCTCGGCCAACCCGCCGGACATCTACACCTGGTACCCGGGCTCCGTCGCCGAGTCGTACGCCAAGAAGGACTTGCTCCTCGACCTGGACGACATCTGGGCCAAGCCCGAGCTGTCCGGCTACACCGACGCCCTGAAGAAGCTGTCCACCTCCGCCTCCAGCGGCAAGAAGGTCTTCGTGCCCACCAGTTACTACTGGTGGGGCATGTTCTACCGGAAGTCCCACTTCGCCAAGTGGGGCGTGCAGGAGCCGAAGAACTGGGACGAGTTCCTCGATCTGTGCGACAAGCTCAAGAGCAAGGGCGTCGCCCCGATCGGCCTCGGCGCCGGCGGCGACACCCCGTGGGTCGCCTCCGCGTGGTTCGACTACCTCAACATCCGCGTCAACGGAGCCACTTACCACCGCGAACTGCTGGCGGGCAAGCACCGCTTCGACGACCCCGAGGTCCGCAAGGTCTTCGACACGTGGGACCAGGCCCGCCCGTTCTTCGACCCGAACGGCACGGCGATACCGTTCCAGGACGCCACCACCGCCCTGCTGCAGGGCCGCACCGGCATGATGCTCATCGGCACCTTCTTCGCCGACGCCGCGCCGAAGGACGCCCTGGGCGACCTGGACTTCTTCCAGTTCCCCATCATCGACCCCAAGGTTCCGGTCGCCGAGGAGGCGCCCACCGACGGCTACTTCGCCAGCGCCCGCAGCAAGCGCGCCGACGGCGTCAAGGAGCTGCTGAGCTACCTGGCCACCGCCGAGGCGCAGGAGCTCTACCTCAAGAACTCCTCCGGCACCGCGCTGCCCACCCACCCGGACGCCAAGGACGCCGGCACCCCGCTGGTGGTCAAGGGCCGCAAGCTCATCGAGAGCGCCTCCGATGTGACGCAGTTCTTCAACCGCGACTCCAGCGACGCCCTCCAGCCGACCGCCGACACCGCGCTGGTGCACTACCTGGCCAAGCCCAAGGAGATCGGCTCCATCCTCACCACGTGGCAGCGCGGCGCGCAGAAGATCTGGAGCCAGTGACGATGGCGCTGCTCGGCTCAACACGTCGGTCCAGGGCCACCCGGGTGCCCCCGGTGGTCCTGGCCTTCGTCCTCGTCCCGCTGCTCGCCGAGGCCTTCTGGGTCTTCTGGCCGGCCCTCCAGGGCTTCTACCTCTCCCTGACCTCCTGGGACGGCCTGGCCGCCCCTAAGTTCGTGGGCCTGGGCAACTTCAGCGAGATGCTGCACGACCCGGTCTTCCGCACCGCCGCGGTCAACACGGTGCTGTGGCTGCTGCTCTTCGGCGGGCTCTCCGCCGCCCTGGGCCTCGGCGCCGCGCTGCTGCTCCAGCAGGAGCGGCGCGGCGTCGGGTTCTACCGGGCGGCGCTCTTCCTGCCGGTGGTCTTCTCACTGGTCGCCACCGCGCTGGTGTGGCAGGCCATGTACCAGCCGGACGGCCTGATCAACAATGTGCTCGACGGCATCGGCCTCGGCGGCTGGAAGCACGCCTGGCTCGCCGACCAGGACACCGCCTTCTACGCGGTGATCGTGCCCGCGCTGTGGCGCCAGGTCGGCTACGTGATGGTGCTGTACCTGGCCGGGCTGAAGGGCATCGACCCCGCCCTGTACGAGGCGGTCAAGGTCGACGGGGCCACGCGCCTGCAGCAGTTCCGGCACATCACGCTGCCGCAGCTGCGCAGCGTCAACGCGGTCGTCCTGTCGGTGATCATCATCGACTCGCTGCGCTCGTTCGACGTGGTGTGGGCGCTCACCCGCGGCGGCCCGTACCACTCCTCCGAACTGCTGAGCACCTACATGTACTCCACCGCGTTCCAGTCCCTGCGGCTGGGCTACGGCTCCGCGCTCGCCGTCGTCATCTTCGTGCTGGCCTTCGGTGTCATCGCGAGCTACCTCGTGCGCGCCTTCCGGGAGGCCGACTGATGACCGCCACCCATGCCACCGCGCGCCTCGAGGACCCGGCCGGCGGCGACGGCGCCGCCGAGGCCCCGGCCACGGCGCCGCGCCGGCCCGTGCCGAGCGGCCGCGCCCTGCGCACCGCCGGCTTCCACGTCACCGGGATCGCGCTGTCCGCGCTGTGGCTGCTGCCGATCGTCCTTGTCCTGGTCACCAGCACCCGCACCTTCGACGACATCGCGGCGCACGGCGTCGGCAGCTGGCCGCACTCCTTCACCCTCGACGGCTTCCGCCAGGCGTGGGTGGACGGCGGCCAGCAGCGCGCCCTCATCAACAGCCTGCTGGTCACGATCCCCACCGTGCTGCTGTCGCTGGGCCTGGCCTCCATGGCAGCCTTCGCGCTCAGCCGCTACGACCTGCCGTTGCGGCGCGTCCTGCTGCTGCTGATGCTCGGCGGCAATCTGCTGCCCCCGCAGATCCTGCTGATCCCGGTCTCCAAGCTCAGCGAAGTGCTCGGCATCTACGACCAGTTGTACGCCCTGATCGGGGTGCAGGTGGGATTCGGCGTCGGCTTCTACGTCTTCGTGCTGCACGGCTTCATGCGGGCCATCCCCGGTGAGATCCAGCAGGCCGCCGTCATCGACGGCGCGGGCCCCTGGCAGATCTACTGGCGGATCATCCTGCCGCTGGCCCGACCGGCGCTGGCCGCGCTGAGCGCCCTGTCGTTCACGTGGATCTTCAACGACCTGCTGTGGGCCATCACGGTGCTGCGCACCGACACCCAGATGCCCATCACCGCGTCCCTGATCGGACTGCAGGGCCAGTACGTGTCCATGTGGAACGTCATCGCGGCCGGCTCGGTGATCGCCGCCGCCCCGACGGTGGCCGTCTTCCTCCGCTTCCAGCGCCACTTCGTGGCAGGACTCAACCTCGGAGCCGTCAAGTGACCGCGCACGACCGGTGGCTGCTGCGCACCGACACCACCACCTACGCCGTCGTCCTCGGCGGCGACGGCCACTGGGCCGAGCTCGCCGCCTGGGGGCCGCACGGCGCCGAGGACGGCCCGTCGCCGCTGGACTGGTCGCGCCGCACCCACTTCATCACCCCCGCCGACGCCGCCCCGGCCGAGTACATCCCCTACGGGCTGAGGCCGTTCACCGGCGCCGACCTGGTCGCCTCCCGCCCCGGCGGGGACCGCGGCAGCTGGTGGCGGTTCGACGGCGCCACTCCGGACGGCGACCGGGCGCTGCGCCTGGACTTCGCCGACGACCTCCTCGGGCTGCGCACCTCGCTGCACTACGAGACGGTGCCCGGCACCGACGTCGTTCTGCGGTGGACGGAGCTGACCTGCACCGGCGAGGAGGAGGTGCGGCTGGAGCGCTTCGACTCCGCGGCCGTCAACGTGCCCGTCCAGGGTGGCGCGCGGCTGAGCTACCTGGCGGGCCAGTGGTCCCAGGAGTTCCAGCTGAAGGACGTGACGCTGGAGCGCGGGCGCTTCGAGATGGAGAGCACCCAGGGCTCCGCCGGGCACGCGTACCACCCGTGGCTCGCGATCCAGGACGCCGCATCCCCCGCCGAGGGCGCCACCCCCACCTACGGCATCGCCCTGGAGTGGTCGGGCAACTGGCGGATCACCGCCGACGCCGAGCCCGGCGGCGCGGTGCGCGTCCGCGCCGGCCGGGTGCCGCACGAGGGCGCCGTCCGCCTCGCCCCCGGCGCCACCCTCGTCACGCCCCGGCTGGCCTGCGCCTTCAGCCCCGACGGCCTCGACGGCCTGGCCCGTGTCTGGCACCGCTATGAGCGGCGCCTGACAGGCGGGCGCATGGACCGGCCGCGCAAGGTGCTCTACAACTCCTGGGAGGCCACCGGCTTCGACGTCGACGCCGCCGGCCAGCTCGAACTCGCCAAGGTCGCCGCCGAGCTCGGCGCCGAACTCTTCGTCGTCGACGACGGCTGGTTCACCGGACGGCCCGACGACACCGGGGGCCTTGGCGACTGGGACCCGGACCCGGCCGAGTTCCCCGGCGGATTCGACCGGTTCGTCGAGGACGTCCGGGCGCTGGGCCTGGACTTCGGCCTCTGGGTCGAGCCCGAGGGCATCAGCCCCCGCTCGAAGCTGTACGCCGAGCACCCCGAGTGGGTGTACCGGATCGACGGCCGCCCCGCCACGCTGGTGCGCAACCAGCTGCTGCTCGACCTCGGCCGTGAGGACGTCCAGGAATTCGTCATCGGCACCCTGGACCGGCTGCTCGGCTCCCACGCCATCAGCTACCTCAAGTGGGACATGAACCGCCCGCCCACCGAGCGCGGACGCCCCGGCCACCCGGCCGGCCCCGACCCCGAGCGCCAGGACCTCGACGCCGCGCACGTCGCCGGCTACCTGCGCGTCCTGGACCACCTGCGCACCGCCCACCCGAACGTCACCGTCGAGGGCTGCGCCGGCGGCGGCGGCCGCGTCGAGCACGCCACCATCGCCCGCACCGACGTGGTCTGGCCCAGCGACAACACCGCGCCCATGGACCGGCTGCGCATCCAGTACGGCTACCTGCACGCGCACGCACCGCACACCATGAGCTCCTGGGTGACCGACGCCCCTGGCGTCTTCGACCCGCGGCCCCGCTCCCTCGCCTTCCGCTTCGTCAACTCCATGGCCGGCGTGCTCGGCATCGGCGCCGACATCCGCCACTGGACGCCCGAGCAGCGGGCCGAGGCCGCGCGATGGATCGCCCGCTACAAGGAGATCCGCGACATCGTCCACCACGGCGAGGTCCACCTGCTGGGCAGGCCCGTCGACCCGACCTGCGGCATCCAGTACGAGGAACCGGGCGGCGACCGGCTGGTGGTGACGGCCTGGAACACCGGCCCCCTCGACGGCGCGCCGCTGGTGCCCGGCCGCGCCGCCCGGCTGCGCCTGCGCGGGCTGCGACCGGACGCCGTCTACGCCGACGCGGCCACCGGCACCCGCTACAGCGGCGCGTACCTGCTCCACTCGGGGCTGCCGTACGCCTGGACCGCCGGGCACGACGCGGACCTGACCGTCCTGGTACGGCAGTGACGACAGCGGAAGAATCTGCATCCACCTGACCCCCGAACAGGAGAAGAACCACCCCATGAACCCAGCGGCCCGCTTCACCAACCGCGTCGCCGTCGTCACCGGCGCCGCGTCGGGCATCGGCGCGGCGACTGCGGCCCGCCTCGCCGAGGAGGGCGCGGCCGTCGTCCTCGTTGACGTCGCCGCCGACCGGGGCGAGGAGACCGCCGAACGGCTGCGGGAGGCCGGGGCCAGGGCCCGGTTCGTCGCCGCCGACGTCGCGGACGAGGCCGACTGGCAGCGGGTGGTCACCGCGGCCCAGGACTTCGGGCCGGTGGGCGTGCTCGTCAGCAACGCGTACACGGTGGCCGTGGCGCCCGCCCACGAGACCAGCCTCGCGTCCTGGGAACGGCAGCTGTCGGTCAACCTCACCGGCGCCTTCCTGGGGGTGAAGGCGACGCTGCCCGACCTGCGCGAGCAGCAGGGGGCCGTGGTGCTCGTCTCCTCGGTCCACGCGCACCGGGGTGTCCCCGGCCACCCGGCGTACGCGGCCAGCAAGGGCGCCCTGCTGTCGCTGTGCGGTCAACTCGCCGTCGAGTACGGTCCGGACGTCCGCGTGAACGCGGTGCTGCCCGGGCCGATCCTGACCGCCGCCTGGGACCGGGTCCCGCAGGCCGACCGTGAGTCGAGCGTCGCCGAGACGGCGGCCCGCCGTTTCGGCGCCCCTGAGGAAGTCGCCGCCGCCGTCGCCTTCCTCGCCGCCGACGAAGCCTCCTACATCACAGGATCGAGCCTGCTCGTGGACGGCGGCTGGAGCGTCACCAAGGCCTCGGCCTGACGGAAACGCACGCCCCGGCCACCGACGGAACAGCAAGAAAGGCAAACACATGACGCCATACGCGCGCCGCGGAGTGCACGGCCAGACCGTGGAGACACTCGCCCGCCGGGTGCTCAGCGGCGAGATCCCCGAGGGAGCGACGCTCGACATGGCGGCCCTGCAGAGCGAGCTGGACGTCAGCCTGACGGCTCTGCGGGAATCACTGAAGGTGCTCGCCGCCAAGGGCATGGTCGACGCCCGGCAGAAGCGCGGCACCTTCGTCCGGCCCCGCTCGGACTGGAACCTGCTCGACGCCGACGTGCTGCGCTGGCAGTTCTCCGAGAGCAGCGACACCGGCGCCGATCCGGCGCTGCTGCGCAACCTCGGCGAGGTCCGCGGCATCGTCGAGCCGGCCGCCGCGCGGCTGGCCGCAGCCCGCCGCACCGACGCCGACATGCAGGCGCTGGAGGAGGCACTGACAGCGATGGGCGAGAAGATCGGCGCCAGCCACGCCGTCGAGGCCGACCTCGCCTTCCACCGGGCGCTGCTCGCGGCCACCCACAACGAACTGCTGGAGCGCATGGAGGTGGTCATCGAGTCGGGCCTGGCCCAGCGCGACCAGCTGGTGCACAGCGCCCCGCACAGCGAGGACCCGGTGCCGAGCCACCGCGCGGTCCTCGACGCCGTGCGCGACCGGGACCCGGACGCCGCGGAACACGCCATGCGCGCCCTGCTCGACCAGGCGACGCGCGACCTCGACAAGGTCAACGGCCCGCAGGCGCCCGAGGGCGCGGACGGCTCCACCGAACAGAAGGACGGCCAGGCACAGTGAAGATCGCGCGCGTCGAGACCTTCCTCGTCCCGCCCCGCTGGCTGTTCTGCCGCATCGAGACCGACGACGGCGTCGTCGGCTGGGGCGAGCCGGTGGTGGAGGGCCGGGCCGAGGTGGTGCGGACCGCCGTGGAGGTGCTCGCCGAACACCTCGTCGGCCAGGACCCCCTGCGCATCCAGGACCACTGGCAGGTGCTCAGCAAGGGCGGATTCTACCGGGGCGGTCCCGTGCTCTCCAGCGCCGTGGCCGGCATCGACCAGGCCCTGTGGGACATCGCGGGCAAGGTCCTCGGAGCACCCGTGCACACCCTGCTCGGCGGCCCCGTCCGCGACTCGGTCCGGGTGTACGCCTGGGTCGGCGGCGACGAGCCGGACCGGCTTAAGGAGGAGATCACCGCCCAGGTGGAGGCGGGCTTCACGGCCGTCAAGATGAACGCCGCGGGGCGCACCCCGGCGCTCGGCAGCCCCGCGGAGACGGCCGCCGTCGTCGAACGCGTCACGGTCGCCCGCGAGGCCCTCGGCCCTCACCGGGACGTCGCCGTCGACTTCCACGGGCGCTTCACCGCGGCCAACGCGCGGCGTGTGCTGCACGAGATAGCCGCGCTGCACCCGCTGTTCGTCGAGGAACCCGTCCTGCCCGACCAGGCGCACCTGCTGGCGGGCCTGGTCGCGGCCTCGCCCGTGCCGCTCGCCACCGGGGAACGGCTCTACGGGCGGGCCGAATTCCTCCCCGCGCTCACGGCGGGCATCGCCGTGGCCCAGCCCGACCTGTCGCACGCAGGCGGGATCTCCGAGGTCACCCGGATCGCCTCACTCGCCGAGACCTTCGGCGCGCACCTGGCGCCGCACTGCCCGCTCGGACCGATCGCGCTCGCCGCGAGCCTGCAGGTGGCCTTCGCCACGCCGAACTTCCTGATCCAGGAGCAGAGTCGGGGCATCCACTACAACAAGGACGCCGACCTGCTGTCCTACGTGGTCGACACCGAGCCGTTCCGCTTCGTCGACGGCCAGGCGCACCGCACCGCGCAGCCCGGACTCGGCGTCGAGGTCGACGAGGACGCGGTCCGTGCCGCGGACCGCTCCGGCCATGCCTGGCGCAACCCGGTGTGGCGCCACGCCGACGGCTCCTTCGCCGAATGGTGACCGGCGAGCGGCTCCCCGTCCGCGTGGTCACCGACCCGGATCACGGCGGCCGCTGGACGTCGCTGACCGCGGGCGGACGCGAATGGCTGTGGCACCGCGACGAGCCCCGGCGCGCCCTCGTCCGGCCCGGTGACCCCTTCGCCGACGCCGGCGGCCTGGAGGAGTGCGTCCCCACCGTGCGCGGGCTGCCCGACCACGGCGACGCCTGGTCGCGGACCTGGCGCGGGGAGGCGGACGCGGAGGTCGTGGACTGCCCCGACTTCCGGCTGGTCCGGCGCCTGAGCACGCACGGCGGGGCTGCCGTCGCCGACTACACGCTCACCGCCGAGCCCGGCTACCGCTTCGTGTGGGCCGGCCACGCCCTGCTGGACCTCTCCCCCGACGCGTGGATCGCCATCGACGCGGGCGCGGAGACCCGGCTGTACCCCGACGAGGGCGCGACCTGGGTCACCGGCGCCTGGCCGCGCGTCGAGGGCGTCCCCCTCGACCGGCTCGGCCCGGACGACCAGACGGCCGTCGGGGCGATCGTCCTGACCCCGCGGGTGACCGTGCACGACGGTCCCGACGCGCTGCACCTGGCCGTCGAGGCCGGCGGCCGGCCCGTCGCGGTCGCGCTCTGGCGCAACCTCGGCGGCTTCCCCCACGACGCGCCCTACCGGTCGATCGGCGTCGAGCCGATGCTCGGCCGCGTCTTCGACCGCACCGGGGCCGGCGACGGCGACACGGTCGTCGTCCCGCCCTCCGGCGAGGTCGCCTGGCGGCTCACGATCACCGCGACCCGCCGCCCCTGAACCACCCATCACCAGAAGGGATGTCGGATGGATCTGCTCGCCGCGCTGCGCGCCCGCCGACTGCTCGCCATCGTCCGCGGCAGCGACCCGGACGCCGCACTGGCCACCGTGCTCGCCCTCGCCGAGGAGGGGATCACCCTCGTCGAGGTGTCCCTCAGCGGACGTGACGCGCTCGACGTCATCGCCAAGGCGCGCGCCGCGCTCGGCCCGGACGCGCCCCTGGGGGCCGGCACCGTGCTCAGCGCCGACGACGCACGGGCCGCCCACGAGGCCGGCGCCGCCTTCCTCGTCACCCCCGCGGTCAGCGACGGCATCGCCGCCGGGCGGGAACTCGGGCTCCCCGTGCTGGCGGGAGTGATGACGCCCACCGACATCCTCCAGGCGCTGCGGCTCGGCGCCGACGCCCTCAAGCTCTTCCCCGCGGGCAGCGCCGGCGGCCCCGGCTACCTTCGGGACCTGCGCGGTCCCTTCCCCGACCTGCCCTTCGTGCCGGTCGGAGGCGTGGACGCGCAGGCCGCGGAGGTCTACCTGCGGGGTGGCGCCGTCGCCGTCGGCGTCGGGTCGCCCCTGATCGGCGACGCCGCGGACGGCGGCAGTGTCGCCGCCCTGCGCGACCGGGCCCGCGCCTTCCTGGACGTCGTCCGGGCGGAGGACCGCGCATGACCGCCACCGTGCCCCCGGCGGTCCTGGGAACCGACCGCCTCGAACTCGGCGAGGGCATCCGCTGGACGGACGGCCGCGCGGTGCTCACCGACATCCTCAGCGGTCGGCTGCTGGCAGCCGCGGACGGCCCCGCCGAGTCGCACCGGCTCATCGCGCACCTGCCGTGCCCCCTGGGTGCGGTGGCGCCGGTCGAGGGGCGCCCCGGCCACTGGGTCGCGGCCGCGGGCACCGGCATCTGCCGCATAGGCCCCGCGGGCAGGACCGAGTGGATCGCCCGCCCCGAGGACGGCGCCGCGGTGCCGACGCGGATGAACGACGGGGTCGCCGACCCGCACGGCCGCTTCTGGGCGGGCAGCATGGCCTACGACACCACCGAGGACGCCGGCTCGCTCTACCGGCTGGACCGCGACGGCCGCGTCACCCGTGTGCTGACCGGCATCACGATCCCCAACGGCCCGGCCTTCACCGCCGACGGCACCGTCATGTACCTCGCGGACAGCGCGCGGGGCGTCATCCGGCGCTACCCGATCGACCCCGCGAGCGGCGACCCCGGCGCCCCCGAGACCTTCGCCACCGTCACCGACGGCAGCCCCGACGGCATGACCACCGACAGCGAGGGCGGCCTGTGGACCGCCGTCTGGGGCACCGGACGCGTCCACCGCTACCTGCCGGACGGCAGCCTCGACCGGATCGTCGAGCTGCCCGCCGGACAGCCGGCCGGACTCTGCCTCGGCGGCGCCGACGGGCGCACCCTCCTCGTCACCAGCGCGCACATCGGCCTGGCCGCCCCCGGACCGCTCGACGGCGCCGTCTTCGCCGTCCGGGTCGACGTGCCCGGAGCGCCGGCCGCCCCGTACCGCCCGGCGGACCCCGCCGACACCCCCTAGGAAGCCACGATGAGCACCCCCCGGCCGCTGCGCCACGGACCCGTGGTCTGCGTCGGCGAGACCATGGCCGCCCTCGCGCCCACCCCGCTCGGGCCGCTGGACGACGCGGATCTGCTGCGCGTCGACATCGCGGGCGCCGAGTCCAACGTCGCGCTGTTCCTCGCCGACCACGGCATCCCCGCCCGCTGGGTCTCCGCGGTCGGCGACGACCCCTTCGGCCGGCGCGTCCGCGCGCGGATCGCCGCGGGCGGCGTCGACGTCACCGGGGTGCGCACCGACCCCGCGCGGCCCACCGGGCTCCTGCTGAAGGACCCCGGTGAGGACGGCACCCGCGTCCACTACCACCGCGCGGGGTCCGCGGCCTCCGCCCTCACCGCGGACGTGCTCGACGACCCGGCCCTGACCGGGGCCGCGCTCGTCCACCTCAGCGGCATCACGCCCGCCCTGTCGCCCGGCTGCCACGCCCTCGTCGAACAAGCGCTGCGCCCCGACCGCCCCTGGCCCGTCAGCTTCGACGTCAACCACCGCCCCGCGCTGTGGACCGGCCGCTCCGCCGCCGACGTCCTGCGACCGCTCGCCGACCGCGCCGACATCGTCCTCGTGGGCCTCGACGAGGCCCAGGCACTGTGGGGCGAGCGGATCACCGACGCCCGCTCGGTCCGTGAGCTGCTGCCCGGCCCCGGCGTCCTGGTCGTCAAGGACGGCTCCCGGGCCGCGACGGCCTTCACCGGGAACGACGCCCACAGCGTGCCCGCGCTCACCGTCCGCGTGGTCGAACCGGTCGGCGCCGGGGACGCCTTCGCCGCGGGCTTCCTCAGCGGCCTGCTGCGCTCCCTTCCCGTGGAGCGCGCCCTGCGGCTGGGCCACCTGACCGCCGCCTCGGCACTGCGCGTGGCCGCCGACCACGGGCCGCTCCCCGAGCCCGCCGTCCTCGCCTCGCTGCTCGAGGCGGACGACGAGACCTGGCGTGCCGCCACGATCGGCTGAACCGCTGCGGGCGAGACCTCCCGGGGCATCTCGTCCCGCAGGGGGATGTGCCGGGACGGGCCCCCGGCTACCGTGCGGGCCATGGAAACGGTCGATCTCACGGAATACGGCAAGGAGTTCACCGCCGATCCCTATCCCGTCTACGCCAGACTCCGCGAGCAGGGGCCCGTGCACCATGTGCGCACCGCCGACACAGGGGAGCTGTGGCTGATCGTCGGCCACGAGCAGGCGCGGGCCGTGCTCGCCGACAACCGGTTCGCCAAGGACGCCCGAGCGCTCGGCCTGGTCACCTATGACGAGGAACTCCTCGGCCGCCACATGCTCGTCACCGACCCCCCGGAGCACACCCGTCTGCGCAGGCTGGTGGCCCGGGAGTTCACCGGCCGCCGGGTCGAGGAGCTGGCACCGCGCGTGGAGGCGATCACCGCGGGCCTGCTCGACGCGATGCTGGCCCGCCCGGACGGCGCGGCCGACCTCGTCGAGGCCCTCGCCTACCCGCTGCCCATCACGGTCATCTGCGAGTTGCTCGGTGTGCCCTACCTGGATCGGGCCGCCTTCCGCGCCTGGTCGAACGAGGTCGTCGCACCGACCGGCGCCGACGCCGAGCGCAAGGCTTTCGAGGAACTCGCCGTCTACCTCCACGAGCTGATCGAGGACAAGCGCCGCGCGCCCGGCGACGACCTGATGAGCGCCCTCATCCGCACCACGACCGAGGACGGCGACCGGCTCTCGCGCACCGAACTGAGCGGGATGGCCTTCCTGCTGCTGATCGCCGGACACGAGACCACGGTCAACCTGATCTCGGGCGGCGTCCGGGCACTGCTCTCCCACCCGGAGCAACTGGCGCTCCTGCGAGCCGACATGAGCCTCATCGACGGCGCCGTGGAGGAGATGCTCCGCTACGACGGCCCGGTCGAGACCGCCACCTTCCGCTTCACGACGGAGCCGGTCGAGATCGCGGGCACCGTCATCCCGGCCCACGCCCCCGTCCTCGTCGCCCTGGCCTCCGCGTCGCGCGACCCGGGCCGCTTCAGCGAGCCGGACCGCTTCGACATCCGCCGGGACACCCGCGGCCACCTGGCCTTCGGGCACGGCCTGCACTACTGCCTCGGCGCGCCGCTGGCCCGGCTCGAAGGCCGCATCGCCGTCCGCGCTCTGCTGGAGCGCTGCCCCGACCTCGCTCTCGACGCCGATCCGGCGGGGCTGGACTGGCTCCCCGGAATGCTGATCCGCGGTGTGCGCCGGCTCCCCGTACGCTTCACACCCGCCGGGCGCGGCGCGCCGGGAGTCTCATCCTCCGTTCCGTGAGGTCGGTGATCGCAGGCGATCAGTGACCTCAGGCGATCAGTGACCGCAGGTGACGGCCGGTCCGGTGGCGTCGTCGAGCCGGGGCGCGGCGATCAGCGCGAGGACGCGCCTCCCGGCCTGGGGCCGGAGCGTGAGACGGTCGTGCGGGTACGGCCGCAACCACCGGGAGGAACCCGTGTCATACCCTCGACCGCTCACCCCCGAGCAGGAACTCGCCGACGCGAAGAAGCGGCTGGGCCTGCCGGGGATCGTCGTGATCTGCGGCTCCACCCGCTTCATGAGCGACATGGCCGAGGCCGATCTGCGGGAGACGGCAGCCGGAAGGATCGTCGTCAAGCCGGGCTGCGACATGAAGTCGCCGCACGCGCTCTGGTCCGATCCCGTCGAGGCCGAGGCGCTGAAGGCGCGGCTCGACGATCTGCACCGGGCGAAGATCCGGCTCGCCGACGACGTGCTCGTCGTCGGCGACTACATCGGGGACAGCACCCGGGCCGAGATCGCCTACGCCCGGTCGTTGGGCAAGCCCGTGCGGTTCACGCATCCGGACGTCGACCCCGACGCCTGACCGCCGCCCCCGCACCCTCCGCGGTCGGCCCCTGTGCATCGACCACCTCGTGGGGACCGGCCGGCACCGGCGCGGGCCCCGCATGCGCGACCTCTAACCGGATGCGGTGCCGGCCCCCGCCCTGACAGGCTTCTCGGATGGAACGACGCCGTGTCTCCCGCATCGCGCACACCCACCACCCCATCGCCGCCCCGCTCGACGACGCTGCGGTGCGCCGCCTCCTCGACCGGGCGCTCCGCCGCGGCGACGAGCGCGTCCTCGACCTCGGGTGCGGAGAGGGCGCCTGGCTCCTGCGGGCCCTCGCCGGTCGGCCTGGTGTCACCGCGGAGGGCGTCGACCTGGACGCCGACGCCCTGGCGAAGGCGGCTCGCGAGGCCGCCGCGCTCGGCGTCGGCGACCGGCTGACGCTCCATGAGCGGGACGCGGCGGACTTCGCCTCCCCGCAGCCGTTCGACGTCGTCCTCAGCGTCGGCGCCGCGCACGCCTTCGGCGGCCTCATGCCGACGCTCGCCGCGGCCCGCGCGCACCTCGCCCCCGGCGGCATGCTCCTCGTGGGCGACGGATTCTGGGAGCGCGAACCGGCCCCCGACCTCGTGCAGGAGATGGGGGAGTACGCGGACCTGCCGAGCACCCTGGACAAGGATCGCCGAGGCCGGCTGGACGCCCGTCCTCGCCCACGTCAGCTCCCTGCGCGAGTGGGACGACTACGAGTGGTCCTGGACGGGCTCCCTCGCCGAATGGGCCCTGGACCACCCCGGCGACCCCGACAGCGCGGCCGCCCTCGAGGCAGCCGCCGTCCACCGCGCCGAGTGGCTGCGCGGCTACCGCGGCGTGCTCGGCTTCGTCACGCTGCTGCTGCGCCGCACGTCGTCCTGACGGCATCCGCTCGGACCGACGGCACCACTCAGACGGCCCGCGGCCGCGGCGGCCGGGAACGGAAGCTCGCGACCACGACGTGGAGGCTGACGATCAGCGCCCACAGGGGGAAGACGAGCTCGGCCAGCGGCACGCCCGGCACCACGAACAGCAAGGCGACGCCCACGAGGTACCCCAGCAGCACCAGCCAGCGCGGGAACGAGCCGAGCCGGAGCGAGATGGTGGAGGCCGACAGCACGAACACCGCGGCCATCCGCATCGAGAACGTCGTCAGCAGGCTGTAGGTGAGGTGCTGTCCGAAGTACGACAGCTCGGCCCGCGGCGCACCGGGCGCGGCCATCTGCGTGGTGGCCAGCAGGCTGCCGGCCGCGGCGGCGGCGCCGAAGAGCGTCGCGACGAACACCAGGCCGCTGCCCAGGAACACCGTCGAGAGGAACTTGTCCTCTCCCTCGCCCATGTGCGCGCGCACCGCGCCCATGAACCAGAGGAAGAAGACGCCCGCGAAGGGGATCAGGGCCAGCGCCGTCCGCACCCCGCCGCGCGCGGAGTGGCTGAGGGGCGATGCGGTCAGCGCGCCCTCACCGCTGGGGATGGAGACCCGTACCAGGACGATGGCGGCGCCGATCAGCACCGCGAAGGCGATCCCCACCAGTCCCGCCGCGCGGGGGGTGCGCAGCGCCTGGATCCTCGTCGCCATCCGGCCTCCCGGCAGGGAACCCACGGGCTTCGGCCGGTGGGGCAGAACGCATCCAGGAAGCACCCCCGGAGGCGATCACGCCACCCGGAGCGGACCGCCGGGGTGACATGCCGGCGACGTCCCGTGCGGTCACCCCGCAGACAGCCCCGGACGCCGCCGCGGACACGGTCACGGACACCGTGCCCGACACCGTCCCGGACGCGGCCCTATGACCGTCCCGCGCGCCCCCGGAGGCGCTCCGCGACCTCGGCCGGTTCGGCGATCGCGACCGGGCGCCGCTCCCGGCGCGAGACCTCGCACGCCTCCGCCACGAGCAGCGCGGCGAGCGCCTCCCGCCCGTCGCAGGGATTGCCCGATCGGCCCGTCACCACCCGCAGGAAGGCGTCGATCTCCGCCCGGTAGGCGTCCCCGAAACGGTCCACGAAGCCGGTCCACGGATCCGGCACGCCCGGCGCCGCGCCCGGTTCCACGGAGGTGACCGGCGTCCGGGGGCCGACGCCGACCGCGATCTGGTCCAGTGTCCCGGCGAGTTCCATGCGGATGTCGTACCCGGCCCCGTTGTAGCGCGTGGAGGTGGCGGTCGCGAGGGTGCCGTCGTCGAGGGTGAGGAGGGCCGCCGCGGTGTCCACGTCGCCCGCCGCGCGGAAGAAGTCCGCGCCGCCCGCGGTGCCCGTGGCGTACACCTCGACGACCTCGCGTCCGGTCACCCACCGCACCGCGTCGAAGTCGTGGATCAGGCAGTCCCGATAGATCCCGCCGGACAGCGGCACGAACTCCGGCGGCGGGGGCGCCATGTCGGAGGTCAGCGCCCGCACGGTGTGCAGCCGTCCCAGTCGGCCGGCCCGGACTGCTTCCCGGGCGGCCCGGTAGCCGGGGTCGAAGCGGCGCTGGAAGCCCATCTGCAGGACGGTGCCGGCCTCCTCCACCTCGCGCAGTGCGGTGACCGTCGACTCCAGGTCGAGGGCGACCGGTTTCTCGCAGTACACCGGGAGCCCGGCCCGCACCGCGCGGGAGATCAGCTCCGCGTGCGAGGAGGTCGCGGAGGCGATGACCACCGCGTCCGCGCCTTCGGCGAACGCCGCCTCGACCGAGGACGCCGCCCGCACACCGGGGCCCAGTCGTGCGGCGGCCCCGGCGGCCCGCCGGGCGTCGGCGTCGGCGAGGACGAGTTCCGAGACCTCGGGGTGGTCATGGAGGGTGGCCGCGTGGAAGGAGCCGAGGCGCCCCACGCCGAACAGGACGACGCGCATGGTGGTGCGGGTCCTTTCTGACGGTCTCGCAGGTCTCGCAGGTCTCGCAGGTCTCGCGGTCCACGGGTCCCGCTCGTCTCATCGATCGCGCACTCGCGGGTCCACGGGTCCACGGGTCCGCGGGAGGCGCGGGAGGCGCGGGCGGGGGCCAGGGAGTGACCTCCCACCCCGCGCCGGATCCAGGAGGTCGAGGAAGGCGCCTCAGCGGTAGAACGCGGGGCGGTCGGCCAGTTCGACCTCGACGCGCCCGCCCGTGCTCTGCGAGCGGACACCGGCCTCGCAGACCGCGGCGGCGGCGTAGCCGTCCCAGACGCTGGGGCCGGTGACCTCACCGCGCCGGGTGGCGTCGACCCACGCCTGGACCTCGCGGTCGTAGGCGTCGGCGAAGCGCTCCACGAAGTCCTGGGCGATCCTGCCGCCCCAGCGGCCCGCGGTGTTGACCAGCAGGTCGTGCGCGTCGCCGATGCGGGCGCTGCCGCGTTCGCAGACCGCCTCGGCCTGCACCTGGTAGCCGAAGCCGCAGTTGAGGTAGACCTCGACGTCGACGACCGCCCCGCCGTCGGTCTCGAAGACCACGAACTGCGGGTCGTCCAGGCCCTGCGGCGCGTGGGAGGACGGGCGCGGGCGCAGCACGGTGACGGCGGTGATCTCCTGCCCCAGCAGCCAGCGGGTCACGTCCATCTCGTGGACGAGCGAGTCGTTGACGAGGTTGGCGTTGGTGAAGCCGGGCGGGATGCTCGCGTTGCGGTGCCGGTTGTGCAGCATCAGCGGGCGGCCCAGTTCACCGCTGTCGAGCAGGGCCTTGAGCTTCGTGTACTCCGCGTCGTAGCGCCGCATGAAGCCGACCTGCACCCGCCGGTGCCCCAGCCTCTGCTCGGCCTCCATCACCCGCAGCGCCGAGGCGGCATCCGGTGTGAGCGGCTTCTCGCACAGCACCGGCAGGTCGTGCGCGAAGGCCGTGAGCAGCGCCGCCTCGTGGGCGGGGCCGGGCGAGGCGATGAGGACGGCCTCCACATCGGCAGCGGCCATCGCCGCCGCGGGGTCGGTGTAGGCGGTGCAGCCCTCGATGCCGTCGGCGACCGCCTTCACGCGCTCGGCGTCGACGTCGACGACGGCGGTCACCCGGGCGCCGCTCACGACGTCGTTGATGCGGCGTACGTGGTCGGCGCCCATCTTGCCGGTACCGATGACGGCGACCCCGAGCGGTCCGTGCTGCGTCATGATGCGTGTCTTCCCTTTCGTGGGCGGTGCGTCAGGCACCGCAGGAGCGCAGGAACTTCCGGGTGCGCTGCGCGATGGGCAGCGGCCGCTCCGGCTCGCAGGGGTACATGTCCTGCTCGACGATGGCGAACAGGTCGACGCCCAGGCCCTGCGCCGCGGCCAGCACCGGCTCCAGGGCGGGTACCCCGCCCGGGGGCTCGCACATGACCCCGCGCTGCACGGCCGGGCCGAAGGGGATCTGGTTCTTCACGACGTCGGCGAGGATCTCCGGGTCGACCTGCTTCAGGTGCAGATAGCCGATCCGCTCGCCGTAGGTCTCGATGAGCTTGACGCTGTCGCCGCCGCAGTAGGCGTAGTGGCCGGTGTCCAGGCAGAGGCTCACCAGGCCCGGGTCGGTGGCGTCGAGGAAGCGCTCGACGTGCTCCTCGGTGTCGATGTGCGTGTCGGCGTGCGGGTGGACCACGATGTCCAGGCCGTAGGTGTCGCGGACCTGGCGGCCCAGCCGCTCCATGCCGGTGGCGAGGTGTCCCCACTGCTCGGCGGTGAGCTCGCGCGGCTCGATGACCTCGGCGGTCTTGTCGTCGCGCCAGAAGGAGGGGATGACCACCAGATGCCGGGCGTCCATGGCCTGGGCGAGCGCGGCGACCTGGCCGACGTGCTCCCAGGTGGCGTCCCACACCGACGGGCCGCGGTGCAGGGAGGTGAAGACCGTGCCCGCGGAGACCTTCAGCCCCCGGCGCGCGGTCTCCTCGGTGAGCCGGGCGGGGTCGGTCGGCAGGTAGCCGTACGGGCCGAGCTCGATCCACTCGTAGCCGGACTCGCAGACCTCGTCGAGGAAGCGCTGCCAGGGCACCTGCCGCGGGTCGTCGGGGAACCAGACGCCCCACGAGTCGGGCGCGGAGCCGATCCGGATCCGGTCCAGAACGGGGGAGGGGGCAGTCATGAGGAGGGCTCCTCTCACCGGTCGCCGCGGGACCGGTCGTGGTTCGGCAGGGCGCCCCGGCAGGGCGGTGGTACGGATGCCCGCGGAGCTCCGTTGTCCCGCTGGAAGCTTCGCCGTCCGGCCGGGCAGCCGTCAAGAGTTGGTCCTGACATACGGACGTCATGTCAGCTCTGAGGAGGCCGCCGCGGCTGTCACGGGGCGGGGCGGCCCCCGCCCGCTTCCTCGCGTTCGGGCAGCCCCGGTTCGGGCGGTTCCTCCGGGGCCACACCGCCGACCTGGCTCAGTTCGTGCCTGAGCGCGGCCAGTTCGGCGCCGCCGGCCATGTGGTGGGTGAGCTCCTCCAAGGTGACGTCCCCGCGGCCCGCGCTCAGTTCCGGCGTGCCCAGCCGCAGCACGCAGAAGTGGTCGCCCACCAGGAACGCGTGGTGCGGGTTGTGGGTGATGAGGACGACGCCCAGCCCCCTGTCGCGTGCGGCCGCGATGTACTTCAGGACCACCCCCGACTGCTTGACGCCCAGCGCCGCCGTCGGCTCGTCCAGGACGAGCACCCGCGCGCCGAAGTGGACGGCGCGGGCGATGGCCACGGACTGCCGCTGGCCGCCGGAGAGGGTGCCGATGGGCTGTTCCAGGTCGTCCAGGACGATGCCCATCGCCCGCAGTTCCCCGTCCGCGGTCTCTTTCATCCGGGCGATGTCGAGGCGGCGTACGGGCCAGGGGCCGCGGGTCAGTTCGGAGCCGAGGAAGAAGTTGCGCCAGACGGGCATCAGGGGCACGGTCGCCAGATCCTGGTAGACGGCGGCGATGCCGCGGTCCAGGGCCTCCCGCGGGCTGCTGAGTCGTACAGGTGCGCCGTCGATGCGGAACTCGCCCTCGGTGTGCTGGTGCAGCCCGGAGACGATCTTGATCAGGGTGGACTTGCCGGCGCCGTTGTCGCCGAGGACGCAGGTGACCTGCCCCGGCCGGACGGACAGCTCGACCCCGTGCAGGGCGCGGACGTTGCCGTAGCTCTTGCCCACCCCGACCAGGTCGACGAGGGGCGCGGGGGCGGGGGCGGCGCCGCCCGGTGCGGTGCTGGCGGTGGTCATCGGGCTCACCTCCGGGTCGCCGTGCGGCGGACCCACAGATTGACGAGGGTGGCGATCAGGAGCATCACGCCGAGGAAGAACGTGAACCAGTCAGGGTTCCAGTTGGCGTAGACGATGCCCTGCGAGACCATCCCGAAGATGAAGGCGCCGACCACGGCCCCGATCGCGGACCCGTGGCCGCCGGTGAGCAGGCAGCCGCCGATGACCGCCGCGATGATGTACAGGAACTCGTTGCCGACGCCTTCGCCGGACTGCACCGCGCGGAACGAGAACAGCAGGTGCATGCCGGTGAACCAGGCGCCGAAGCCCACGGCCGTGAACAGCGCGATCTTGGTGAAGGCCACCGGTACGCCGACGGCTCGCGCGCTGTCCTTGTCGCCGCCGACCGCGAAGATCCAGTTGCCGAACCTGGTGCGCAGCAGGACCCAGGTGGCGAGCGCGGCGAAGCCGAGCCACCACAGCACCGTCACCTTGAGCCGGACCCCGCCGATGCCGATCTCCGAGGCGAACACCGCGCGCGCCTGGGCGAAGCCGTCCATGTCGCTGATGGAGTCGGTGGCGACGTTGCCGGTGAAGACCTTGGTGACCGCCAGATTGAGTCCCTGCAGCATCAGGAAGGTGGCCAGGGTGATGAGGAAGCTGGGCAGCCCCGTCCTCACCAGCAGGTAGCCGTTGAGCGTCCCGACGCCCAGGGACACCACCAGGGCGACGGCCACGCCGGTCCACACGTTCATGCTCAGCTGGAAGCTGAACATGCTCGCGGTCAGGGCGGACGCGGTGACCGCGACGCCGGCCGAGAGGTCGAACTCGCCGCCGATCATCAGCAGCGCCACGGGCAGCGCCATGATGCCCATGACCGACGCCTGGTAGAGCACGGTCGCCAGCGAGCCCGCCTCGCGGAAGGACGGCGCCACCGCGAAGAAGAAGAGGTAGACCGCGACGGCGGCGATCAGCGCGCCGGTCTCCGGGCGGGCCAGTGCCCGGCGCAGCAGCGGGCGTGCGGCGGCGCGGCCGTCCGCCGAGGGGGCCGGGGCCGCGGGCGGTGGCGGGGACTGCGCTGGGGCGGCGGTCCGCGGCACAGGGATCACCGGGTGCCCTTCGCGGCGAACGCGGCGACGGACGCGACGTTGTCCTTGTCGACGAAGGCCGGGCCGGTCAGCACCGGCGCCACACCGCCGCCGCTGACGTTGCCGTTGGTCCTGTAGAGCCACAGGGAGTCGACGGCCAGATAGCCCTGCAGATAGGGCTGCTGGTCGACGGCGAACTGCACCCCGCCGTCCTGGACGGCCTTGACCAGGTCCTTGTTGAGGTCGAATGTGCCGACCTTCGCCTTGCTGCCGGCGTCCGCCACCGACTGCACGGCGGTCAGGGCGAAGGGCGCGCCCAGGGTGACGACATAGTCGATGCCGTCGTCCTGCTTCAGCTTGGCCGTGATCGTGGACTTCACCGACGGCATGTCCGTGCCGTTGACGTAGAGGTTCTCGGTCTTCCCCTTGAACGTCTTCTTCACGCCGGCGCAGCGGGCCTCCAGGGCGACATGGCCCTGTTCGTGGATCACGCACAGGTTGTGCCGGGCGCCCAGGTCGTTGAGCTTCTCGCCCAGCGCCTCACCGGCGACGCTCTCGTCCTGGCCGAAGTACTGCAGCAGCCCCTGCTCCTTCCAGTCGTCCAGGCCCGCGTTGAACCCGACCACCGGGATGCCCGCGGCCTCGGCCTTGGCGACGACGTCCTTCATGGCGTCGGGCTTGGCAAGGGTGACGGCTATGCCGTCGACCTTCTGGTCGATCGCGTTCTGGATCAGGTTGGCCTGGGTCGCGGCGTTGGGGTCGTTGGAGTAGACCAGCTCCACGTTGTCCTTGGCGGCGGCGGCCTGCGCGCCCTTGCGGATCAGGTCCCAGAAGGTGTCGCCGGGGGCGGCGTGGGTGACCATCGCGATCTTGATCCGGGGGGTTCCGGCCTTTCCCGCGGCGGGGGCGTCCGCCGACTCCTCGGACTTCTTCCCGCCTGAGCTGCTGGAACAGCCGGCTGTGAGGAGGAGCGCCGCGGTGGAGAGGGCGGCGACGGCAAGGGTCCGACGGTTTATGCGAATGCGTTCCACGTTCCAACACCTCATTGCGGTGGGAGGGAGAAGGGGACGGACGTGTTCACATGGCCGGTGCTGCACGGGAGCAAACCCCTCGCGGGGTCCCCTGTCAAGGTTTTGTCAAGACATCAATGCATATGGACATGACGGCAGAGGGGGCGTCCGCTCCGACGCCGGCCCTGCCTGACGGACCGTTGGTTCGTATGTAAGGACATAGCGTTGACATCCCGCGACCGGGAGGGCTAGACCTGACAGGGCCGCAGAGCGGGGCCCCGGTGACACGCGACGAGGAGTCACACCCATGACCGAGCCGTACGACCTGATCACCATGGGCCGGATCGGCGTGGACCTCTACCCGCTGCAGACCGGAGTCCCGCTGCCCCAGGTCGAGACGTTCGGCAAGTTCCTCGGCGGCTCGGCCACCAACGTCGCGGTCGCCGCGGCGCGCCTCGGCCGTACCACCGCCGTCATCACCCGAACCGGCGACGACCCCTTCGGCGCCTACTGCCGCCAGGCGCTGGGGGAGTTCGGGGTCGACGACCGCTACGTCGGCACGGTGGCCGCGTACCCGACGCCGGTCACCTTCTGCGAGATCTTCCCGCCGGACGACTTCCCGCTCTACTTCTACCGGCTCCCCAAGGCCCCCGACCTCGAGATCCACGCCGGCGAACTGGACCTCGACGCCGTGCGGGCCGCCCGGGTCTTCTGGACGACGGGGACCGGGCTGTGCGCGGAGCCCAGCCGCACCGCCACCCTCGCCGCCCTCGAGGCCCGGGGATGGCGCGGCACCACGGTCTTCGACCTCGACTGGCGCCCCATGTTCTGGAACGACCCCGAGGAGGCCCGGCCCCACTACGCGCGGGCCCTGTCGTCGGCCACCGTCGCTGTCGGGAACCTCGACGAGTGCGAGGTCGCCACCGGGGTACGGCAGCCGCGGGCCGCCGCCCAGGCACTGCTCGACGCCGGCGTCGAACTCGCCGTCGTCAAGCAGGGCCCGAAGGGCGTCCTGGCCGTCCACCGCGACGGCAGCACCGCCGAAGTGCCGCCGGTGCCCGTCGAGGTGGTCAACGGGCTCGGCGCGGGCGACGCCTTCGGCGGCTCGCTGTGCCACGGCCTGCTCGCCGGCTGGGACCTGGAGCGGATCATGCGCCACGCCAACGCGGCGGGCGCGCTCGTGGCCTCCCGGCTGGCCTGCTCCTCCGCGATGCCCACCGCGGCGGAGGTCCAGGACCTCCTCGGCCGCGGCTGACGGCCCGTCCTCTGCCCGAAAGCGAGCTCCTGATGAGCATCAGCATCTCCGACCTGGTGAACGTGCGGACCCACCACCCCGAGGCGATCGCCGAGGCCGCCGCCCGCCGCGCCCGCCGCCCGCTCGTCGGCGACGGCGGCCGGCTGATGATCCTCGCCGCGGACCATCCCGCGCGCGGCGCCTTCGCCGTGGGGGACCGCGAGTTCGCGATGGCCAACCGCGTCGACCTGCTGGAGCGGCTGTGCACGGCGCTCGCCCGCCCCGGGGTGGACGGGGTCCTCGGCACCGCGGACATCCTGGAGGACCTGCTGCTGCTCGGCGCGCTGGAGGGAAAGGTCGTCATGGGGTCGATGAACCGCGGCGGCCTGGCCGGCGCCTCCTTCGAGCTCGACGACCGCTTCACAGGCCACCGCGCCCAGGACATAGCCCGGCTCGGCTTCGACGCGGGCAAGCTGCTGCTGCGCATCAGCTACGACGACAGCGGTTCGCTGAGCACCATGGTCGCCACCGCCCGCGCCATCGACGAGATGGCCGAGCACCAGCTGCCGGTCTTCGTCGAGCCCTTCATATCCCGGCGCGTCGCCGGGCGGGTGCGCAACGACCTCAGCGCGGAGGCCGTCACCACGTCCATCGCCATCGCCTCGGGGCTCGCGGGAACCTCCGCCTACACCTGGCTCAAGGTGCCCGTCACCGAGGACGTCGACGACATGGCCACCGTCATGGAGACCTCCACCCTCCCCGCCGTGCTGCTGGGGGGCGAGGCGGGCAGGGAACAGGACGCGGTCTACGAGAAGTGGCGCAAGGCGCTGCGCCTGCCCACGGTCCAGGGCCTGGTCGCCGGCCGCAGCCTGCTCTATCCGGCGGAGGGCAGCGTGGAGACCGCCGTCGACACCGCCGTCGGTCTGCTGTGACAGCCCGTTGCGACAAGCCGCCGCGACATGCCGTTGCGACACCCCCGTCGAACCGTGAGAAGTGCGAGGCCCTTGCATGACCAGCTACGAGGAGCACCTGGCGGCCGGGAAGGCCGCCGCCGGCCCGTACGCCGTCGACGTCGACCCCGGCCGGGTCGGCTGGGACCACTCCTCCCTGCGGATCCTGGAACTCCCGCCCGGCGGACGGCACGAGTTCGCCACCGGCGACAGCGAGTGGATCGTGCTGCCGCTCTCGGGCGGATGCGAGGTCGCAGCCCAAGGCGAGTGCTTCCGGCTCACCGGGCGCGAGAGCGTCTTCACGGCGGTCAGCGACTTCGCGTATGTGCCGCGCGACGAGACGGTCACCCTCACCACCGCCTCCGGCGGCCGCTTCGCCCTGGCCGGGGCCCGCTGCGAACGGCGGCTGCCCGCCCGCTACGGCCCGGCCTCCGCCGTCCCCGTCGAGCTGCGGGGCGCCGGCGGCTGCAGCCGCCAGGTCAACAACTTCGGCGCCGCCGGGGTCTTCGCCTGCGACCGCCTGATCGCGGTCGAGGTGCTCACCCCGGCGGGCAACTGGTCGTCCTTCCCGCCGCACAAGCACGACGAGGAGCGCGAGGGCGAGTCGCGGCTGGAGGAGATCTACTACTTCGAGATCGCCCCGGCGCACGGCACGGAGGGCATCGGCTACCAGCGGATCTCGCCCTCCGGCAACGGACGCCGCACGGACGTGCTCACCGAGGTGCGGGACGGCGACGTCGTCCTCGTCCCCGACGGCTGGCACGGCCCCTCGATGGCCGCCCCCGGCCACGACATGTACTACCTCAACGTCATGGCCGGCCCGGGGGAGCGCGCCTGGCTGATCTGCGACCACCCCGACCACGCCTGGATCCGGTCCACCTGGCAGGACCAGCCGGTCGATCCGCGGCTGCCCCTGTACACCGCCCCCTCCGGCCCCTCCGGCCCCTCCGCCCCCGCCGGCCCCTCCGCCTCCCACACCCCCTCCGCCCCCGACGACGCCCACGAGAGGTCCTGATGAGCAGCCAGTCCGTACGCCGCCTCACGGTCGCCCAGGCGCTGGTGCGGTTCCTGTCCGCGCAGTACACCGAGCGCGACGGGGTCCGCCGCCGGCTGGTCGCCGGCACCTGGGGCGTCTTCGGCCACGGCAACGTCGCCGGCATCGGCCAGGCGCTGGTGGAGTACCGGCAGGAGATGCCGTTCCACCAGGGCCGCAACGAGCAGGCGATGGTGCACGCCGCCGTCGGCTACGCCCGGCAGCTCAACCGGCTGTCCGCGCAGGCCGTCACCACCTCCATCGGCCCCGGCGCGACCAACCTCGTCACCGGCGCCGCGCTCGCCACCGTCAACCGGCTGCCGGTGCTCCTGCTGCCCGGCGACTCCTTCGCCAACCGCGTGCCCGACCCGGTGCTCCAGCAGCTGGAGCACACCCAGTACGGCGACGTCTCCGTCAACGACGCGCTGCGGCCGGTCTCGCGCTGGTTCGACCGGGTCACCCGGCCCGAGGCCCTGATCCCGTCCGCGCTGCACGCGATGCGCGTGCTCGCCGACCCCGCCGAGACCGGCGCCGTCACGCTCGCCCTGCCGCAGGACGTCCAGGCCGAGGCGTACGACTGGCCCGAGGAGTTCTTCGCCGAGCGCGTCTGGCACGTACGCCGCCCGGCCCCCGAGGCCGCCGAACTCGCCGCCGCCGCCGAGGCCGTGCGCGCCGCGCGGCGCCCGCTGATCATCGCGGGCGGCGGCGTCCACCACAGCGAGGCCGAGCCGGCCCTGCGCGCACTCGTCGAGGCGACCGGCATCCCCGTCGCCTCCACCCAGGCCGGCAAGGGCTCGCTGCGCCACGACCACCCGGCCGACCTCGGCGGAATCGGCCACACCGGGACCGCCGTCGCCGACGACATCGCACGCACCGCCGACCTCGTCATCGGCGTGGGCACCCGCTACACCGACTTCACCACCGCCTCCTCCACCCTCTTCGCCGCCCCCGGGGTGCGCTTCCTGGGTCTCAACGTCACCGGCTTCGACGCCCACAAGCTCGGCGCCCGCACCCTGGTCGGCGACGCCCGCGCGAGCCTCGAAGCCCTCGCCCGGGCCGTGGCGGGGCACCGCGTCGCGCCGGAGTACGAGGCCGAGTACCGCGCCGGGAAGGAGCGCTGGGAGCGCGTCGTGGACGCCGCCTACGCCGCGGCCGACGCCGACCGCCCCACCCAGACGCAGGTGCTCGGGGCCCTCGACGCGGTGGTCGGCGACGACGACGTGCTGATCAACGCCGCCGGTTCCCTCCCCGGCGACCTGCACAAACTGTGGCGAGCCCGATCCCCGCGCCAGTACCACCTGGAGTACGGCTACTCCTGCATGGGTTACGAGATCCCGGCCTCCATCGGTGTGCGCATGGCGGCGCCCGACCGGCCGGTCTGGGCGCTCGTAGGCGACGGCACCTATCTGATGATGCCGACGGAGATCGTCACCGCCGTCCAGGAGGGTGTGAACATCAACCTCCTCCTCATCCAGAACCACGGCTACGCCTCCATCGGCGGGCTGTCCGCCGAGGTCGGCGCCGAGCGCTTCGGCACCGCCTACCGCTACCGCGCGGCGGACGGCTCCTTCACCGGCGACCCGCTCCCGGTGGACCTCGCGGCCAACGCCGCCAGCCTCGGGATGGACGTGCTGCGGGCCGAGACGGTGCGCGAGCTGCGCGACGCACTGGCCGCCGCCCGCGCCTCCGACCGTCCGACCTGCGTGTACGTCGAGACCGACCCCGCCCCGACGGCTCCCGCCGCTCAGGCCTGGTGGGACGTGCCGGTCGCCGAGACCGCCTCGCGCGAAGCGGCCGTCGAGGCCCGCAAGTCCTACGAGCGGCACCTGGCGGACCGCCGCCGCCACCTGTGAAGCGCTGGTTCTGAGAGGGGTTCTGCCAACGGCCACCTGCGCATTCGTGAGCAGCGCCGGTGTGTTGGAACTCTCTCACCTGGTCGTTTGCGAGAATCACGCAGCCCGCGGCCGAGGCCGCTGCGCTCGGGTACGCGGGCCGACTGTGTACAGAAGCCCCGGTCGCGCCTGGCGGTTCAGCCCGTGAGGGTGTTGAGCCAGCCGGTCAGAAGTCGGTTGGTCTCCTCGGGGCGTTCCTGCTGGATCCAGTGGCCGCAGCCCTCTACGAGGTGGGAGGCGGTCAGGCCGGGGAGGGTGGTGGGGAAGGCGTCGATGGCGTCCGACATCCAGGTGGTGGAGGCATCCAGGGCGCCGCCGATGAACAGGGACGGCTGCGTGATCGGGGCTCCGCGGTAGGGGGCGAGGTCCTCCCAGTCGCGGTCCACGTTGCGGTAGCGGTTGAGGGCGCCCGTCAGACCGGTGCGCTCGAACTCTCCGGCGTAGACGTCGAGGTCGTCCTCGGCCAGCCAGGCCGGGAGGACGCCGACGGGAAAACGGTCACGCAGCCGGCCGCCGTGGGCGACGAAGTGCGGGTCGGGCTCGCCCTGGGCGGGCATGGTGTCGGCGGACAGGGCGGCGTAGAAGCCCGCGAGCCAGCCCCGCACGTCAGGCTCGATCTCCGTCTCGGCGCGGCCGGGCTCCTGGAAGTAGGAGACGTAGAACTCCTGCTCGGGGCCGCCGATCCGGCCGAAGACGTCGGTGGGGCGGGGGCCGCCGGGTGGCGCGTACGGGACGCTCAGCAGGGCGACGGCCCGGAAGACCTCGGGGTGGAGCAGGGCGGAGGTGGCGGCGATGGTGGAGCCCCAGTCGTGGCCGACGACCACCGCGTTCTCCTCGCCGAGGGCGTGCACGAGGGCGACGTTGTCCTCCACCAGGTCCAGCATCCGGTAGGCATCGGTCCTCGCGGGCTTGGAGGAGCGGCCGTAGCCGCGTACGTCGAGCGCCACCGCCCGGTAGCCGGCCGCGGCGAGGGCCGGGAGCTGGCGGCGCCAGGAGTACCAGGACTCGGGGAAGCCGTGCACGAGCAGGACCAGCGGGCCGGTGCCCTGCTCGACCAGGTGCAGGCGCCCGGCAGGGGCCTCGACGGTGCGGTGGCGGAGCGCGGCGGACGGCTTGGGCTGCATGGGGGGTCTTCTCTCGGTTCGCGGGCGGACGCAGGTACGCATCGATCATGCGGCGCAGCGACCGTCGACCGCGATTTCCTGTGCCAATCTGGCAAACTTGCAGGCCAGAAGGCGAAGCGGCGTCCGGAAGGGGGCAGAGCGGGTGACAGGCGACGACGTGGCCGACACGCTGGCGGCGATGGGCCCCCGCCTGCGGGCCGCACGCGAACTCCGCGGCTCCACGCTCACCGGCGTCAGCTGCGCGACCGGCATCTCCCCGAGCACGCTGTCGCGGATCGAGACCAGCCGACGCAAGCCCACTCTGGAAGTGGTGCTGCGGTTGGCGAAGGAGTACGGCGTCCGTCTGGACGAGCTGGCAGGCACCGCTCCCGCCGCCGAGCCCCGCGCCTCCGCGCTCCAGCGTTTCGGCGACGACAAGGCGGTGCTGCCGCTGACCCGGTACGTCGGGGGCCTGCACGCCCATAAACACGTCCTCCCCGCCGTCCAGGAGCCGCCCGCGCGGCCCCGGCAGGTCTCCCATGACGGCTGGGAATGGCTGTGCGTCCTGTACGGGCGGCTGTGGCTCGCGCTCGGCGACCAGGACCTCGTCCTGAGTGCCGGGGACGTCGCCGAGTTCGACACCCGCAGTCCCCATGGGGTCGCGAACGCCGGCCACAAAGGCCCGGTCGAGTACCTGATCATGTACGGGCCGCAGGGAGAGCGCCTGCGACCGCGCACCCCGCCCGCCCCCGGCCCCAGGGCCCGGTAGCGAGCAGCGAACGAACGGCATGGCGTCCCGGATACGCCCGGGATGTCAGGCCTCTTCCTCGTCGTCCTCAGCGGCGTCGGGGTCGCGGAAGGGGCGCAGGCCCTGGCCGGGGCCGCCGGCCTTGACGGTCGCGACATCCTCGGCTCCACCCCGCCGTCGAGGTCCAGCCGGGTGTCCAGCGTGTACAGGCTGTCGCGCGGCGTGCCGCGCACCACCATCGCGCCGATCTCCGCCATCTGGTCGTTCACCGCATCGAGTAGCCAGGTCACGCCGCGTTCGGGATTTCCTGTACCTCGACTCGCACACCCGGCCCTCCCGGCACCGGGCCGCCGGTCCTGCCGACCTGCGCCGGCCCCCGCACACCCACGAGTGCGCCCAGAACCCGAGAACCCGAGAATCCGAGAACCCGAGAATCCGAGAATCCGAGAAGGCATGGCGACCGCATGTTCGGACAATCTGATGTCAGAGTTCCCTGAGGCCGAGACCGGCGGATACGCTCCCCCTGTGTCCAAAGCAGAGTCCGCGCCGCTCGAATTCGAGGTGGACCGCTCCAGCCCGGTGCCGCTGTACTACCAGCTCGCCCAGCAGCTGGAGAGCGCCATCGAGCACGGCAGGCTCGCCCCCGGAAGCCTCCTGGGCAATGAGATCGACCTCGCCGGACGGCTCGGCCTGTCCCGGCCGACCGTTCGGCAGGCCATCCAGTCCCTGGTGGACAAGGGGCTGCTGGTGCGCCGGCGCGGCGTGGGCACCCAGGTGGTCCACAGCCAGGTCAGGCGGCCCCTGGAGCTGAGCAGCCTCTTCGACGACCTCCAGGCGGCCGGGCAGAGTCCCGCCACCCGCGTGCTGCGCAACGAGACCGAGCCGGCCTCCGCCCGGGTCGCCGCCGCCCTGGGAGTCGCCGAGGGCAGCGAGGTCGTCGTCCTCCAGCGGCTGCGCCTCACCCATGGCGAGCCGATGGCCCACCTGTGCAACTACCTGCCGACCGGACTCCTCCCCCTGGACGACGCCAGGCTCGAGGCCACCGGCCTGTACCGCATGATGCGTTCCGCCGGGATCACCCTGCACAGCGCCCGCCAGTCGGTCGGGGCACGCTGCGCCACCGAGGAGGAGGCCGTGCTGCTCGCCGAGGAGTCCGGGGCCGCGCTGCTCACCATGAGCCGGACGACGTACGACGACACGGGGCGTGCCGTCGAATACGGCACGCATATCTACCGCGCCTCCCGCTACGCCTTCGAGTTCCAGCTGCTCGTGCGCTCCTGAGGGTCCCGGAACACCCCCCTCCGCAACCATCGCACCCTGTGACGGATACTTGGTCGGTTCCAGGACCCGCAGGGAAAGGCACGACGTGGAGAGCGCGAACAGGGGAAGGCATGCGCTCGGTGCGCTACTGACAGTGGTCATCGGTGTGGCGCTGGCGGGCTGCAGCAGCACCGGAGGCCTGCGCGCGGAGCAGCGGGCCAAGGAAGCTCAGGCCAATGGTTCGGCCGTCGACACCCCGAAGTGGACGGTCGCCATGGTCACCCACGCCGGTGCCGGCGACAGCTTCTGGGACATCGTCCAGAAGGGCGCCCGGCAGGCCGCGGCCAAGGACAACATCAAGTTCCTGTACTCCAACAGCGACCAGGGCAAGGACCAGGCACAGCTGGTGCAGACGGCCATCGACCAGAAGGTCGACGGCCTCGTCGTCACACTCGCCAAGCCCGAGGCCATGAAGGACGTCGTCGAGAAGGCTGAGAAGGCCGGCATCCCCGTCATCACGATCAACTCCGGCTCCGCCCAGTCCAAGGAGTTCGGCGCCCTGGCCCACATCGGCCAGGACGAGACCATCGCCGGCGAGGCCGTCGGCGACGAGCTCTCGGCGCGCGGCAAGAAGCACGCCCTGTGCGTGCTGCACGAGCAGGGCAACGTCGGCCACGAGCAGCGCTGCGCGGGCGTGAGGAACACCTTCGACGGCACGACGGAGAACCTCTACGTCAACGGCACCAACATGCCGGACGTCCAGGCCGCCCTGCAGGCCAAACTCGCGGCCGACCGCTCCATCGACGCCGTCGTGACCCTGGGCGCGCCCTACGCCGCCACCGCCGTCAAGGCGAAGGAGCAGGCGGGCAGCCAGGCCGAGGTCGACACCTTCGACCTCAACGGCCAGGTCGCGGGGGCGCTGGAGGCCGGCACCATAGGCTTCGCTGTCGACCAGCAGCCCTACCTGCAGGGCTACGAAGCCGTCGACCTGCTGTGGCTCTACCGCTACAACGCCGACGTGCTCGGCGGCGGCAGGCCCGTGCTCACGGGCCCGCAGATCGTCACCAAGGACGACGCGGCCGCGCTGAAGGACTACGCGAAGCGGGGCACCCGATGACCGCGGACAGCTTGGTGCCCCCGCGGCGGCTCGGGCGTCGCCTGTTCAGCCGCCCCGAGCTGGGCGCTGTCGTCGGCGCCGTGGCCGTCTTCGTCTTCTTCTCCGTGGTGGCCGACTCCTTCCTGCGGCCGGCGAGCCTCGGGACGGTCCTCTACGCGGCGTCCACCATCGGGATCATGGCGGTGCCGGTGGCGCTGCTGATGATCGGCGGCGAGTTCGATCTGTCGGCGGGTGTCCTGGTCACGTCCTCCGCCCTGGTGTCGTCGATGTTCAGCTACCAGATGACGGCCAACGTCTGGGTCGGCGTCGGCGTCTCGCTGCTCGTCACCCTTGCCATCGGCTTCCTCAACGGCATCATGCTGGCCCGCACGAAGCTGCCGAGCTTCATCATCACCCTCGGCACCTTCCTCATGCTCACCGGCCTCAACCTGGGCCTCACCAAGCTCATCGACGGCACGGTCAGCACCAAGTCCATCGCCGACATGGAGGGTTTCGCCTCCGCGCGAGCGCTGTTCGCCTCCCACCTGACCATCGGAGACGTCGACCTCCAGGTCACCGTCCTGTGGTGGATCGCCCTGGTCGCGGTCGGCACCTGGGTGCTGCTGCGCACGCGCGCCGGCAACTGGATCTTCGCGTCCGGCGGCGGCCCCGACGCGGCGCGCGCGGTCGGCGTCCCCGTCACCCGTACGAAGACGGGCCTCTACATGGCCGTCGCCTTCTGCGCCTGGATCTCCGGACAGCACCTGCTGTTCTCCTTCGACGTCGTGCAGTCGGGAGAGGGCATCGGCAACGAGTTCCTCTACATCATCGCCGCCGTGATCGGCGGCTGTCTGATGACCGGCGGTTACGGCTCCGCGATCGGCTCGGCGGTCGGCGCGTTCATCTTCGGCATGACCAGCAAGGGCATCGTCTACGCCGAGTGGAACCCGGACTGGTTCAAGTTCTTCCTGGGCGCCATGCTGCTGCTGGCGACGCTGCTCAACGCCTGGGTGCGCAAGCGGGCGGAGGCGGCGAAGTGACGGCCCTGGTGAAGCTGACCGAGGTCAGCAAGGCGTACGGGCACGTGCGCGCCCTGGAGGACGTCTCCCTGGAGGTGCACGCGGGGCAGATCACCTGCGTCCTCGGAGACAACGGCGCCGGGAAGTCCACCCTGATCAAGATCATCGCGGGGCTGCACCAGCACGACCGGGGCACGTATGAGATCGAGGGCGTGCCCGCGCGGCACACGTCCCCCCGCGAGGCGCTCGACCACGGCATAGCCACCGTCTACCAGGACCTGGCCGTCGTCCCGCTGATGCCGGTGTGGCGGAACTTCTTCCTCGGCTCCGAGCCGCGCAAGGGCCGCGGGCCCTTCAAGCGCCTGGACGTCGCCATGATGCGGGAGACCACGCGCACCGCTCTGCGTGACATGGGCATCGACCTGAGCGACGTGGACCGGCCCATCGGCACCCTGTCGGGCGGGCAGCGCCAATGCGTCGCCATCGCCCGGGCCGTGCACTTCGGGGCCAAGGTGCTCGTCCTCGACGAGCCCACGGCCGCGCTCGGCGTCCGGCAGTCCGGCGTCGTCCTGAAGTACGTCGCCGCCGCTCGGGACGCCGGCCTCGGCGTGGTCCTCATCACCCACAACCCCCACCACGCCCACCTCGTCGGCGACCGCTTCGTCCTGCTGCGCCGCGGCACGATGACGGGCTCCTACGCCAGGGAGGACATCACGGTCGACGAGCTCACCCGGGAGATGGCGGGCGGCACCGACCTGGAGTCCCTGGCCCACGAGCTGCGCCGCCCGACGCAGTGACGGCGGGCGGGCGGCCCGGCGGCCCGCGCGGCCGATCCGCCCGCCGCCCCGGGCCGCGGCCAGCCACCGCGCCCCCCGGCAACACTTAGAATCACCACGAGAAACGCCCCCGACCCCGGAGAGACGAGCTTTGCGAGCGACGACCGAGCAGCAGTTCGGGACCGAGTCTGGGATCGGATCCACGGGGGTGAACCGATGAGCATGTACCGCGGTGCCGCCCGCTCCTCCAGCAGCTCCACCCTCCTGAGCACGGTGGGCCGCCGCGAGCGCCGCTCGCACTTGACCGCGCCTCGCGTCCCCACGGTCGGCATCGACATCGGCGGCACCAAGGTGATGGCCGGTGTCGTCGACGCGGACGGCAACATCCTGGAGAAGCTGCGCACCGAGACGCCGGACAAGAGCAAGAGCCCGAAGGTGGTGGAGGACACCATCACCGAGCTGGTCCTCGATCTGTCCGAACGGCACGACGTCCACGCCGTCGGCATCGGCGCGGCCGGCTGGGTCGACGCCGACCGCTCCCGGGTGCTGTTCGCACCCCACCTGTCCTGGCGCGACGAGCCGCTGAAGGCCCGTCTCACCGAGCGTCTGCGGGTCCCCGTCATGGTGGACAACGACGCGAACACCGCCGCCTGGGCCGAATGGCGCTTCGGCGCCGGCCGCGGCGAGAACGATCTCGTCATGATCACGCTCGGCACCGGCATCGGCGGCGCCATCCTGGAGGACGGCCAGGTCAAACGGGGTCGCTACGGCGTGGCCGGCGAGTTCGGCCATATGCAGGTGGTGCCCGGCGGCCACCGCTGCCCCTGCGGCAATCGCGGCTGCTGGGAGCAGTACAGCTCGGGCAACGCCCTGGTGCGCGAGGCCCGTGAGCTGGCGGCGGCCGAGTCCCCGGTCGCGTACGGGATCATCGACCGGGTCGACGGCCAGGTGCGGGAGATCACCGGCCCGCTCATCACGGAGCTCGCCCGTGAGGGCGACGCGATGTGCGTGGAGCTCTTCCAGGACATCGGCCAGTGGCTGGGCGTCGGCATCGCCAACCTCGCCGCCGCCCTGGACCCCTCCTGCTTCGTCATCGGCGGCGGCGTCAGCGCGGCCGACGACCTGCTGATCGGCCCTGCCCGCGACGCCTTCCGGCGCCATCTGACCGGCCGCGGCTACCGGCCGGAGGCCCGTATCGTCAAGGCGCAGCTCGGTCCGGAGGCCGGCATGGTCGGCGCCGCGGATCTGGCGCGGCTCGTCGCGCGCCGCTTCCGGCGGGCCAACCGGCGGCGGGTCGAGCGGTACGAGCGCTACGCGAAGGCCGTCGGCAAGTGAGTGCCGCGCCCCCGAGGAGGCCGCCGCGCTGGGTGCAGTGGACGGTCGTCCCCCTGCTGATCCTGGTGCCGATCGGCTATGTGATCATCTCCGCCGAGCAGAGCCGGGACAGCGGCGAGGAGAAGCAGCAGCAGGCCGCCGCCACCACGCTCACCCACCTGTGGCCCACCAAGCTGCAGCGGCGCATCTACCAGGTGACGATCCCGTCCGGTTCCCGGCCGGTGGCGTACCTGGAGACCAACGACTGGGCGGCGAGCTCCTTCTATGTGCAGTTCCGCACCAACCAGATCGGCCTGGACGTCTTCCTCTCCCAGTACGGCAAGACCCGCTCCGCCCTCAGGGACGGCGTCGTCACCGTGAGCCCGAAGCAGGCCCGCACCGTACGCTGGAGCTTCGGCCAGGACCGCACGTGGGCCGGACTCAAGCTGAAGCAGCACGGCGACAAGCCGGACCACAACATCACGGTCGACTTCTCCAACAGCGACCACCCCGTGGTCTATGTCGTGTCCACGATAAACTTCCGGTGATCGCAGGCCAAGCGCCGCAAGGCAGCAGCGCTCTGACGGGGCCGGCCGTCGCCGTCCGGGGACGCTTCGATAGCGTGGCGCGAGTGAGCGACGAGCAGAGCCCCAAGACCCTCCAGCACCGCATCGACGGCCCGCAGGACGCGCCGGTCCTCGTCCTCGGCCCCTCACTGGGCACCACATGGCACATGTGGGACCGGCAGATTCCCGAGCTGACCCGGCAGTGGCGGGTGCTGCGGTACGACCTCCCCGGCCACGGCGGCGCCCCCGCCGACCCCTCGGTCTCCACCGTCGAGCTCGCCGACCGCCTGCTGCGCACCCTGGACGAGGCCGGCGTCGAGCGCTTCGGCTACGCGGGCTGCGACCTCGGCGGCGCCATAGGCACCCACCTCGCGCTGCGCGCCCCGCAGCGCGTCGCCTCCCTCGCCCTGATCTCCTCGGCGGCCCGCTTCGGCACACCCGACGCGTGGCGGCAGCTGGGTCTGCTGGTCCGCGCCAACGGCCTGGACCAGCTCGCCCTGAGCGCCCCCGAGCGTTGGTTCGCCCCCGCCTTCCGCGCCGCCCAGGCCGCCATCGTGGACTGGTCCGTCCAGATGGCCCGGGCCGTGCACCCCGAGTGCTACAGCGCCGCCTGCGAGGCGCTGGCGACCCATGACGTGAACACCGGGCTGGGCCTGATCACCGTGCCGACGCTGGTCCTGGTCGGAGCCGAGGACCAGGTGACACCGCCCGCCGACGCCCGGGCCCTGATCGCCGGGATACCGGACGCGCGGCTCGCGGTCGTCCCCGGAGCCGCGCACCTGGTGCCGGTCGAGCAGCCGGCCGCCGTGAGCGAGCTCCTGGTACGCCACTTCGAGGCCACCTGGACCGCGCAGCCCGCCGCCGCGCCCGTCCCCCAGTCGCCCGCGCCGCCCGCGCCCAGCGCTTTCGATCCTGAACCGCCGGCCCCCCTGCGGCCCGCGCCGCAGCTCCACGGCGACACCGCGGCGGCCGGCCGCCCGGACCCGTACGCCGAGGGGGACCGCATCCGGCGCGAGCTCCAGGGCGACGCGCGCGCCGACCGGCCCGGGGCGGCCGAGCCGGCCGGCGAGTACGGCGGGGACTTCGAGGAGTTCGTCACCCGCTACGCCTGGGGCGAGGTCTGGAACCGCCCCGGCCTCGACCGGCGGACCCGCAGCGCCATCACCCTGACGGCGCTCGTCGCCGGCGGCCACCACACCGAACTCGCCGCGCACACCAGGGCCGCGCTGCGCTCCGGCCTCACCCCCGCCGAGATCGAGGAGGTGCTGCTGCACACCGCCGTCTACTGCGGGGTGCCCGCCGCCACCTCCGCCTTCGCGGTGGCACGGCGCGTCATCCGGGAGGAGACTCGGCCCCGGGAGTGAGCCCGCGCGGCTCGGCACGGTCCCCGGCCCGGTAGCCGTCCGCCCGTCGGCATCTCCCAGGGTGCGGCGTGTGCGGCCCGCACCTCGTCGGCCATGATGGCCGTGCCAAAGATCACCGCTCCGGAGGAGAGTCATGAAGCTGACGAAGAAGGGCCACGCCTGCGTCCGCCTGGAGAAGGACGGGCGCGTGCTCGTCATCGACCCCGGAGCCTTCACCGAGCCGGGCGCGGCCGTGGGGGCGGAGGCGATCCTCGTCACGCACGAGCACGCGGACCACTTCGGCGAGCAGCAGCTGCGCGCCGCGCTGGAGGCCGATCCGGCGGCGGAGATCTGGGCCCTGAAGAGCGTCGCCGACCAGGTCGCCGCCGCCTTCCCGGGCCGGGTCCACACCGTCGGCGAGGGCGACACCTTCAGCGCCGCCGGCTTCGACGTCGAGGTGCACGGCCAGATGCACGCCGTGATCCACCCCGACATCCCGCGCATCACCAACGTCGGGTACCTCCTCGACGGCTCCGTCTTCCACCCCGGCGACGCGTTCACCGTCCCCGGCCGGCCCGTCGAGACGCTGCTGCTGCCCGTGCACGCCCCCTGGAGCAAGGTCTCCGAGGTCATCGACTACCTCCGCGAGGTGAAGCCGGCGCGCGCCATCGACGTCCACGACGGACTGCTCAGCGACCTGGCCCGGACCGTCTACGACCGGCTGCTCGGACCCGACGGTCCGGGTGTCGGCGGCGCCGGGCACAGCAGGATGGCCCCCGGCGACAGCGCCGACCTGGGCTGACGCCCGGCCGGCGGCCTGCCGCGGACCGCCCCGGGACCGCCCCGGGACCGCTTGTCGGAGGCGGGCGGTACATTCGGGTCCATGCGCATCGCCACCTGGAACGTCAACTCGATCACCGCCCGCCTGCCGCGGCTGCTGGCCTGGCTGGAGAAGAACAGCCCCGATGTGCTGTGCATCCAGGAGACCAAGTGCGCCGAGGAGCAGTTCCCGTTCGACGACCTGCGCGCCCTCGGCTACGAGACCGCCGTCAACGCCACCGGCCGGTGGAACGGCGTGGCCCTGCTGTCCAAGGCGGGTCTCGAGGACGTCGTCGTCGGCCTGCCCGGCGGCCCGCTGTACGAGGAGGTCGACGAGCCCCGCGCGCTCTCGGCGACCTGCGGCCCGGTCCGGGTCTGGTCGGTGTACGTCCCCAACGGCCGCGAGGTCGGCCACGAGCACTACGCGTACAAGCTGCGCTGGTTCGAGGCGCTGCGGGCGGCGGTCGCCGAGGACGCGGCGGGCGAGCGCCCCTTCGCCGTCCTCGGCGACTACAACGTGGCCCCCACCGACGACGACGTGTGGGATCCGTCGGTCTTCGAGGGGATGACCCATGTCACCCCGGCCGAGCGTGAGGCGCTGGAGCACCTGCGCCAGGCCGGGCTCGACGACGTGGTGCCCCGCCCGCTGAAATACGACCGCCCCTACACCTACTGGGACTACCGCCAGCTGGCCTTCCCCAAGAACCGCGGCATGCGGATCGACCTCGTCTACGCGAACAAGGCCTTCGGCGAGGCGGTCACCGACGCCTACGTCGACCGCGAGGAACGCAAGGGCAAGGGCGCGTCCGACCACGCACCCGTCGTGGTCGACCTCGACGTCCCCGCCGCCTGACCGGTCCACCTCGCCCCGACGGGCAGGCCCACCGCGAAGCGCCCGCCGGCCCTGCGTCGGAACTCGACGTGGCCGCGCAGCCCGGGCGGACCGGGCAGGTGCAGGGTGGCCGGGTGCGCCACCTCGCGCAGGTCCACCACCACGGCGTCGTCCGGCAACCCTGCCAGCGCGGCGGCCAGCTCGGGGTCGGCCCCCGGCCGGGCATGCCCCACCGGGGTGCCCCGCAGGTCGGGCCGGTAGGAGAACACGTGCGTGGTCTCGGCGAGCCGTTCCAGCACCACGGTGTGGTCCGCGGCCCCGGCCATCCCTTCCGGCCCGGGACGCGGCGCTGTGCGGTCCAGGGCCGCCAGCCCAGCCCGGGCCAGCCGGGTGACCCAGTCGACCAGTGAGGGGGCGACATACGCCCAGGTGTCGAGGAAGACGCCGGTCGCGGCGAACACCCGGCCCCAGGCGCCGGTGACCTCGTCCACGTCGACGAAGAGGGTGTCGCCGCCGGACTCGTGCAGCAGATGCGCGGAGCCGGCCGGCCCCACGGCCCAGCCCCCGGGGTGCAGGCCGCGCTCGGGTCCCAGCCAGTACTCCTCCAGCCCGCCGAGCCGGATCGACCGCACCCTGCCGACCAGGTGCCGCACCTCGTGGGGCAGCGGCACTCCCCATGCCGCGATCTCGGCGTCGTCCGCGCCGGGGGCCAGCCGGACCGTGCCCGGTGCCCGCGCCCCGAGCTCCTCCAGCAGCCGCCAGGCGCGGTCCGCCGCCCTCGTCCCGGCTTCCCGTTCGTCCCGCATCGCATGGCCCTTCTCGCTCCGGGAGCCTTACGTACCGTATTGTGCGGCAACGGAACGTATACAACGGGCGGATGTCGATGGGCCGCGTCCGCGCTCGCGCTCCCGCGGCACGCCGCCGTGCTCGTGGAGGTCGGCGGGGGAGCCGCCGACGACGTGTGAGGCGGGCCGTCCTGAGCGCGGCGCGTGCGGCCGTTGCGTCCGTCGTGAGGGTGAACGCACGACATGGACCGTTCGCGGGACCCAGCCGAAGATCGACGCCCTACTCTGGCGGCATGGGCATCTCCTTTCTGGATAGATTGCGCAAAAGGTACGGCGAGGTTCGCGGTGCGACCGTGCCGCAGTCTCTCGCGGAGGACCGGGAGGGAGTCGCCGGACTGCTCTCGGAGTGCGAGCTGCTGCGCGCCAGGGCGGAGACCGAGGGGGTGGAACTGGACGACACCGCCGCCTCGTTGGAGCGTCTGGACCAGCTGGTGCCGCGCTGGCGCGACGACCCGGACGAGCAGTCCTGGCTGGGCAACGACGCCGGGCTCTACCTCGGGACGGTCGTGGTGCGCAATGTGCCGGGTGCGAGCTGGCAGATCTGGCCGAACGGACGGCCCGTCATCCTGCTGGCCTGCGGCCGTGAACTCGACGTCGTCGAGGCGGGCCACGAGTGGGCGCAGAGCGGCACCCCGGAGCTGTCCCAGGTCTACGCCGAGGCCTCCGAGATCTGAGCCCGCAGCGGGACCCACCGTGGCCGCGGCCGGGGCCGTGCCGGGCCCGTGTCGGGCCGCGACCCTGCACGTTCGGCCGCGTGCGGTCTCGCCTGCACCGAAGCGGACGGGCGGGCGGCGGAGCGCCGGCACCGACCCGCCCGGCACCGACCCGCCCGGTCCCGACACGGCCGGGGGCGCCGCGTTCCTCCGGTCCTTCCGGCCCCGGTTCGGCTTCGCCAGAGACGACTCCGCCCGGACGGCGAGCGTGTCTGGGCCGGGATCACCGTCTGACGGGGCGTCGGGAGGTGCATGATGGGGGCATGGACTCCCTGCAGCAGATGCCCAACATCGGCGCGGTCCTGGCCGAGCGCCTCCGCAGTGCCGGTGTGCCGGACGCCGACGAGCTGCGCCGCCTCGGGGCCGGAGGGGCCTTCGCGATGATCCGCGACGGGCTCCCCGAGGACGCCTGCACCCACACCCTGCTCGCCCTCGAGGGAGCTATCCGCGGTACCCGCTGGACCGCCATCCCCAAGGCCGACCGCGATGCGCTGGTCGGCCGGGTGCTCGGTGAGGGCCATGCGGGCGCGCCCGCGGCGGGACGGTAGCGTCCCGGTCCGCTCGACCGGCCGCCGAGGGGCGGCCCCGCCGCCGCAGCCATGCGTCGGCGGTCGGTGGAGGACACCGCGTCGGTGATCAGGCGGCGCGTTCGTCGCGCTGACGCACGTCCGCTGAGCCGACGTCACATACGTTCCGGCCACGCGGACCGTTCGTGTGCAGCCGCGCCGACGGCCCGCCTCAGCCAGGGCTGCCTGGGCCCGTACTGCCCGCGCTCCCCGGTCGCGGCCTGCCGCAGCTGTCGCCGCCCTGGTGGTGGGGACAGGCCTGGGACCGCGGGCCGCCGCCGCAGCAGCGGCGTGGACCGGCCGCCCATCGGCGTGTGCGTGCCGGCGCTGTCCAGATGGGCCGCCGCCGTCCTGGCGCCGGTGGGTCGCAAGCCGCGCCCCGGGCTGGAGCGAACGGACTGTCCAGCGCCATGCCGTACCCGGCCCCGCGTCGGGCACGGAAGCCGGGCCCGGCCTGTGCGATGCGCGTGCCGTCGGCGGCGAACGGCCGGCCCGCCGCGCGGCCGGAGGCCGGCAAGGAAACGACGACGGGGTCTCAGCGCCCGGCCGGCGACCGCGTTTCGCCGTCCTCCGCCGACGGCAGTTCGGGACCGAAGGCGAGTCCGGGGCGGCCCTCGGCCGCGCTTCCCCCGGCCCGGACGGCGACCGGTGAGGTGGCGAGTCGGGTTTCTGAGGGAACATCAGTCCATCGAGCGAACTTGCGACATACCCATTGACGTCGGCCACGGCGCGCGCGGAGTCTGAAACCGTCAGCGTCGACAGGGGGAGGACCCGATGGGTTGCGGACGTGCGTCGATCCTGGGAGCGGCCGCGGCTGCCGCGCTCGTGTTCGCCGCGGTGAGCACGGTTCCGGCCGTCGCGTACCCGAGCGACGGCCGGCATCACGTCCACACCCACGGTCACGGTCATGGCAGCGGCCACCGGGGCGCCTACGTCGCGCTCGGGGACTCCTACACATCGGGGCCACTCATCCCCGACCAGGTGGACGCCGCGTGCGGCCGGTCGAACCGGAACTATCCCTCGCTGGTGGCACAGCGTCTGAGAGGCACCGAGCTGACCGACGTGAGCTGCGGCGGGGCCACCACGGCCGAGATGTGGAAGGCGCAGGGCGGCAACCCCCCGCAGTTGGACGCGCTCAGCAGGCGCACCTCCCTGGTCACCGTGCAGATCGGCGGCAACGACATCGGCTTCGGCAGCATCATCAGCACCTGCGCCGGCGCGGCGGTCTCCGACCCGACCGGCAATCCCTGCGAGAAGCACTACTCGGCGGGCGGCACCGACCGGCTGCGGGCCGCGGTCGAGGCGGCGGCGCCCAAGGTCGACGCGGTGCTGGACGCCATCCGCCACCGCGCGCCGCGGGCCCGCGTCGTGGTCGTCGGCTACCCCGCCCTGCTCCCCGACAGCGGCGCCGGCTGCCGTCCGGCGGTGCCTTTCGCCGACGGGGACTTCGCCTACCTCCGGGACACCGGTAAGCGGCTCAACGCCATGCTGGCCCGGCGGGCCAAGGCCGCCCACGCCACCTACGTCGACACCTACACCCCGACCGTCGGGCACGACATGTGTGCGGCTCCCGGCGTCCGCTGGATAGAGCCGCTCACGCCCGCCGCCCAGGCCGCCCCCGCGCACCCGAACGCCCTGGGAGAACAAGCCATGGCGCCGCCGTCCTCAAGGCGCTCTGCGTACGCGGCCGCATATGACGGAGCCGCGAGGGTCTCGTGCCCTCGCGGCCGCCCGTGCCCTCGCGGCCGTCACTCCGCGGCGACGGCCACCGGGCGACTGGCGGGTGCGCTGGCTTCGCGGGTGACGTCAGCGACGACCTCCACCACATCGGGCCCGTAGGCCTCGGAGTTGACCACCTTCAGCAGCAGGCAGAAGGTGCCGTCGACACCATAGGTGCGGGAAAGTCGCTGGTAGTGGCGGGCGAGGTAGCGCACGGCGGCCTGGTTGGTCACCCCGCGCTGGCCGGAGGCGAGGAAGACCGGGCGATTGTTCCCGGTGTTCTCGTCGGCGGCCAGCCGGGCCAGGAAGACGTACTCCACCGCGCCCTTCTCCATGCGGTAGGTCTCGCCGCCCACGGTCAGGGCGCCCTGATCCTCGGCGGGTCCGGTGAAGTCGTGGACCCGAAAACCTGGGAGCATGGAACGCAGGTGCGCCGCCATGCGGTGGTTCGATATCGGGCCGCCGATGCAGAACTCCGTGCGCGCCCCGAAACCCTGCCAGGCGGTGTCGTGGGGCAGTATCTCGGCGTGCGCCCCGCACTCCTTGATCAGGGCGGACAGTTCGATCAGCGCGAAGACGTCGTGGCGCGCGACGCTCCAGCCGCGGGTCGAGCCCGGATCGCGGTTGACGACCAGGAGGCATTCCGAACCAGTGGGGAGCCCGAAGAATCGCTGTTTGCGCCGCAGTTTGCGCCGCCACAGGTACGTGCGGACGAACCAGCCCAGCGCGGCGCTGACGCCGCTCGCGACCAGTCCCAGGACGATATTGCGCACGTCGTCGCTCATGGGCCGCGATCGTAGTTGAGGCGTTCCTGACGAGAAAGGCAGGGTGGGGTTAGGCTGCCCGGACGGTCGTCCCAGTGGAGGTCCACGTATGCGTCGTCACGCTGTACGGATACTGTCGCTGCTCACCGTAACCGCCGCCGCGTTCTCGGTGGCCGCGGCCCCGCCGGGGGCCGAGGTACCGGTCCGGGACGCCGGACCCGCCAAGGTCCCCCTCGCCGTCGGCTACGGGGGCGCGGTCTCCAGCGTCGACGCCGACGCCTCCGCCGCCGGCATCGAGGTGCTGCGGCGCGGCGGGAACGCCGTGGACGCCGCGGTCGCCACCGCGGCGGCTCTCGGCGTCACCGAGCCCTATTCGGCGGGCATCGGCGGCGGTGGCTACTTCGTGTACTACGACGCCAAGCAGCGCAAGGTGCACACCATCGACGGCCGGGAGACGGCCCCGAGGAGCGCCACCGACAAGCTCTTCGTCGAGAACGGCCAGCCGCTGCCCTTCAACGACGCCGTCACCAGCGGTCTGAGCGTCGGCGTCCCCGGCACCCCCGCCACCTGGGACACCGCGTTGAAGTCCTGGGGCAGCCGGAGCCTGCGGGACGTGCTGCGGCCGGCCGAGCGCCTCGCGCACGACGGCTTCACCGTGGACGCCACCTTCCGCAGCCAGACCGAGGCCAACCAGGCGCGCTTCCAGGACTTCCCGGCCACGGCCGCGCTCTTCCTGCCCGGCGGGCAACTGCCCGTCGTCGGCTCCACCCTCAAGAACCCGGACCTTGCCCGCACCTACTCCGAGCTCGGCCGCGAAGGGGTCTTTGCCGTCTACGGCGGCGGCATAGGCAAGGACATCGTCAACACCGTGCGCAAGCCGCCGGTGGACCCGGCCGCCACCCGGGTCGTCCGCCCCGGCGACCTCACGACCGCCGACCTGAAGGCATACAAGGCCAAGCCGCAGAACCCCACCCGCGTCTCGTACCGCGGCCTGGACGTCTACGGGATGGCCCCGTCCTCCTCCGGCGGCACCACCGTCGGCGAGGCGCTGAACATCCTCGAGCGGACGGGCCGTCTCTCCCGGCTGTCCGAAGCGCAGTACCTGCACCGCTTCCTCGAGGCGAGCCGGATCTCCTTCGCCGACCGCGGGCGCTGGGTCGGCGACCCCGCTTTCGAGAAGGTCCCGACCGCGGGGCTGCTGTCGCAGAGGTTCGCCGACTCCCGCGCCTGCCTGATCAAGGACGACGCGGTGCTGGCCAGCCCGGTCGCCCCAGGGGACCCGTCCCGTCCGGCGCGCTGCGACCGCGGTGGCAAGGCCGCCCCGACCACGTACGAGGGCGAGAGCACCACGCACCTCACGGTCGCCGACAAGTGGGGCAACGTCGTCGCGTACACCTTGACCATCGAGCAGACCGGGGGCAGCGCGATCACCGTCCCCGGGCGTGGCTTCCTGCTCAACAACGAGCTGACCGACTTCTCCTTCGCCCCGGCGAGCCCCTCCGTCCACGACCCCAACCTGCCCGGCCCCGGGAAGCGGCCGCGTTCGTCGATGTCCCCGACGATCGTGCTGAAGGACGGCCGGGTGGACTTCGCGCTCGGCTCGCCCGGCGGCGCCACGATCATCACCACGGTGCTGCAGGTGCTGACCGAGCATGTCGACCGCGGCATGCCGCTGGTGGATGCGATCGCCGTGCCCCGCGCCAGCCAGCGCAACGCCGCGACGACGCAGGTGGAGCCCGCCTTCCTCGCCAGCGATGTGGCGGCGGAGCTGAAGGACATCGGGCACAGCTTCGCGGACGCGGGCGAGATCGGCGCCGTGACCGGTGTGCAGCGACTGCCGGACGGACGCTGGCTGGCCGCCGCAGAGAAGGTGCGCCGCGGTGGCGGCTCGGCGATGGTGGTTCAGAGCACGATGCGGTAATGAGTCGTCAGGCGCCGTTCGCCGTCGAGCACATGGAAGGCGACGCCGGGCGGCGCCGAACGGTCGGCCACCGCGCCGTCCTGCCCCGATTCCCACGGCATGCGCAGCGTCCACGTCACCCCCGGCGCGGCGATCAGCGGCCGCCCGGCGAAGCTCGTGGCGGCGGGCGTGTGCGCGTGCCCGGTCAGGACGGCCACCACCTCCGGGTGCGCCGCCAGCAGTTCCGCCAAGGCCTCGGGGCGTCCCAGCCGGTAGCCGTCGGGCAGCGGATGGTGCAGCGGCACGGGCGGGTGGTGGAAGGCCACCAGCGCGGGAGTCCCCGGCGCGAGGCCGTTCAGCGTCGCGGACAGCCACCGCAGGGTGTCCTCGTCCAGGAGGCCGTCGTCCTCACCAGGGATCGTCGAATCGCACATTAGGATGGCCGTCCCGGCGACGAGGTGCGCCCGGTTCACCGGCCCTGCCCCCTCCGCCTCGCCCAGCAGCGCCTTGCGGTAGGCGGCGCGGCGATCATGGTTGCCCGGGCAGCAGAGCACGGGGAAGGGCGCCTGGAGGATCCGGGCGGCGTCCTCGTACTCGGCGGGGGCGCCGTGGTCGGCGATGTCCCCGGTGACCAGCAGTGCGTCCGGTTGCCGGGGGAGTCCGCGCAGGTACGCCATGACGCGGTCGGCGCGCTCCGACGAGCGCTCGGTGCCGTCGAGATGCAGATCGCTGATATGAGCCAGCAGCATGGGCCGCTCCCCTCCTGGGCTAACGTTAAATGGATTCTATGCCATTAGAACGGCAGAAGGGTAGGCGGTAGAGTGCCGTCGGCGGGCCATCGAGAGGAGGACGTCATGGAGCGGGACCTCGCCATAGAACTGGCGAACACCCTCCGCCACGACGGTGACGGAGGGGTCGCCGACGACCTCGGCGACCCGACCGCGCTGACGGCCTGGGTTCGCGCGCACCTTCCCGAGGCCGACGGCTTCGCCGCGGACGACGCGGCGCTCGCCGATGTGCTCGCCCTGCGCCGCGCCCTGCGCGCCCTGTTCGCCCGCGCCGTGGCGCCCGGGCCGCCCAGTGCCGCCGACGCCCGGCGCCTGATGCCCGCCGAGGAGGCTCTCACGCACCTCAACGCCGCCGCGGCGCTGCTCCCCGTCGCCCCTCGGCTCGTGTGGCCGGTGCAGCAGGCTCCCGTCGCCACGCTCGTGTCGACGGCGCAGCCGGCCGAGCCGGTGGCCCGCGTCGTCGCGGCACTCGCCCGGGCGGCCGTGGATTTCCTTGCCGGACCCCGGCGCGACCGGCTGCGGTCCTGCGGCGCGCCCAGGTGTGTCCGGTATTTCGTCAAGTCCCACGGCCGCCAGGAGTGGTGCAAGCCGTCCTGCGGCAACCGCGCCCGTGTCGCCCGCCATTACCGACGTCACCATGCGGAGCAGGTTCAGGGGCGAGGGACCGAAGCTGAGGGCTGAGGCCCGTGGGCGCAGCGGTGGGGGAGCGCCGCTGACGCCTCCGCCCGCCGGGCGCTCGTCGTGCCCCATGGCGCCGCCGGCGTCGGGCTGTGTGCGTGTGCCGGCCACCGTATGCCTCACCGACACACTGCCGGGCCGCCCTCGCAGGAGGGGCAGCCCGCCGGGCCGCCCTCGCCCGGGAAGGCGGGCAGGCGCGTCGGCCCGGTCTTGCCGCCGCGGCCGGTGCCCGCCCGTGAGCGCCGCGGCGTGGCGGCCGCACTGCGCCGGGCGGGTCTGCCCGACCCCGAAACCTGATCGGCTTCGTTGAGTAACGGCGCTGGTATTGCCACAGTGGGCAGTGGGCTCTTACGTTCGTCCCAACGCCGGATCTACGTGCGTAGACCAGCCTGCCGTTCCGGCGTGCCCTTGCGTCAAAGGAGCTGTCATGCCCAATGTCGTACGCGCCGCGCTCGTCCAGGCGACGTGGACCGGTGACACCGAGTCGATGATCGCGAAGCACGAGGAGCACGCCCGCGAGGCAGCCGCGCAGGGTGCCCAGGTGATCGGCTTCCAGGAGGTGTTCAACTCCCCCTACTTCTGCCAGGTCCAGGAGGCCGAGAACCACCGGTGGGCCGAGCGGGTGCCGGACGGTCCGACCGTGCGGCGTATGCAGGCGCTCGCCCGGGAGACGGGCATGGTGACGGTGGTGCCGGTCCACGAGATCGAACAGGACGGCTTCTACTACAACACCGCCGCCGTGATCGACGCCGACGGCAGCTACCTCGGCAAATACCGGAAGCACCACATCCCGCAGGTCAAGGGCTTCTGGGAGAAGTTCTACTTCAAGCCCGGCAACCTGGGGTGGCCCGTCTTCGACACGGCCGTCGGCAAGATCGGCGTCTACATCTGCTACGACCGCCACTTCCCCGAGGGCTGGCGGGCGCTCGGCCTCGCCGGCGCGCAACTGGTCTACAACCCCTCGGCGACGCATCGCGGGCTCTCCTCGTACCTGTGGCAGCTGGAGCAGCCGGCCGCGGCCGTCGCCAACGAGTACTTCGTCGCCGCCATCAACCGGGTCGGCCAGGAACCGGACTACGGCGACAACGACTTCTACGGCACCTCGTACTTCGTCGACCCCCGCGGCCAGTTCGTGGGTGACGTGGCCTCCGACAAGGAGGAACAGCTGATCGTGCGTGACCTGGACTTCGACCTGATCCCCGCGGTGCGCCAGCAGTGGGCCTTCTACCGGGACCGCCGCCCTGACGCCTACAGCACCCTGACGGAGGCGTGAAACGTCCATGACCATCACCGAGAACCCGCACGCCGCGCTCCACTCCCGCCACCAGGCCGTGATGCCGCAGTGGCTCGTGACCTACTACCGGCAGCCCATCGAGATCACCCACGGCGAGGGCCGCCACGTCTGGGACGCCGAGGGCCGGCAGTACCTGGACTTCTTCGGCGGCATCCTCACCACCATGACCGCCCACGCCCTGCCCGAGGTGACCGCCGCGATCCGCGAACAGGCGGGGCGGATCCTGCACTCCTCCACGCTCTATCTGAGCTCGCAGGCCGTCGAGCTCGCCGAGCGCATCGCCCGCCTGTCGGGCGTCCCCGACGCCCGGGTCTTCTTCACCACCTCCGGCACGGAGGCGAACGACACAGCGCTGCTGCTCGCCACCACGTACCGGAAGTCCAACCAGATCCTGGCGCTGCGCAACAGCTACCACGGGCGCTCCTTCTCGGCGATCGGCATCACCGGCAACACCTCCTGGTCGCCGACGAGCCTGTCGCCGCTCCAGACGCTCTACGTGCACGGCGGCGTCCGACACCGCGGCCCGTACGCGCACCTGTCCGACGCCGAGTTCACGGCTGCCTGCGTGGCGGATCTGGAGGACGTGCTCGGCCAGGCCAACGGCCAGGTCGCCGCCCTGATCGCCGAGCCGGTCCAGGGCGTCGGGGGCTTCACCTCGGGTCCTGACGGGCTGCTGGCCGCGTTCAAGCAGGTCCTGGACCGGCATGGCATCCTGTGGATCACCGACGAGGTGCAGACCGGCTGGGGCCGCACCGGTGAGCACTTCTGGGGCTGGCAGGCGCACGAGGGCTCCGGCCCGCCGGACGTCTTGACCTTCGCCAAGGGCGTCGGCAACGGCCTTTCCATGGGCGGGGTCGTCGCCCGCGCCGAGGTGATGAACTGCCTCACCGCCAACTCCATCTCCACCTTTGGCGGCAGCCCCATCACCACGGCCGGCGCGCTGGCCAACCTGCAATACCTCCTCGACCACGATCTGCAGGGCAACGCCCGGCGCGTGGGCGGTCTGCTCAGGTCGCGACTGGAGGCCATCTGCTCCGGGCTCCCGGTGGTGCGCGAGGTGCGCGGACGCGGGCTGATGCTCGGCGTCGAGCTGGCCTCGCCGGCTGCCGCGGGCCTCGTCCTGGAGGCGGCGCGTGAGGGCGGCCTGCTCATCGGCAAGGGCGGCCGGGCCGGCGACGCGCTGCGCATCGCCCCGCCGCTCTCCCTGACCGTCGCGGAGGCGGAGGAAGGGGCGTCCATCCTGGAGTCGGCACTCAAGCAGGCCCAGAGCGAGCTGGGCGACGGTTCAACCTGACGCCGCGGCACCGCCTCAAGCGCGGGCAGGGGCCTCGCCCCGCCCGCGCCGCCGCCGTTGCTCACCGGTTCCCGTGTGGCGCGTGGAACGTCGGGCGGGTCATCGGCGCGCCGCACGCGATGCTGCGGCCGCCGGGGTGGGCGACGCCGGGCGGTCCGGGTGCTGCGGGCGGCCCGGTCTGCGGAAGTGGGTGTACGGCGGATATGCCGCGAAAGCGATGTCGAGCTCGGGCCCGCGCCATCCGTCGCCGGGGTGCAGCAGCGGCGTGAGCGACTCGACCAGGGCCATGTGCCCCTTCACCACGCCCTTCTGACACGGCCCCTGGCCGGCTGCCCACGCCAACTGCGTGGCCGCGAAGGAGAACGTGCCGCGGCTGCCGACGAGGATGAGGGTCCGGGCGTGTCCGACGGGCCGCAGCCGGTCGCGGGATTCCGCGCGGCCGTACCGTTTCCACCAGGCGTCGGCGTCGCGTGCCGTGCGCGCCTCGTCCGTGCGGACCGTCAGCGGTACGCCGCCGGTGAGCCGGCGGCGCAATCCGGGCCATGCGCTCGCCCGCAGGCCGAGTGAGTGGTGGATCAGGACGAGGTCGACCCGGCCGCCGCACGCCTCCAGATACCCCTCCTCCCGCAGGGGCACTCCGCCGCGCAGCGGGACGTGGACGATGGTGCGCCGGGAGCAGGCCGCGAAGGAGAACATTCCGGCGAGAGTCGAGAGCCCCGCGTGGTCGCCGACCAGGAAGCCGTAGGCGGCCGGGTCGGTGAGCGCCGTGTGGCGCGGGGGGTGCCATGGTTGCACGACCCGGTGCTCGACGGGCCCGGTTCGCGGCCGGAACTGACGCAGTCTCATTCGCACGCGGGATCCTCCATCCGCCCATCGTCGCCGCGTCGCCGCGGCCCGGGCAACGCGATTTCCCCGCACGCCGCATACCAGCTCATATGCCTGATTCATGGCATATTGTGAGCATTCGCCATTCGGCGGGCGCGAAAGGAGCGGATCGCCCCCGTCGAGTCCGGGCTTCCCGTGAGGCCCTGGCAGAGAGCGGTGGTGTCGCCACCGTGGGTGACCGGTCGTGCGTTCCCCGCCATGGAGGGGCCTGCGGGCGCAGAGCCGTTCCGGCATGGCAACGAGGTCTCAGGGACCCCGCGCTCGGCCATGGGAAGGAGTGGGAGCATGAGCCGCATCGTCATCCGGGGCGGACTGGTCGTCACCGCGGCCGAGGAAGTCCACGCCGACGTCCTTGTCCAGGGTGGAAGGATCGCCGCCCTCGCCGCGCGCGGCTCGGATCCGGCCGAGGGGTGGGCGGGGTCCGCTGATCGTGTGATCGACGCGGGCGGGATGTATGTGCTGCCGGGTGGTGTGGACGCGCACACCCATATGGAGTTGCCGTTCGGCGGCACCTTTGCGTCGGATTCCTTCGAGAGCGGTACGCGGGCGGCGGCGTGGGGTGGGACGACGACGGTTGTGGATTTCGCCGTGCAGTCGGTGGGGGAGTCGTTGCGTGCGGGGCTGGACGCGTGGCATGCGAAGGCGGATGGCCGGTGTGCGATCGACTACGGCTTCCACATGATTCTTTCGGACGTCACCGAGGACACACTGGAGGAGATGGACGTCCTGGTGGAGGAGGGTGTGACGTCCTTCAAGCTGTTCATGGCGTATCCGGGTGTGTTCTACAGCGATGACGGCAGGATTCTGCGGGCGATGCAGCGTGGTGCGGCCGATGGTGGGCTGATCATGATGCATGCGGAAAACGGGATCGCGATCGATGTGCTGGTGGAGCAGGCGTTGGCCGCGGGCCGGACCGATCCGCGGTACCACGGTGAGGTGCGGCATGCCTTGTTGGAGGCGGAGGCGACGCATCGGGCGATTCGGCTGGCGCAGGTGGCGGGGTGCCCGCTGTATGTGGTGCATGTCTCGGCGCGGCAGGCGGTGGAGCAGATCGCGCTGGCCCGGGACGAGGGGCTGAACGTGTTCGGGGAGACGTGTCCGCAGTATCTGTTCCTGTCCACCGACAACCTCGCCGAGCCGGGTTTCGAGGGTGCGAAGTACGTGTGCTCGACGCCGTTGCGGCCGAGGGAGCATCAGGCGGTGCTGTGGAGGGGCCTGCGCACGAATGATCTGCAGGTGGTGTCGACGGATCACTGCCCGTTCTGTTTTCTGGGGCAGAAAGAGTTGGGGCGGGGTGACTTCTCGAAGATTCCCAATGGGCTGCCGGGGGTGGAGAACCGGATGGATCTGCTGCATCAGGCGGTGGTGGAGGGGCGTATCAGCCGTCGGCGGTGGGTGGAGATCGCCTGTGCGGCGCCGGCGCGGATGTTCGGGTTGTATCCGCGCAAGGGGACGATCGCGCCGGGTGCGGACGCGGACATCGTGGTCTACGACCCGGCCGCGGAGCAGGTGCTGTCCGCGCGGACGCATCACATGAACGTCGACTACTCGGCCTACGAGGGCAAGCGGATCACCGGGCAGGTCAAGACGGTGCTGTCCCGCGGCGAGCTCGTCCTCGACGGCCGGGAGTACGTCGGGCGGGCGGGCCACGGCCAGTACATCCCGCGCGGAACGTGTCAGTACCTCGTGTGAGAAAGGCGTTGGAGCCATGGACTTCGGACTCGTTCTGCAGACGGACCCGCCTGCCGCGCAGGTCGTGGAGCTGATGCGGCGTGCCGAGCGGAGCGGTTTCAGCCACGGCTGGACGTTCGACTCGACGGTGCTGTGGCAGGAGCCGTTCGTGATCTACAGCCAGATCCTGGCGCGGACGGAGCGGTTGGTGGTCGGTTCGATGGTGACCAATCCGGGGACGCGGGCGTGGGAGGTGACCGCGTCGGCGTTCGCGACGCTGAACGAGATGTTCGGCAACCGCACGATCTGCGGGATCGGTCGGGGTGACTCGGCGATGCGGGTGGCGGGCCGCAAGCCGAACACGCTGGCCCGGATCGAGGAGGCGATGCACGTCATCCGCGAGCTGGCGGAGGGCCGTGAGGCCGATCTGGGCGGCACGGTGGTGCGGATCCCGTGGATCGGGCAGGGGGCGCGGTTGCCGGTGTGGATGGCGGCGTACGGGCCGAAGGCGCTGGCGGTCGCCGGGGCGAAGGCGGACGGGTTCATCCTGCAGTTGGCGGACGTGTATCTGACGGAGTGGATGGTGAGGGCGGTCCGGGACGCGGCGGTGGCCGCCGGGCGTGATCCGGGGGACGTGCGGGTGTGTGTGGCGGCGCCGGCGTATGTGACCGAGGACGACTCGCCGCGGGCGCTGGCCCATGCGCGGGAGCAGTGCCGCTGGTTCGGGGGGATGGTCGGGAACCACGTCGCCGACCTGGTGTCCCGGTACGGCGAGCACTCGGACGCCGTGCCCGGGGAGCTCACCTCGTACATCGCGGCGCGTCGTGGCTATGACTACGCGCACCACGGTCGTTCGGGGAACCCGGACACCGCGTTCGTTCCGGACGAGATCGTCGACCGCTTCTGCCTGCTGGGCACGCCGGAGCGGCACATCGAGAAGCTGGGCGCGCTGAAGGCGCTGGGCGTGGACCAGTTCGCGCTCTATGCCATGCACGACGCCAAGGAGTCGGTCGTCGACGCCTACGGCTCCACCGTCATCCCCGCACTCCGCGGCTGAGGAGAACACCGCGCCCATGCCGGCTGCCACGCCGCCCGCCCAGATCACGCACCCCGACGGCCGCGTCGAGCTCCGCCTCGACGCGGCCGTGCCGCACGGGCCGTACGCCAACCCGGATCTGCTGCCGATCCCCGTCGCCGACCGGCACTGGACGACCTACAACTTCACCGCGCTGTGGATCGGGATGGCGCACAACATCCCCTCGTGGACCTTGGCCTCCGGTCTGGTCGCCCTCGGCATGGACTGGAGGCAGGCGGTGCTCACCATCGCCCTCGCCAATGTCATCGTCCTGGTGCCGATGCTGCTCACCGGCCACGCCGGACCCAAGTACGGCATCCCCTTCCCGGTGCTGGCGCGCTCCTCCTTCGGGGTGCGCGGCGCCAACCTGCCGGCGATGCTGCGCGCCGCCGTCGCCTGCGCCTGGTTCGGCATCCAGACCTGGATCGGCGGTCAGGGCATCTTCGTCCTGCTCGGCAAGATCTGGGGCGGCTGGGCCGGCGCCGCGCACGTGGCGGGCTACCCGTGGACGTTGTGGGTCTGCTTCCTCGCCTTCTGGGCGCTGGAACTCGCGATCATCTACCGGGGCATGGAGACGCTCCGCCGCTTCGAGAACTGGGCCGCGCCCTTCGTCCTCGTCGGCGCCGTCGTCCTGCTGGTCTGGATGACGGACAAGGCGGGCGGCTTCGGACCGCTGCTCGACCAGCCCTCGGAACTCGGCTGGGGGGCGGATTTCTGGAAGGTCTTCTTCCCCGCCCTCATGGGCATGATCGGGTTCTGGTCGACGCTCTCCCTCAACATCCCCGACTTCACCCGCTTCGGTGCGGGTCAGCGTGCCCAGGTATGGGGCCAGACACTCGGTCTGCCGACCACGATGACCCTCTTCGCCGTCCTGTCGGTGCTCGTGACCTCCGGCTCGCACGCGGTGTACGGCAAGGCGATCTGGGATCCGGTCGAGCTGGCCGGCAAGACCGACAACGTCGTCGGCCTGCTCTACGCCCTGGTCACGGTGCTGGTGGCCACGATCAGCGTCAACATCGCGGCCAACGTGGTTTCCCCGGCGTACGACCTGTCCAACCTCGTGCCCCGGCACGTGGACTTCCGCACCGGCGCGCTGATCACCGGCGTCGTCGGGGTGCTGATTCTCCCCTGGAAGCTGACCTCGACCCCCGAGCTGTACATCTTCACCTGGCTGGGTGTGGTCGGCGGTGTCCTGGGCACCGTGGCCGGGGTCCTCATCGCCGACTACTGGGTCGTCCGGCGCACCCATCTCGCGCTCCGGGAGCTGTACGAGGCGGGGGCCGGCCGCTACTGGTACCACCGCGGCTGGAACTGGCGGGCGGTGCTCGCCCTCCTCGTGGGCGGCCTGCTGGCGGTCGGCGGTTCCTACTCGACCGTCGACGCCGCGGGCCGCAAGCAGGGCCCGTTCCCCGTCGACGGACTGATCCCGCTGCTCAAGCCGTTCGCGGACTACGGCTGGGCGGTCGGCCTGATCACCTCGTTCCTCCTGTACACCGCCCTGATGAGGAAGGCGGCGGCAGCCGCACGGACGGCGTGAATCCGCCAAAGCCCAAGGGGGTGCGCGGGGCCGCGGCCGATCTGGTCTGATGGAGGGGTGATCGATGACGCACTCTTCAAGGCGGTCGAGGACACGGTGCGCGCGGCCGCCGATGCGGAAGTCGTGCCGCGCTGGCGACGACTGGGCGCCGCCGACATCAGCCACAAGTCCAGGCCGGGGGATCTGGTCACTGTCGCCGACCGCGAGGCGGAACTGCGGCTGGCCGAGGAGCTGCCGGCGCTGCTGCCCGGATCCGTCGTCGTGGGCGAGGAGGCCGTGCACGCCGATCCCGGCATCCTGCGGCGCATAGGCGGCGACGACCCGGTGTGGATCGTCGATCCCGTCGACGGGACCGCCAACTTCGTCGCGGGCAGACCCGAGTTCGGCACGCTGGTCGCCCTGGCCTCCGGCGGTGAGGTGCAGGCCTCCTGGACCTATGTGCCGTGCCTCGGGCTGATGGCCACCGCGAGGCGCGGCAGGGGCGCCCTGCTGGGCGGCGAGCCGATCCGCACCGCCCGCGGCGTCGGCGAAGGCCCGCTGAGGATCGCCACCTCGCAGTTCGCCTTCCTCGACGCGCACGACCGGAGCCGGTTCGAAAGGCTCGGGGGCGACAGGGACGACGGGGGTGACGGCGTCGAAGCCCGCCAGTGCACCTGCGCCGGACTGGACTACGTGGAGGTCGCCCGGGGCGTGCTCGACGCCGTCGCCTTCACCTGGGAGTCGCCCTGGGACCACGCGGCCGGCCTGCTGCTGGTCACCGAGGCCGGCGGCGCCAGCGTCACCGCCGCGGGCGTGCCCTTCCGGATCGGCGGCGGCAACACCTTCCCCTTCTCCGTGGCGCGCGACGAGGCGACCGCGCGACGGGTCGTCGACCTGATGGCAGGTGGCCGGTGAGCAGGGCACACGTCACGGACGTCATCGTCGTCGGCGCCGGGCCCAACGGCCTGACCGCCGCGGTCGAACTCGCCCGAGCAGGCCACTCGGTGGAGCTCTTCGAGGCCGGCGACCGCGTGGGCGGTGGCGCGCGCACCGAGGAACTGACCCTGCCGGGCTTCCGCCACGACCCCTGCTCGGCGGTGCACCCGTTCGGCGCCGGCTCACCGGCGTTCGACGCGATGCCGCTGGCCGAGCACGGGTTGCGGTGGCTCCACCCGGAACTGCCCCTCGCGCATCCCTTCGACGACGGCACGGCCGCGGTGCTGGACCGCACCGTCGGCGCGACCGCCGCCTCACTGGGACCACGCGACGCGGGTACCTACCGCCGGCTGCTGGCTCCCTATGTCGGCCGCTGGCACACCTTCGCCCACGACTTCCTGCGCCCCCAGTGGCGGGGACTGCCGCGCGACCCGCTGCGTTTCGCGGGTTTCGGGCTGACCGGGTTGCCGCCGGTGGCCGTGCTCGCCCGGCTCTTCCGCGGCGAGAAGGCCCGCGGGCTGCTGGCCGGGCTCGCCGCCCATGCCATCGCCCCCCTCACCAGCCCGCTCACCGGTGCGACGGCGCTGATGTTCGCTGTCGCAGGCCACGAGGTCGGCTGGCCGGTCCCGCGCGGCGGTTCCCAGTCGCTCGCCGACGCCCTCGCGTCCTACCTGCGGCTGCTCGGCGGCACCGTCCACACCGGCGTCACGGTCCGCAAGCTCGACGAGCTGCCGCCGGCGCGCGCGTACGTCTTCGACACCTCGCCGACCGCACTGGCCCGTATCGCCGGCCTCGGTGACACCTACCGCAACTACCGCTACGGACCGGCCGTCTGGAAGATCGACTACGCCCTGGACGGTCCGGTGCCCTGGACCGCGGACGAGGCCCGGCGGGCCGGCACCGTGCACCTGGGGCCGACCATCGGCGAGATCGGCGACGCCCTGAACCGCGCGGTGCGCGGCCGCCCGCCGCAGACCCCGTTCCTGATCACCGCCCAGCCGACCGTCGTCGACCCGGGGCGCGCCCCTGAGGGCAAGCACGTCTTCTGGGCGTACGGGCACGTGCCCAACGGCTGGCGCGGCGACGCCACCGAAGCCGTCGAGCGGCAGATCGAGCGCTTCGCCCCGGGCTTCCGGGACCTCGTCCTCGCCCGGGCGGTCAGCGGACCGGCCGAACTCGCGGCCCGCAACGCCAACTACGTCGGGGGCGACATCGGAAGCGGGGCCTTCGCCGGACTGCAGACGGCCTTCCGCCCCAAGCTGAAGTGGAACCCCTACACCACCGCGCGCCCCGGGGTCTTCCTCTGCTCCTCCGCCAGCCCTCCCGGCCCCGGTGTCCACGGCATGTCCGGCCACCACGCGGCCCGCGAAGTGCGCCGCCACCTGGAGCGGGCCGCCCGCCGGTAGCGGCTGCCCCGTCGGCGGCGGCCGTCAGGGCAGCGGCTAGCATCGAGGTCATGGAGCAGCGCGTATTGGGCAGGACGGGCCGCAAGGTGTCCGTCGTGGGTCTCGGCACCTGGCAGCTGGGCGCCGACTGGGGCGAGGTCCGTGAGGAGGACGCTCTCGCCGTCCTGGACGCGGCGGTCGAGGAGGGCGTGACCCTCTTCGACACGGCGGACGTCTACGGCGACGGACGCAGCGAGCAGCTGATCGGCCGCTATCTGCGGGAGCGCCCGGACGCCGGGATCTTCGTCGCCACGAAGATGGGCCGCCGGGTCGACCAGGTCCCCGAGAACTACGTCCTGGACAACTTCCGCACCTGGAACGACCGGTCCCGGGCGAACCTGGGCGTCGACACCCTCGACCTCGTGCAGCTGCACTGCCCGCCCACGGCCGTCTACTCCTCGGACGCCGTCTTCGACGCCCTCGACACCCTCGTCGAGGAGCAGCGCATCGCGGCCTACGCCGTCAGCGTCGAGACCTGCGAGGAGGCGCTGACCGCCATCGCCCGTCCCGGTGTCGCGAGCGTGCAGATCATCCTCAACGCCTTCCGGCTCAAGCCGCTGGAGCAGGTGCTGCCGGCCGCCGCCGAGGCCGGGGTGGGGATCATCGCCCGCGTGCCGCTCGCCTCCGGTCTGCTGTCCGGCCGCTACACCAAGGACACGGTCTTCTCGGCCGACGACCACCGCACCTACAACCGGCAGGGTGAGGCCTTCGACCAGGGCGAGACCTTCTCCGGCGTGGACTACGCGACGGGCCTCGAGGCCGCGGCCGAGTTCGCCGCCCTCGCGCCCGAGGGTGCGACCCCGGCGCAGACGGCGCTGCGCTGGATCATCCAGCAGCCCGGCGTCACCACCGTGATCCCCGGCGCCCGCTCCGTCGAGCAGGCCCGCGCCAACGCCGAGGCCGCCGCCTTGCCGGCGCTGCCGCAGAGCACGCTGGACGCGGTGCGGGAGCTGTACGACCGAAGCATCCGCGCCCAGGTGCACCACCGCTGGTAGCGCCGCGGCGGACCCGCCGTGACCCGTGCCCCCGGACGGAATCCGTCCGGGGGCACGCGCGTCAGCCAGCGGTCGCCTGCTCGGCGATGCCGTCCAGGAGCGCGGGCAGCGCGCTCCCGATCGGCTCGCGCACCAGTTCGTCCGCGAACGCGTCGTACGGCGTCGGCTCGGCGTTGACGATCACCAGCCGCGCGCCGTGCTCCGCCGCCATCCCGGCGAGCGACGCGGCCGGCTGCACCTGCAGGCTCGTTCCGACCGCGACGAACACCGTGCACCCCTTGGCGATGGCCATGGCGTTGCCCAGCACCACCGGGTCCAGCCGCTCACCGAACATGACGGTCGCCGACTTCAGGATCCCGCCGCACTTCCCGCACGCCGGATCCGGCTCGCCCGCCCGGACCCGCGCCAGGGCCTCGTCCATGTGTGTCCGGTCGTGGCACCGCGTGCACACGACGGAACGGGCGGTGCCGTGCAGCTCGAGCACCTTGCGCTCGGGCAGCCCCGCCATCTGGTGCAGCCCGTCGACGTTCTGCGTGATCACGCGCACCGGCACTCCGGACCGCTCCAGCCGGACGATGGCGTCGTGCGCCCCGTTGGGCCGCACGTCCAGTGCCGGGCTCTCCATGCGCATCCGCCACGACCTGCGGCGCACCTCGGGATCGGCCATGTAGTGCTCGTACGTGACGAGTTTCTCGGCCCCCGGGTCGCGCCGCCACAGCCCGTTCGGGCCTCGGTAGTCCGGAATGCCGGAGTCAGTGGAGATCCCCGCGCCGCTGAGGATCGCGACAAGCGGCTTCTTCGCGCTCATGGCGTGAGGGTACGCAGACCGTGCGGGGCGCGGCCATCGGGTTTTCCGACCCGTCAGCCCAGCGCCGCACGCACCTGCGCTACCAGGGTCGAGGCAGCCTCCACCGCTGCCATGGGGGAGCCCGGCCGGCCGGCACCTCTCGGCGCGGGCACGGAAACCGGGCGGGGTGCCGTAAAAAACACCCGCGGCGGCGAGGGCCCCGGTACCGCACATGGTGATGGGCGTGCAGCGACTGCGACAGCACCCCGACCGCGAAAGGCACGGCGCGACGTGCAGGACGTCACCGGCAGTCGCGGACCTGCGGGCTTTCACGACCAGGAAGTCCGGCTCCCAGGAAGCCGCGACGAGCGCCTCGCACAGCGGCCCGGGACAGGCCGGCGTCTCCTCACGCAGCGCGGTCGGCTCGCCCGCGAGGTCGGCCAGGACCCGGCCGGCGGCGACTCCACAGGCGTACACCGGGGACCAGAAGCCCAGAGGATGGCCGGCCTGGACGCCCACCTCGTAGCGGCCGGCCCGGCAGTCGCCCCACACCTGCCGCTCCCGGTGCAGGTCCCGCAGGACCAGTCGACCTGCGCCACCCTGTCGACGTGCAGCCACACCCCGCCGGTCACCCCGGGGCCCCCACCGCCGGGGCCGGCGGTCTCCACCGGCCGCCGGTCGCCTCGGGGGCGGCGAGCGCGGCGAGCGCCTCCAGGTCCGGGTCACCGCGGGAGTGGAGGCCGAAAGCCTCAGTCGGAATCAGGGCGGTGGGTCCCACGCGCCCGGCTGCCGCCGAGCATCATTCCCGACCACACCGGGAACCCGCGCGAGCGAGCGCGCCGTGGACGGGACGGGGGTATGTGTTCGGTTTCGTCGAGCGCCGTGCGAGTGTAGGAGTGTCCCCGGCGCGAGGAGTAGGGAAATTGTTCACGACCCGGCCCACCCTGCAGGGCACCTTCGGCATGGTCTCGTCCACGCACTGGCTCGCCTCCCAGTCGGCGATGGCCGTGCTCGAGAACGGCGGCAACGCCTATGACGCGGCGGTCGCCGCCGGATTCGTGCTGCACGTGGTGGAGCCGCACCTCAACGGTCCCGCCGGCGAGGTGCCGATCATCATCGCGCCGGCGGGCGGTGCCGTCCGCGTGCTCAGCGGCCAGGGCCCCGCCCCAGCCGGGGCGACCATCGACCACTACCGTGCTCTGGGCCTGGACTTCGTCCCCGGCACCGGTCCGCTCGCGGCCGCCGTGCCCGGCGCCTTCGACGCGTGGATGGTGCTGCTGCGCGACCACGGCACCAAGCCGCTCGCGGAGGTGCTCTCCTTCGCCATCGGCTACGCCGAGCAGGGCCACCCCGCGGTGGAGGCCGTCGGCGCCACGGTCGGCAACGTGCGGGAACTGTTCGAGACGGAGTGGACGACCTCGGCCGAGCTGTACCTGGCCGACGGGCGTCCGCCCCGGCCCGGCGCGATGCTGCGCAACCCCGCTCTCGCCGCCACCTGGCGGCGGCTGCTGCGGGAGGCGGAGGCCGCGGGCAGCGACCGGGAGGCGCAGATCGAGGCGGCCCGCAGGGCGTGGCGCGAGGGCTTCATTGGCGAGGCGCTGGCCGCCTTCGCCGCCCGTCCCGCGATGGACACCACCGGTGAGCGCCACGCCGCCACACTGACCGGGGACGACCTCGTTGCCTATGAGGCCCGCCACGAGGACCCGGTGTCCCTCGATTGGAACGGCTGGACGGTCTGCAAGGCGGGCCCCTGGAGTCAGGGTCCGGTCTTCCTGCAGCAACTGGCCCTGCTGCCGCCCGACCTCCCGTACCTGGAGTACGGCTCCGCCGACTATGTGCACACCCTGGTCGAGGGCACCAAGCTCGCGATGGCGGACCGCGAGGCCTGGTACGGCGACGCTCAGGACGACGTGCCCCTCGCCGAGCTGCTCTCGCCCGCCTACAACGACGAGCGGCGCCGCCTGATCGACCCGGCCAAGGCCTCCCACGAACTGCGCCCCGGGAGCCCCGGCGGCCGCACTCCGCAGCTGCCTCACTTCCCGCTCCACGACCCCGCCGCGGAGGACGAGTTCGACGCCATGGGCGTCGGGGAGCCGACCGTCGCCCACAACGGCGCGACCCGCGGCGACACCTGCCATCTCGACGTCGTCGACCGCTGGGGCAACATGGTCGCCGCCACCCCGAGCGGCGGCTGGCTGCAGTCCAACCCCGTCATCCCCGAGCTCGGCTTCCCGCTCGGCACCCGCCTGCAGATGACGTGGCTGGAGCCCGGGCTGCCGAACTCCCTCACCCCGGGCCGCCGTCCGCGCACCACGCTCACCCCGTCGCTCGCGCTGCGCGACGGGGTGCCGGTGATGGCCTTCGGCACCCCCGGAGGCGACCAGCAGGACCAGTGGTCGCTGCACTTCTTCCTGGGCGTCGCCCTGCGCGCCCCCGTCCGGGGCGGCCTCGACCTCCAGGGCGCCATCGACGCGCCCAACTGGCACAACGACAGCTTCCCGAGCTCCTTCCACCCCCGTCAGATGCGGCCGGGCAGCCTCACCGTGGAGAGCCGCCTCGAGGAGTCCGTCATCGCCGGGCTGCGCGGCCGCGGCCACGACGTCACCGTCGCCGCGCCCTGGTCCGAGGGCCGTATGTGCGCCGTCGCCCGCGACCCGGAGACGGGCGTGCTGTCCGCGGCCGCCAACCCCCGCGGGATGCAGGGGTACGCGGTGGGTCGCTGAGCGCGACGGCCACCGGGGTCGTCAGGCGGCTCGCGGCCACCGCGGTCGTCAGCCGGCTTGACGGGCCGTCCGGCGGAAAACCCGTGACGGACGCCGGATCACGCGGTGGACCGCTGGGCGGCCGCCGCGGGGTGGCCATCGACCAGCTCGACGGGCCAGGCGCCGTTCTCCAGCGCGGCCAGGGCCGCGAGGACACGGCGGTGGAGGCCGGGGGAGAGGTACTCCCCGGCCTCGTCGGGGGTCGCCGTCCGCCAGGCGGACAGCTCCTCCTCCTGCAGCACGATCGCGCCGAGCGCGGCCGCGTCGAGCACGCCGCCGTCATACATGTACGAGGCCAGCGGCGGCCGCTCCGAGGACCCGTGCACCCAGTCGACGGCGAGCAGGACGCCGGGCTCGACGTCCAGCCCGATCTCCTCCAGGGTCTCCCGGCGCGCCGCCTCGCGGGGCGTCTCCCCGTCGGCGGACTCGATCGTGCCTCCCGGCAGCACCCATCTGCCGTCGTCGCGGTAGGTGGTCTCGGCGATCAGGATGCGGCCCTCGGCGTCGCGGAAGAGCGTGCTCGCCCCGGCGAGGATCTTGGGCAGGCCGGCGATGTACGCGGCGTAGTCAGCAGTCGTCACGCGCCCCAACCTACGGGCTCGCGGCCCTCGACGGCGGCGGCCACCTGCGCCGACGTGAGGCTTCCGGGGGCGCGGCGGTCGCGTGCCGCGCGGTTCGTGAGCCGGCGCAGCGTCTCGTTGACCGGCGCGGGCACCCCGTGGAGCCGCCCCAGCAGCACGATCTCCCCGTTGAGCCAGTCCGCCTCGACGCTTCCGGTGCCCCGGGTCAGGCTCTGCCAGGACGAGCCGCCGCCCCGGGCGAAACCGTCCACCGCGCGCAGGCTCACCCGGTCTCCGCGGACCGCCGCCTGCTCCTCCACGCTCGCGTACGGGATGCCGGCGGCGTCGAGCACCGCGCCGCCCTCGGCCCTCGCCCGGTCGAGCAGGTCGGCCGCCGTGTCGTCCCAGCCGCCGCCGCACAGCGCCTCGACGGCGTTGCCGAGGTTCGACAGCAGCTTGGCGTACTTCCAGCGCATCACATCGGGCACCACGGGGGCCCCGAAGGAGGACTTCTCCAGGTCCGCGGAGACGGCCCGCGCGAGGTCGTCCGTGCCGTGGGGGTAGCGGCCGAGATGCAGGATGCCGGGCAGCGGCCCGCAGGGGGCCACCACCTCGCCGGGTTCCAGGTGGGTCGACGGCAGCCACACGCACATGCCGTACACCTCGCGGAACCGGCGCAGCGCCATGCGTTCGTTGGCGACGCCGTTCTGGGCGCAGATCAGCGGCAGCCGGTCCGCCACCGGTGCCCAGGCGTCCAGCGCGGCCTGGGTGTCCTGTGTCTTCACGGCGAGTACCAGGACGTCGCCTTCACCGAGCGCCAGTTCGTCGGGGCCGCCGGCCACCGGGACGGGCAGCTGCGACGTCCCGTCCGGCGTCCGCAGAGTCAGCCCGCGCTCGCGCAGCGCCTCCAGGTGCACGCCGCGCGCGACCAGGACGACCTCGTGACCGCTCTCGTACAGCCGGCCGCCTATCGTCGCGCCGACGGCGCCCGCTCCCACAATGATGTATCGCACACGTGAAACCCTACGGCACCAAAGACACAGGACGGCGGGCCAGTTCGCTGATCGCCGTCCCGTCGAAGCGCCTGCGCTGCGCACGTGGGTGCTGGGGGGGCTGCCGGTGCCCGGGTGCGGGTTCGTCCCGCGCCTTTCGGGCGTTTGTCGGCGGGAGAGCCGCAGTACGCGGAGCCCGCCGCGATCCAGCTTCTTCGAGGGTGAGGACGGCAAGGCCCGTACCCCCGGTGTACCGCCCGGCCGCCCTGGATAGGGTTCAGGCGGCGCGACCGGCCATAAGGGAGATCAACGTGACGGACGCACGTCCAGTGCGGGTGCTCATCGCAGCGGACAAGTTCAAGGGGTCGCTGACCGCCGTCGAGGTGGCGGAGCGGCTCGAGGCGGGGCTTCGGAAGGCTGCCCCGGGGCTCGTCGTCGAGTCGGTGCCGGTGGCCGACGGCGGGGACGGCACGGTGGACGCCGCCGTCGCCGCGGGGTTCGACCGGCGGCTGGTGCGGGTCACCGGTCCGCTGGGGGAGCCCGTCACCGCCGCGTACGCGCTGCGCGACGGCACCGCGGTGGTCGAGATGGCCGAGGCCTCGGGCCTGCGGCACCTGGCGCCGGGTGTCTTCGCTCCGCTGACGGCGACCACCTTCGGCACGGGCGAGATGCTGCGGGCGGCGCTCGACGCGGGGGCGCGCACCATCGTGCTCGGCGTCGGCGGCAGCGCGACCAACGACGGGGGCGCCGGCATGCTCGTCGCGCTCGGCGCCCGCCTGCTCGACGGCCGGGGTGAGCCCGTCCGCCCCGGCGGTGCGGCGCTCGCGGGGCTGGCCTCGGCGGACCTGTCCGGCCTCGACCCGAGGCTCGCCTCGACCGAGATCGTCCTCGCCAGCGACGTCGACAATCCGCTGCTCGGCCCCAAGGGCGCCGCCGCCGTCTACGGCCCTCAGAAGGGCGCCACGCGGGAGGACGTCACGACGCTGGACGCCGCGCTCGCCCACTACGCGCGGGTGCTGGGGGCCGGTGCGGCCGCCGAGGCCCCGGGCGCGGGCGCGGCCGGCGGGGTCGGGTTCGGGGCGCTGGTGGGCCTGCGTGCCTCCTTCCGCCCCGGCGTCCAGGTGCTCCTGGACATGCTCGGCTTCGCGGAGGCCCTGGCGCGGGCCGACCTGGTGATCACCGGCGAGGGCTCCCTCGACGAGCAGACTCTGCACGGCAAGGCCCCGGCCGGTGTGGCGGCCGCCGCCCGGGCCCGGGACGTGGACGTGGTCGCCGTCTGCGGCCGCCTCACGCTGCCCGCCGCCGCCCTGGCGGCGGCGGGTATCCGCCGGGCGTACGCCCTGACCGGCCTCGAGCCGGACCCGGCGCGCTGCATGGCGGAGGCCGGGCCGCTGCTGGAACGCCTCGCCGGGGACATCGCGCGCGACCTTGCGGCCTGACCGGAATCCGGCCGGGAAAGCCAGAGGCCCCGAGCCGTTCCCGGCTCGGGGCCCCGCTGGACTTCGTACGGCTACGGAAGCTGCGCCGCACGCGCCTCACGGCGGTTGTTGCGGATCATGTTGACCCGGCGGGTCGTCGCGAAGAGCGGGATCACCGCCGCCGCGCAGATCTGCAGCGCGGCGCCCGTCTGCAGCAGCATGTCGCCGCCGGGGACGGCGAACGCCCAGCACACCAGGCAGCCCATGCTCAGCACGATCCAGGAGAGCGTGATCGTCGCGAGCCGGCCGCGCGGCTTCGGGTACTCGACCCGGCTGACCATCAGCCACGCCACTCCGACGATGGCCAGCACCGTCGGGATGAAGGGGAGGTTCAGCAGGACGACCGAAATGACGGTCATCGCCCCGAAGGGGCTCGGCATGCCCTGGAAGATGCCCGCCCGCACCGTCGTGCAGGAGAAGCGGGCCAGGCGCAGAACGACCGCGAGCAGCACCACGACCGCCGCCACCGCCGAGACCTTGCCGTACGCGTCGTTCGAGATCAGGCCCCAGACGACCACGAAGTAGGCCGGGGCCAGGCCGAAGCTGATCAGGTCCGACAGGTTGTCCAGTTCCGCGCCCATCGCAGAGCTGCGCAGCTTGCGCGCGACGAGCCCGTCGAAGAGGTCGAAGACCGAGGCCATGAGCATCAGCAGCACGGCGGTGGCGGCGCTGTGCCGGGTCATGCCGCCGTCGGTGTTGCCCATCAGATGCGGGACGAGCACCCCGGTGGTGGTGAAGTACACCGCCATGAATCCGCAGATCGCGTTACCGAGGGTGAGGCCGTCCGCTATCGACAGCCGCGTCGACAGCGGCATGTCATCGTCGTCGTCATCGTCCACCGAGGCGACCCACGGTGCCTGGGTGTCGGGATCAATCACGGTCAAGGCGCGTCACCCCAGCCACGGTGGTCTGGCCGACCTCGACGGCGGGCTCGACGCCCTCCGGCAGGTAGATGTCCACACGGGAGCCGAAGCGGATCAGGCCGATGCGCTCGCCCTGCTCCACCTTGGTGCCCTGCGGCACGTAGGGAACGATGCGGCGCGCCACGGCTCCGGCGATCTGGACCATCTCGATGTCGCCGAGCTCGGTCTCGAAGTGCCAGACGACGCGCTCGTTGTTCTCGCTCTCTTTGTTGAACGCTGGAACGAACCCGCCGGGGATGTGCTCCACGGACGTGACCGTGCCGGCCAGCGGCGCGCGGTTCACGTGGACGTTCAGCGGGCTCATGAAGATCGCGACGCGGGTGCGCCCGTCCTTCCACGGCATGATGCTCTGCACCACGCCGTCGGCCGGCGAGATGACGCGGCCCTGCGCGATCTCGCGCTCGGGGTCGCGGAAGAACCACAGCATGCCCGCCGCGAGGGCGGTGGTGGGGACGGCCACGGCCGCCCAGCGCCCGGAACGGCGGGCGCGGACCAGGCTGACCGCCGCGGTGGCGACGGTCGGGAGGAGCCACGGCGACGCTCCGCGCGCGAGGCGTACGCCGGCCCGGCTGTCGCGTGGTGCAGAGGAATGGCTGTGGGGCATGGAAGACCTTCGTAGCGGAGGGTGCCGCAAAGATGGTGCTGGGGACGGCGGCTTTCCGTGAATGGTATCGGCAGGGACCGGCAACTGGGCAAGCCAGCAGCCGAGTCAGTGGCCGATATTTGATGACTGGGCGTGACCTTGGGGTCGCGCAAAGTAGTGCAACTCAGACATTCATCCCTGGATTCGGTACTCCTCGAGCAGTCGGCGTCCGATGATCATTTTCTGGATCTCGGCGGTGCCCTCGCCGATGAGCAGCATCGGCGCCTCGCGGTAGAGGCGCTCGATCTCGTACTCCTTGGAGAAGCCGTAGCCCCCGTGGATGCGGAACGCGTCCTCCACGACCTCCTTGCAGTACTCGGAGGCGAGATATTTCGCCATGCCGGCCTCGAGGTCGTTGCGCTGGCCGGAGTCCTTCTTGCGGGCCGCGTTCACCATCAGGGCGTGGGCCGCCTCGACCTTGGTGGCCATCTCGGAAAGCTTGAACTGGATGGCCTGGTGCTGCACGATCGGCTTGCCGAAGGTGTGCCGCTGCTGGGCGTAGGCGATCCCCAGTTCGAAGGCGCGCTGTGCGACACCGCAGCCGCGGGCGGCCACGTTGACCCGGCCGACCTCGACGCCGTCCATCATCTGGTAGAAGCCGCGGCCGCTGCGGCCGCCCAGGACGCGATGTGACGGAACCTTCACATCCTCGAGGACGAGCTCGGTCGTGTCGACGCCCTTGTAGCCCATCTTCTCGATCTTGCCGGGGACGGTGAGGCCCTTCACCGTCGGGTTGGGCCCAAAACCGGGCTCCTTCTCGATGAGGAAGGTCGTCATCGACTTGTGCGGGGCCGCGCTCTCCGGCAGGCCCTCGTCCGTCCGGCACAGCACCGCGACGAGGTTGGACGTGGCGCCGTTGGTCAGCCACATCTTCTGGCCGTTGATGACGTAGTCGTCGCCGTCCCGGACGGCCTTGGTGCGGATCGCCGAGACATCGGAGCCCAGGCCGGGCTCGGACATCGAGAAGGCGCCGCGCACCTCGCCGGTGGCCATACGGGGCAGGAAGTACTCCTTCTGCTCGTCGGTGCCGTGCTGCTTGAGCATGTAGGCGACGATGAAGTGCGTGTTGATGATGCCCGACACGCTCATCCAGCCGCGGGCGATCTCCTCGACCGTCAGGGCGTAGGTGAGCAGGGACTCGCCGAGCCCGCCGTACTCCTCCGGGATCATCAGCCCGAAGATGCCGAGATCCTTGAGGCCCTCGACGATGTCGGTGGGGTACTCGTCCCGGTGCTCCAGCTCGTTCGCGACCGGGATGATCTCCTTGTCGACGAAGCTGCGCACCGTGGAGAGGATCTCCTGCTGGACGTCGGTCAGCCCGTCGGTCTGAGCGAGTCGGCTCATGTCTGCTGCCTCCTAGGCGTTCACGTCGGGACGGGGGGAGACGGACGGGCGGCCGGGCTGCTCGCCGCCGCGTTCCTTGACGTAGCCGGCGGTGGGGACCAGCACCTTGCGGCGGAAGACGCACACCAGGGTGCCGTCCTGCTTGTGGCCCCTGGTCTCCACCTGGACGATCCCGCGGTCGTCCTTCGACTTCGACGGCCACTTGTCCAGCACGGTCGTCTCGCCGTAGATGGTGTCGCCGTGGAAGGTCGGCGCCACGTGCTTGAGCGACTCGACCTCCAGGTTGGCGATCGCCTTGCCGGAGACGTCCGGCACCGACATGCCGAGGAGCAGGGAGTAGACGTAGTTCCCCACGACCACGTTCTTCCCGAAGTCGGTGGTCTTCTCGGCGTAGTTCGCGTCCATGTGGAGCGGATGGTGGTTCATGGTCAGGAGGCAGAAGAGGTGGTCGTCGTACTCGGTGACCGTCTTCCCGGGCCAGTGCCGGTAGACGGCTCCTACCTCGAACTCTTCATACGTACGGCCGAACTGCATCTTTGCTGCGCCTCCGGGGTGTCGAACGGGTTCGTACGGCTCCGTACGGATGTTCGCCGCCGTGTTCAGGCGGCGACCTCCAGCGGGTCCAGCTTGCCGGCCCTGCGGATCTCGTCCACGATCCTGCCGATGATCCCGGTGATCGCGAAGTCCTTCGGCGTGAACACGGCCGCGACGCCGGACTCGACCAGCTTGGCCGCGTCCGCGGGTGGGATGATGCCGCCCACGACGACCGGCACGTCGCCCGCTCCCGCCCTGCGCAGCCGGTCCAGCACGTCCGGCACGAGCTCGGCGTGCGAGCCGGAGAGGACCGACAGCCCGACGCAGTGGACGTCCTCGGCGACCGCCGCCGAGACGATCTGCTCGGGGGTCAGCCGGATGCCCTGGTATACGACCTCGAAGCCGGCGTCGCGGGCCCGTACCGCTATCTGCTCGGCGCCGTTGGAATGGCCGTCCAGCCCGGGCTTGCCCACCAGCAGGCGCAGCTTGCCGGCGCCCAGCTCGCCGGCGGTGAGCGCCACCTTGCGGCGGACCTCGGCCAGCGGTGTGCCGGGCTCGGCGGTGACCGCGACAGGGGCGCCGCCCACGCCGGTCGGGGCGCGGAACTCGCCGAAGACGTCGCGCAGCGCCCAGGACCACTCTCCCGTGGTGACGCCGGCCCGGGCGCACTGCACGGTGGCCTCCATGAGGTTGCCGGTGCCGGCAGCCGCCGCCTTGAGCGCCTCCAGCGACCGCTGCGCCCGCACTTCGTCCCGCCGGTCGCGCCAGTCGTGGAGGGCGGCGACGACCCTTGCCTCGTTCTGCGGGTCGACGGTCATGACGGCGCCGCCCAGGTCGGCGGTGAGGGGGCTGGGCTCGGTCGCCTCGTAGCAGTTGACACCGACGACCTTCTCCTCGCCGGACTCGATCCGTGCCCGGCGCTCGGCGTGCGAGGAGACCAGCTGCGCCTTCAGGTAGCCGGACTCGACGGCGGCCATGGCGCCGCCCATCTCCTGGATGTGCGCGATCTCGGAGAGGGACCGTTCGACGAGCTCGCCGACCTTCGCCTCGACGACGTGGCTGCCGTCGAAGATGTCGCCGTACTCCAGCAGGTCGCTCTCGTGGGCCAGGACCTGCTGGATGCGCAGGGACCACTGCTGGTCCCAGGGGCGCGGCAGGCCGAGCGCCTCGTTCCAGGCGGGCAGCTGCACGGCGCGGGCCCGGGCGTCCTTGGACAGGGTCACGGCCAGCATCTCCAGCACGATGCGCTGGACGTTGTTCTCCGGCTGCGCCTCCGTCAACCCGAGCGAGTTGACCTGCACCCCGTACCGGAAGCGGCGCTGCCGGGGGTCCTCGATGCCGTAGCGCTCGCGGGTGATCGTGTCCCAGACGCGGGTGAAGGCCCGCATCTTGCACATCTCCTCGACGAAGCGGACCCCCGCGTTGACGAAGAAGGATATGCGCGCGACGACGTCGCCCATGCGCTCCTGCGGCACCTGGCCGCGCTCGCGGACCGCGTCGAGCACGGCGATCGCGGTGGACATCGCGTAGGCGATCTCCTGCACCGGTGTGGCCCCGGCCTCCTGCAGGTGGTAGCTGCAGATGTTGATCGGGTTCCACTTGGGCATGTGGTGGACCGTGTACGCGATCATGTCCGTCGTCAGCCGGAGCGAGGGGCCGGGGGGGAAGACGTACGTCCCGCGCGACAGGTACTCCTTGACGATGTCGTTCTGGGTCGTCCCCTGGAGCCGGGTGACGTCGGCGCCCTGCTCCTCGGCGACGACCTGGTAGAGCGCGAGCAGCCACATGGCGGTGGCGTTGATGGTCATCGACGTGTTCGTCTCCTCCAGGGGGATGTCCTGGAAGAGCCGGCGCATGTCGCCGAGGTGGGCGACCGGGACCCCGACCCGGCCCACCTCGCCGCGGGCCAGCACGTGGTCGGGGTCGTACCCCGTCTGCGTCGGGAGGTCGAACGCGACCGACAGGCCGGTCTGGCCCTTGGCGAGGTTGCGCCGGTACAGGGCGTTGGACGCCTCGGCGGTGGAGTGCCCCGCGTACGTCCGCATCAGCCACGGACGGTCCTTGCGACGCTCGTTCATGGTCCCTCCCGGTCTCAGACGTTCCGGAAGCGGTTGATGGCGTCGATGTGCCTGGCCCGCAGTTGCTCGTCGCGGACGCCGAGGCCCTCCTCGGGGGCGAGCGCCAGCACGCCGACCTTGCCCTGGTGCACGTTGCGGTGCACGTCGCGGGCGGCCTGGCCGGTCTCCTCCAGGCGGTAGGTCTTCGACAGCGTGGGGTGGATCCTGCCCTTGGCGACGAGGCGGTTGGCCTCCCACGCCTCACGGTAGTTCGCGAAGTGCGAGCCGACGATGCGCTTGAGCGACATCCACAGGTAGCGGTTGTCGTATGTGTGGTTGTAGCCCGAGGTCGAGGCGCAGGTGACGACGGTGCCGCCCTTGCGCGTGACGTAGACCGAGGCGCCGAAGGTCTCGCGCCCCGGGTGCTCGAAGACGATGTCGACGTCCTCGCCGCCGGTCAGCTCGCGGATGCGCTTGCCGAAGCGCTTCCACTCCTTCGGGTCCTGGGTGTGCTCGTCCTTCCAGAACCGGTAGTCCTCGGCGGTGCGGTCGATGATGGCCTCGGCGCCCATGCGGCGGCAGATCTCCGCCTTCCGCGGCGAGGACACCACGCAGATCGGGTTGGCGCCGCCGGCCAGGGCGAACTGTGTCGCGTAGCTGCCCAGGCCGCCGCTTGCGCCCCAGATCAGCACGTTGTCGCCCTGCTTCATGTCGGCGCCGTTGCGGGAGACCAGCTGGCGGTAGGCGGTGGAGTTGACCAGACCCGGGGCCGCGGCCTCCTCCCAGGTGAGGTGCCTGGGTTTGGGCATCAGCTGGTTGGACTTGACCAGCGCTATCTCGGCGAGGCCGCCGAAATTGGTCTCGAAGCCCCAGATGCGCTGCTCGGGGTCGAGCATCGTGTCGTTGTGGCCGTCCGCGGACTCCAGTTCGACGGACAGGCAGTGCGCGACGACCTCGTCGCCGGGCTTCCAGAGGTTCACTCCGGGCCCGGTGCGCAGCACGACGCCCGCCAGGTCGGAACCGATGACGTGGTACGGCAGGTCGTGCCGCCTGGCCAGTGGGGAGAGCCGGCCGTAGCGCTCCAGGAAGCCGAAGGTGGGCAGCGGCTCGAAGATCGAGGTCCACACCGAGTTGTAGTTGACCGAGCTGGCCATGACGGCCACCAGGGCCTCGCCCGGGCCGAGCTCGGGTACGGGCACCTCGTCCAGGTGCAGGGACTTGCGCGGGTCCTTCTCGCGGGTGTCGAGGCCCTCGAACATGCCGGCCTCGTCCTTGTGGACGGTGATGGCGCGATACGACTCGGGCAGCGGCAGCGCCGCGAGGTCCGCGGCCGTGTTTTCGGACGCCATGATGGCGTCGAGGATGTCCTTCACGAGATGCCTCCGGCGAAGCGCGACGTAGGAACGCTTGGGGGACGTCGGGAGGAGTGCTGGGGGTGGCGCCGTCGGTTCGGCGGTGCTGCGGCTGTCCGTGGCGGTTGCGGCGGATGGTGCGGAGCGCGAGTGACGCGGTCGGTGCCTGTGACGCAGGCGCCCGGGCCTTGGGGACAGACGGCGAACGACCAAGCCGGCACGCCGCCCGCCCGGACTTAACTCACAGTATGGCACCGCGTGCCATCCCGCAAGACACTGCGTGCCAACAATTCTTCTCAGATGACATCACGGCCGCACATTTGAGCATCACAAAAAGGCGTCCCGACGCTGTGGCCAGGGGCGCGGTACGACGGACCCGGGGTGCGGGGCCGGGGTGCTGCTGTGGCGGGCCCTGGGGCGCCGAGGGGTGCCGGGGCGCCGCTCAGGCACGCGGCCGGCCTCAGGCCCGCCCGGGGTCTGCGGCCCTGGGTGAGGGGGACCGGGCGGCCGTGCTGCGCGATTCCGGAGGTACGGGCCGGCTGCCCACCGCCGACACCGGCGGCCAGGGACGTGCGGCCTCGGCGGTTCGTGCTCGGGGCGTGGGTGCGGGCGGCTACGCGCCCTTCAGGGCCTTCTCGATCGTCCGCATCACCTCGGCCGGCGAGGCGTCCGTGCGCGCCACGGCGACGACGACCTCGCCCTGGGTGGAGGCGATCACCGGGGCGGGGGAGGGGCGCCGGCCGATGCCGGTGCCGAAGGTCTGCTTGATCACCTCGAAGGCGTGCTCCAGCTGCGCCTCGACGTCGCCCTTGCCTCCGGCGCGCAGCCAGCGCCGCAGCACATGGTTGTGGGCGGCGACGACGGCGGACGCGGCGACCTCCGCCAGCAGCGGGTCGTCGTCACCGTCGCGGTGGGCGCCCTCGTCGAAGTGGCCCAGCAGATAGCGGGTGAACAGTCGCTCGTAGCGGGCCACCGAGGCGATCTCGCGCTCCCGCAGGATCGGGATCTCGCGGGTCAGGCGGTAGCGCTCCACCGAGACCTCCGGAGCCTCGGCGTACATGCGCAGCACTTCGGTGATGCCGCGGCACACCGTGTCGAGCGGATGCTCGTGGGGCTCGGCGGAGTCCAGCACCTGACCCACGCGCACCAAGGTGTCGTCGTGGTCGGGGAAGATCGCCTCCTCCTTGGAGCGGAAGTGCCGGAAGAACGTCCGGCGCGCGACCCCGGCGGCACCGGCGATCTCGTCGACGGTGGTCTCGTCGTACCCCTGGGTTGCGAAGAGGTGCATAGCCGCGGCGGCCAGTTCCTGGCGAACTCGACGGCGCTGGGCGGTGGTGGAGGACGCGCGGGCGGGCTTCACGGGCTGGGGCATACCGCGAACGTACTGCATTCCCGCCGGACGTTGGGACGGGCCCGGTTTCCCGGTGCGCTGGGGGGGGATCCAGAGGAACCCCCCCCCCCCCAAAACAACCCCGCCT
>NZ_CBDRBL010000003.1:0-152729 GCF_965342175.1 Actinacidiphila sp. bgisy167
GCCGCCTATCCGCGCGACCTCTTAGTTAGCCGAACGCGGCCCTCACGGCAAGGCCGGTCGCGGACGACGGCGGTCGGCGAGCCGACCGCCCGCGTGACTGACGCAGCGTCGGCTTCTGCCTCATGCACCGGCGCGGGCCGAAACGCGGGTGGAGCGCGGCGGGGCCCCGCCCGGACCGGTCAGGTGGAACTGCCGGTCCGAACGGGGCCCTGGAACGGGACGGTGCGGCGGCTCCTGGGTGCCGCCGGCAGCCAGCTCCCTCAGGCGAGCTTCACCCGGAAGACCTGCTGCGTCTCGTCGCGCTGGGTGCGGGTCGCGCCGCGGTCGCTGGTGAACACCACGACACCGCGGTGCAGGGCAGGCCAGGTGTTGTTGCCCTGCCGGCTCACCTGGGTGGCCGCGGACCAGCCCTTCTTGCGGTCGAGGGTGGCGGTGAGGACCTTCCACCGCCAGTCGGCCGAGCGGGAGTCGTACCAGACGGCGCGGACCGTGCCGTCGGGGTCCACCCCGAGCCTGGCCCGCTGGCTCATCGCGTCGGCGTCGAGGGCGACGTTCTCGAACGCCGTCCACGTGGTGCCGCCGTCGGTGGAGCGGCTCGCCCGCAGCTGGAGGTTGGCGCCGGAGCTCTGCAGCGCGCCGCTCTCCCAGATCGCGACGAACGTGCCGTCTTGGTCCACGGTCAGCGCCGGGTGACGGTCGGAACGGTCGCTGACCTTGCTGACCTGGACCGGGTTGCTCCAGGACTGGCCCGGCGCCTTGCGCACCGACGCCAGGATCTGCCAGTTGTCGGGATCGGTGCCGCCCGCGGCGGCCTGGCCGGCGGGCGGGGTGTGGCCGGTCCACAGCGGGTCCGGGTCGTAGCGGTCGTCCTGCCAGGTGATCACGGCGTGCCGGCCGTCGTGGACGGCGATCGCGGGGAACAGCGAGGCGGGGTAGCGCGGGGAGCGGGTGTCCTCGGGAACGCCGGGGCTGGTGGTCTTGCCCGCGGCGGAGACGTTCACCGCGGCCTTGTCGACGCCGACGATCTGCGCGTAGACGTCGAACGCTCCGCCGCTGTTGTCGGACCAGGCGACAAGGGGGTGCTTGTCGTCGACCAGAGCCAGCGCCGGGTGCACGGCGCGCCCCTTGCCCTTGCTGACCTTGCTCGGGGCCTTGAAGGACGTGCCGCCGTCGGCGCTGTGGGCCAGCAGGATCACCGGACGGTGCGGCTGCTCCTTGCCCTGCTCGTCCTGCCAGACCACCCAGACATCGTCGGACGTGGCAGCGATGCGCGGGAACCGCGCGGTGGCCGACCGGCCCGAGAGGGTGGCGGACGCGGTGGTCCTGCCCTTGGCGTCGAGGCGGCGGTAGACGACCTTGCTGGCGTGGTCCTCGTGCACCTCCGCCACCACGTGCGTGATGCCGCCGACGACCGCGACATCGGAGAAACCGGTGAACGCGCCCGGGTTGCCGACGACGAGTTCCGCCTTGTCGTGGGCGGTGTCGGCGGCCGGGAGCGGGATCTCGGGCCGCGGAACGGCCGGAGCGCCCACGGAGACGAAGATCGGCGAGGTGGCGCCCCGGAGCTGGTCCGGCAGGTTCGGGTCGGCGTCGGAACCGGAGGCGGCGCCGGGGGAACGGGCCTCGACCCGGAACCAGCCGTGGTCCGTGTCCTTGAGGACGAGCGGAAGCTCGTAGCTCTCGTTGGCACGCTGCGGACGGTAGGTCGCGACGGGCCCCGCCGAACGGCCGGGAGCCGCGTAGACGTGGACGGTGGTGCCCTTGCCGCCCTTGACCTTCACACGCAGTGCGGCCTTCTTGGGCAGCTTGCGGCTCGGCACGACCACTTCGTCGCCGCCGATCGCTTCGAACACGCCGTCGCCGTCGACGTCCGCCTCGATCGTCAGGAACGGCCCCGCGGTGTTCTGCGCGACCGTCGTACGGCCGCTGCGGAACCCGTCGAGGATGCCCAGGACCGAGCGCTCGGCCGCGAAGACGTGTGTGGTGGGCATGCCGGGGGCGTCGACGTCCCACAGCTCGCGGAAGTGGCAGTCGCTCGCCGCCGCCACGCCGAAGCGGAAGCCCGCGTTCCACCGGTTCTCCGCGTACTCGACCTGCTCGTCGGGGCCGGTGGAGACGTTGAGTACCTCGACGAGGTCCGCGCCCTGGACGCTGGCGTTGGCGCTCGGGCCGTCCGCCGGGGTGTACTCGCCGTCGTCGGGGTGGGCCTGCGACCACACGGCGCCCTGGGCGTGGGCGTCCCAGACCGACTGCTGTACGTGGCGGAAGGGCGCGGAGCCGGGCGGGTTGGCGCCGTCCACGATCACGTCCACGTTGCCCAGCACGATGGCGTGGGGAGAGCCGTTCGCCTCCTCGCCCGGGAGCAGCAGCAGTTTGGACGACTTCCACTGGGGGTCCCAGACCTGGTCGTACGTCCGGTGGTCGGTCAGGGGCATGAAGTCGAGCTTGGCCTCCTCGCCCTTCGCGATCTGGTCGCCGACGGAAAGGTTGCCGGGCAAGGTCTGGTGGGACGTCTGGCGGGGACCGCTGCCGTCCGACGAGTGGTCGTCGTGGACGTGGGTGTCACCCGCGAGCCATGTCCCCTTGGGGGCCTTCTTCCGGTTGAGCGCAGAGTGCCCGCCCGCCGGCTTGACCTTGCCGCCGGCCCCGGCGGCGGAACCCGTGGCCGCCTGGGCGGTGCCCACGCCGACGCCGACGGCCACGACGGCGGAACCCGCCATGACCACGAACCTCCGGCGGGTGAGGGCCGCCTCGGAACCGTGGTCCGGCTCGTCGGCCCGTGTTGCTGTTTCCATCTGCTGCGCCTTTGTGCGTGACGAACAAGTACGGGGCGCGCACCCGTTGTGCGCTGCCTCACAGAAGGACGGGTGAGCCACCTGCGGGCAACGCCGGTGTGACATACTGGTGAACGAATGCCATACGAGCTGACCGCGCCTCCTGCTCTCGTCACGCTGCCAGCCGCATCTTTTCTGTGCATGGGTCACATACCCCTCATGTGCGCGTGCCCCATGGGTCATTCGACCCTCATCGACAAGGTCGAACGGTTTTGGGGTGCCTCCGCCCGTGTCACCGCGCCGGACACAGCGTCTGTACACGTCCTTGGACCGTCCTCGTCGGTGGCCTCCTGTCACGGGTACGCCGGCGCCCCCGCTGTCCGGCCACACCGCCCAGGTGGTGCGGATCCGTCATGAGGGCGCACCGCCGGACGCGGCGTCCTCGGTGCCCGCGGCCTCGCGCCGCAGCCGGGCGAGGGCGTGGACCGTGTCGCGCGTCGCCGGGTACAGCTCCCGGTACAGACGGTGCAGCCCGTCGTATGCGGCACCCGCGGCCGGGTCCGGGACGCACCGGTCACGGACCGGATTCCACGCTGCGGTCGCCGCCTCGCCCTCCAGGTGGGCGGCCGCGAGCCGGGCGGCCCCGTAGGCGGCGCCGACGGTCACGGTGGGGATGTCCTGGGGCAGTCCGGTGACGTCGGAGACGATCCGCGTCCACAGCCCGCCCCGGGTCCCCCCGCCGACCGCGACGACCCTTTCGATGGCGGCGCCCGCCCGCCGCATGGCCTCGACGTTGTGCCGCACGCCGTGCGCGGTGGCCTCCAGCGCGGCCCGGTACAGGTCGCCGCGCGTGTGCTCGAGGGTGAGACCGGCGATCACGCCGCGCGCGTCGGGGTCGGCGATCGGGGTGCGCTCGCCCGCGAAGTAGGGGAGCATCGCGAGGCCGCGTGCGCCGACGCCGCTCTGCTCGGCCTCCGCCAGCAGGACCGCCCGGTCGGCCGCGCCGAAGAGGCCGCGCAGCCACTCGGTGACGGCTCCGGAGGTGGCCATGCCACCGGCCAGGGACCTGGTGCCAGAGTACGCGCCGACGGTGCTCCACAGCTCGGGCACCCGCAGTTGGCGGGTGACGGTGGCGATGAGGAACATCGTCGTGCCGTACATGAGCATCAGGTCGCCCGGTCGGGTCGCGCCGACGCTGACGGCCTCCGCCCAAGCGTCGACGGTGCCGGTGAGGACGGGTGTGCCGGGTGCGAGCCCGGTCGCGGCGGCCGCCTTCGCCGTCACCGTTCCGGCACGGTCACCGGGCCAGCGCAGCTCGGGCAGCTCCATGTGCGGCCATACCGCGTCCACCCAGGGGCGGTACCAGTCCTCGGCCCCGGTGTCGTAGAAGGGCACGGACTGACTGGCCGCATGGTGGTCCAGCACATAGGCGCCGGTGAGCCGGTGGACGAGGAAGGAGGACGGCATGAACAGCCGCCGGGCGGCCGCGAACACCTCCGGCTCGTGCTCGGCCACCCAGGCCACCTTCGGACCCACGGCCTGCGTGGAGAGGACGCTGCCGCACCGGTCGAGAACGGCCGGGCGGCCGAGTTCCGCGTCGAGCCGGGCGATCTGCGCGACGGCCCGCGTGTCCACCCCGTAGAGCACGGCCGGGCGCAGCGGCCGGCTCGCACCGTCGGCCAGCGCGACGCACGGGCCCATGCCGCTGATGCCGACCGCCGCCACCGGTCCCGGGCGTCCCACGCCGACGCCGGTTGGGCTGCTTCCGCCGCTCGCACCGCTCGCAGGGCCTGCGCCTCCCTTCGCGTCCGGGCCGCCCAGGTGACCTGACAGCAACTCGCGGGTGATGTCGCGGAACTCCCGCCACCACACTTCGGGGTCCATCTCGACGTGTCCTGGTCGCGGGCGGGAGACGGTGTGTGCGCGCACCGCGGTCGCGATCACCGTGCCCGAGGCGTCGACCAGGACACCCTTGCTGCTTGATGTGCCGATGTCGACACCGAGGTAGGCCATGACCGCATGTCACCACACCGCCGGGCGCCGACGACGGGCAACGCGGCCGCCCTTGACGGCCTCCGCCTTCCGCGCACCGCCGCCCGTCCCGACCCGGCCCCGCCCCCGGCTGCCGCTCAACCCGGTGGGCGGGAAGTGCGGCGGGCCTGCTTCATCTCGGCCTCGTACAGGTGGTCGCGCCCCTGTGCGAGTTCGTCGACGAGGCGCCGTTCAAGGTCCGCGAACCGCCGGTAGTAGGTCCGGTCGTAGGACTCGACGATCTGGAAGGTCCAGTGGCCGGGGATGACATCGCGTCCCAGGATCTCCCGTTCCACGACGTCGGCGTGTGACGCGTGACCGGCTTCCCTCAGCAGTCGGACGGTACGGTCGAGTTCGAGGTCCGCGGTCCCGGTCAGCTGGTGGAAGGAGTACAGGTGGCCGCGGGCGCGCTCGGTGGTCTCCAGTGCCTTCGACAGGGACCCGAGTGCCTCGACCGTCAGATCGGTCATCCCGGGCGGGCGCCGATGCGCGGCGTCCGGCGGCTGCTGCGGTGTGTCAGGTTCTTCGCTCATCCCTGCGGTATGCCACGCGAGGGCGCCGGCCTATCGCCGTCCTCCCCCACCCGAGGGTGCGGGCCGTCGCGTGGGCCGCACGTCCGCCCCGGTCACGGCCCCTCGCCGGTGTGCACGGGGGCGGCAGGCCGGAGCGGCCGGGTGACAAGGGCCACAGCGAGCCGCCGGGGGGGACGGCGGGTTGCCCGGCGGACTCCACGGCACCTAGGATCTTGCAAAGTCAAGTAATCTGTCGGCACCACGGCGGTCCCATGCGCACGTCCACGAGTCCCCCTTCGAGCCCGCCCCGAGCGGCGGCACCCGCGGCGGACATCCGCCCGGCGGCCTGAACCGACAGGGCCCGCATCAGCCGCGCCCCCCATGCCGGCCCAGGCCCGTGCGCGGCGACTCCCGCCGCGACCGACACAACGAGCACGGCACTTCACAGGGGCACCGGTCTGCCGCAGCACCGGGGAACGACAGGAACAAGGCGGCGCCGCATGACGCCGCACGAGCAGAGGAGGACCCGGGGTGACCGGCAGATCCCACAACCCCTATGGCTTCTGGTACCGGCTGGCGGCGGCCATCGCGAAGCCCGTGCTGTTCGTCCTCGTCAAACGCCAATGGCGCGGGCACGAGCACATACCCGCGGAGGGCGGCTTCATCACCGCCGTCAACCACATCTCGTACTTCGACCCGCTCACCTACGGCCACTTCCAGTACAACAGCGGCCGGCCGCCCCGCCTCCTCGCCAAGGCGTCCCTCTTCAAGATCCCCTTCGCCGGCACGGTGCTGCGCAAGACCGGCCAGATCCCCGTCCACCGCGGGACCGCCGACGCCGCGCTGGCGCTGAGGGACGCGATCACCGCCGTCAACAGGGGCGAGTGCGTGGCGCTGTACCCGGAGGGAACCGTCACGCGCGATCCGCAGCTGTGGCCGATGGTGGCCAAGACCGGTGCGGCGCGCATCGCGCTGACGACCGGCGCCCCGGTCATCCCCGTCGCCCAGTGGGGCGCCCACCGCATCGTGCCGCCCTACGCGCGCGGAGGCCGCGGCGACCGCCGGGTGCGGCTGGTGCCCCGTCAGGCCGTGCACGTCGTGGCCGGACCGCCGGTCGACCTCAGCCGCCACCACGGCAAGGACATCACCCCCGACGTCCTCAAGGAAGCCACCGAGGACATCATGGCCGCCATCACCGCGCTCCTCGCCGACATCCGCGGCGAGCAACCGCCCGCCGAACGCCACTCCGTGCGCCGTTTCCCGCGTCAGCAGGCCGGATAGCCGCACGACCGCCTTCGGCTCGCTCTGTCACCGGTGGCGGGGACGGGTCGTGCGAGACAGCGCCGCGGGCCGGCGCCGTCCGGTCCGCTCGTGCCGCCGTCCGTCTCCCCGCCGTCTCCCTCCCCGCCGTCTTCTGGCCGCCGGGTCAGGAGGCCGTCGCGGCACGGTCGGACGCACTGCGCAGGACGCAGAACTCGTTGCCCTCGGGATCCGCCAGGACGGCCCATCCCGAACCGTCGGCTTCCCGGCGGTCGGCCACCACGGTGGCCCCCAGACCGAGCAGCCTCTCGACTTCATCCTCGCGCGAGGTCTCCGGACGCAGGCACAGGTGCAGCCTGTTCTTGCACGACTTCGGCTCGGGGACCTCGTTGAAGTACAGCGACAGCCCTGTCGGCAGGATCACCTGCGTCTCCCTGTCCCCCGGTCCGGTGCCCGGGGGCAACGGGCGGCCGGTCACCCCGCCCCAGAACCTGGCCAGTTCATACGCGTCCGCACAGTCGATCGCCACGTTCTGCACTGTCGAAACCATGCGCACGAGCCTGCCAGATCCCGGAACATGGCAGAACAGCCGCGCGGAGACCGAATGCAGCGCTGCATCGATCGGTGAGCCGCTGTCACCCAACCGGGTGTCCGGGGGTGTCGATCGCGGATCGGTTGGCGCGGCGGGTTGATCCGGCGCGAACCGTTGCTTTGACTCCGTGCACGTGGCGACCAACGGTTCTTCCTCCCGTACTCCGCAGTCTCTGGGAGCGGCACTGGACGGTGCGGCGATGTCGCGGCTGCACATGAGGTTCTGGCTGCTGGCCGCGCTGGGGATCCTGCTCGACGGGTTCGACTTCTTCGTCATCGCGGTGGCGAACCCGCTGATCGCCAAGGACTTCGGGGGCAGTGCGGCAGAGCAGGGGGTGCTGTCGGCGGCCGCGATCGTGGGGGCGGTGTTCGGTGCGGCGCTGCTGGGGCCGCTGGGCGACCGGATCGGGCGGAGCCGGATCTTCAAGGTCGACCTGTGGCTGTTCGTGGTGTTCTCGGTGGCGTGCGCGTTCGCTTGGGACATCTGGTCGTTGATCGTGTTCCGGTTGCTGTTGGGGGTCGCGGTGGGGCTGGACTACCCGATCGCGGCGAGTTACGTGGCGGAGATCCTGCCCGCGCGGAACCGGGGGCGGTGGCTGGTCGGCGCGTTCAGCCTGCAGGCGGCCGGGATCGTGCTGGGGGCGGTGGTCGGAGTGGTGATCCTGCTGGTGCTGCCGGAGACGGGGTCATGGCGGCTCATGCTGGGCTTCGGGGTCCTGCCGGCGCTGCTGATCATCGTGCTGCGGCGTAATGTGCCGGAGAGCCCCCGGTGGCTCGCGCAGAACGGGCGCGAACGCGAGGCCTGCGAGATCGCGGAAGCCATGACCGGGCAGCAATGCCATGTGACGGAGGCGGACCGTGCACGGGGCGACCCGCCGTCGGAAGGATTGACGGCTTTTGCGCAGCCCCGATTGTTCTCCAGGCGGCTGTGGCGGCGCACGGTCTTCACCGCCGTCCCGTGGTTCCTGATGGACATCGCGACGTACGGGGTGGGGATCTTCACCCCGACGCTGCTCACGGGGCTCGCACTGAGCGGCGCGCACGCCACGTTCATCTCCGAGGACATCTCCTCGACCGAGGGCACGGCGGCCCTCGACGCCTTCCTGGTGGTCGGTTTCGTGCTGGCGATCGTGCTGGTGGAACGGGTGGGGCGGACGCCGCTGCAGCTCGCGGGCTTCGCCGTGATGGCCGTGGCACTGTGCCTGCTGGCCGTCGCCGAGTCGCTGCCCGGTGGCGGCGACGGTCATCTGCCCCTGGTTCTGGCGGGCTTCGCTCTGTTCAACACCTTCATGAACCTGGGCCCGAACGCCACCACCTTCGCCCTCCCTGCCGAGGTGTTCCCTTCCGAGGTGCGGTCCGCGGGCCATGGCTTCGCGGCCGCCTGCGGCAAGCTGGGCGCGGCTCTCGGGACCTTCCTCTTCCCGGTGTTGCTGGACGCCGTCGGGACCGCCGCACTGCTGTTCGGAGTGGCCGCCACCAGCGCACTCGCCTTCGTCGTGACGTGGGCCTTCCGCATCGAGCCCCGCGGGCGCTCCCTCGAGGAGCTATCCGGTGCCGAGACAGCTACACTCGCACCGCGCGTCACCCCGCCGTAACGGCCCATACGCCATGTGACGCAGGAACCAGCGTCGTTCCGGGCGGCGTCCCGGCCGACCTGAGCCCCAACCGCCCGCTCCACATCGCCGGTCCGCCATCCGGCGCAACCGGCACAGCCAGGACCCGCCTGGCTCCGGACAACGAAGCGGCTCACCTGCCACCTGCCACCTGCCACCTGCCACCGCAAGATCATCCTGGAGCCGGCCGGCGGTAACTCCACGTTTGCTTGTGATCGCTACGTTTCGCGGAGTCCAGTTCCGTGCTACCGCAGGCAATGTGCACGTACATCAGAAAGAACCAGACGTGACGAACCCGTTCGAGGACCAGCAAGCCCCTTACCTGGTGCTGGTCAACGCAGAGAAGCAGCACTCACTTTGGCCGACCTTCGTCGACGTCCCCGAGGGTTGGGACATCGCCTTCGGTGAGGCATCACGCCAGGAGTGCCTGGATTACGTCGAGCGCACATGGACCGACATGCGCCCCCAAAGCCTGATCGATGCCATGGACGGCCAATAAAGAGCGGCGACATCAGCCGTCCGTAGACCCTCAGCGGCTGCACTCGGCCGAGCAGCTCCAAGCCGGGACCGCCGCACGCGCTACACGTCTTCGCCGCTCTCGGAAATCCGAGACGGCTCTCCGGGCCCGGCGCCCCGGACCGAACGTGCGCCAAAGGCCACCTGCCACCTGCCGGGCCCCCGAACTCCTCACCCGTGCCGCATGAGCGGCAGCGCGTAACCGTGTGACCCGCGAGAACTCACCGCATCTTCGCAGACGGTTACAGGAATGCGCCGGTCGCCACTCGGGCGGGTCCAGCATGACACCGCGCTCGCGGCCGGACTTCTGGGACCTGAAGTGCAACGCGCCTGCCACTTCTGCGGCCTAACGGATACAAAGTCCGTGCAGAAATGAATTCGCGCTGATTTCTCGCTGGATATCAAGTACACGGGATGTTCGATATGCCGAACCATGCCACAACGGCCCTGACTGCAGCTCAGAAAGGCATTTGGTACTCCCAGGCACTGGATCCGACCAGCCCGGCCCAGAACATGGTGGAGTACCTGGAGATCTCCGGCCCTCTGCAGCTCGGCTTGCTGGAGAAGGCGTTCGGCCAGGTGCTGGCCGAGGCCGAGCTGTCGCATCGGAGGTTCGGGCAGAGCGACGACGGGCCGTGGCAGGTGGCAGAGCCCCTGCGTGACTACCGCTTGCCCGTGATCGACCTGCGGGATGAGCGCGCGCCCCTGGCGGCCGCCGAGGCATGGATGCGTGCCGACGCGGCACGTCCCGCCGATCTCGAACACGGCCGCATCATCACCTTCGCCGTGCTACTGGTGGGTGACGACAGAAGCATGGTGTACCTGCGGGCCCACCACATCGCAGTGGACGCCGTCGGATACGCGGTATGGCTGAACCGGGTCACGGATGTCTACACCGCCCTTGAGGAGGGACGGGACTGCCCGTTCACGCCGTTCGCGCCCCTCGAGGAGATCGTGGCCGACGACGAGGCGTACCGCGGGAGCGCGCAGTTCGCGCAGGACCGTGCGTACTGGACGGAGCGGATGGGGGACGCGCCCGACGTCCTTGCCCTGGCCTCACGGACGGCGTCGGCGTCCCACCATGCTCACCGCCGGACCGCCGTGGTTCCGGCTGAGATCGCGCAGTCGCTTCGACAGGTGGCCCGCGCGTCGGGCGTCGCCCTGCCGGCCCTGCTGATCGGGACCGCCGGGCTGTACGTGCATCGGGTGGCGCAGGTGCGTGATGTCCTGCTGGGACTGACTGTCACGGCGCGCAAGGGGTCGCGTGTGAGGGGGGCGGTGGCGAGCATGGCCCAGGCGCTGCCGCTGCGCCTGCGTATCACGGGTGGCATGAGCGTGCGTGACCTGGCTCGGGAGGCTTCTGCAGCGAGCCGGGGCGTTCTCCAGCACCAGCGTTACCGATACGCGGACCTGTATCGGGACCTGAAACTCGCCCCTGCGAACAGTCGCATGTTCGGCCCCGAGATCAACTTCCTTCCTGATGACCGGGCACTCCCCCGGTTCGGACGATGCGAGACCACCGCGCGCACTTACCTGGCGAACGGTGCGGTGGACGACCTGACGATCCTCGTATACGAGCGTGACGCAGGCCTGCGGCTGGATTTCCTGGCCAACCCCGCGCTCTACACCGAAGAAGAGAATGCCGCCCACCAAGCGCGGTTCGTCCATCTGCTCGCGGCCCTGGCCCGGCTGGAGCCCGATGCGCCGATCTCCCGGTTGGATGTGGCCACCCCGGTCGAACGCCACCGCACTTTGGTCGAGTGGAACGACACCACCTGTGACCTTCCCCTCCCGCCGCTTCCCACCTTGTTCGAGGCGCAGGTCGCGCGCACGCCGGACGCGACGGCGGTGGTGTCCGAGGACACCCGGTTGACGTATGCGGAGCTGAACGCCCGCGCGAACCGTCTGGCGCGGCTGCTGGTCACCAAGGGTGCCCGGCCGGAGGGCCGCGTGGCCATACTGATGGACCGTTCGGTCGACCTGGTGGTCGCCCTGCTGGCGGTGATGAAGTCAGGGGCTGCGTACGTGCCGGTCGATCCCGGTCATCCGGTCGATCGGATCGCCTATCTGATGGCCGACGCCCGGCCCGCGCTGGTGGTGACCACCCAGCCGGTGGCGCCGGTGTTGCCCGAAGGTACGGCGCCGCTGGTCGTGGATGCCCCGGAGACCGTCGAGGCGCTCACACGTCTTGACGATGGGGATCTGACCGACGCCGAACGCGGCGTGGCGCTGCATCCCGCTCACCCCGGTTACGTGATCTACACCTCGGGATCCACGGGCCGCCCGAAGGGGACGGTGATCTCCCACCACGCGCTCGACAACTTCGTCGCCGCCATGCGCGAGCACCTGACGCTGGACGCCGGCGACACCCTCGTCGCGGTGACCACGGTGGCTTTCGACATCCACGCGCTGGAGATGTACGTACCGCTGGTCGCGGGCGCCCGCGTGGTGATCGCCGACCACGACACCACCCGGGACCCACGGGCCCTGGCCGGGCTGATCCACCGGTCGGCGGCCACGGTGCTGCAGGCGACGCCCGCAGTGTGGCAGGCCCTGACTGCGGAGGCCCCGGACGCGCTGCCCCGACTGCGGGCCCTGGTCGGCGGCGAGGCACTGCCCCCCGCACTCGCTCGGCAGTTGACGGCGGCAGCGGTATCGGTGACCAACCTGTACGGCCCCACGGAGACCACTGTCTGGTCGACGCTGGCGACCTTGAACAGCGAACACGACAGCCGGGTACCGATCGGACAACCCATCCGCAACATGCGGGGGTTCGTGCTGGACGCCGCGCTTCGGCCGGTCCCGATCGGGGTCACCGGGGAGCTCTACATCTCCGGGGCCGGACTGGCTCGCGGCTACCTCGACCGGCCCGGCCTGACCGCGGAACGGTTCGTCGCCAACCCTCACGGCACTGCGGGCGAACGCATGTACCGCACCGGGGATCTGGCCCGCTGGAGCTCCGACGGACAACTGGAATACCTCGGCCGTACGGACGACCAGGTCAAGATCCGCGGCTTCCGCATCGAACCCGGCGAGATCGAAGCCGCCCTGGCCTCCCACCCGGCCGTCAGCCGGGCCGCCGTCGTCGCCCGCGAGGACCAGCCCGGCGACATGCGCCTGGTCGGCTACATCGTCCGCACCGCGGGCAGCGCCCTGCCCACGGACAGCACCGCCCTGCGCGCCCACGTCGCAGCCCTGCTGCCCGACCACATGGTGCCGGCAGCGGTCGTCGAACTGGACGATCTCCCGCTCACGGCGAACCGCAAACTCGACCGCAAGGCCCTGCCCGCCCCCGACTACGCCGCGGGTACCACCGGCCGGGGACCGGCGAACGCCCGGGAAGAAATCCTGTGCTCCCTGGCCGCCGAGGTCCTGGGCCTGCCGTCCGTCGCGGTCGACGACGACTTCTTCGACCTGGGCGGCCACTCCCTCCTCGCGACCCGTCTGGTCAGCCGGATCCGGTCCGTGTTCGGCGTCGAGGTCCCGATCCGGACCCTGTTCGAAACTCCCACGCTCCGAGAACTGGCCGCCCGGCTGACCACCTCCAGCGCGCCCCGCTCCCCGCTGGTGCCGACGCGACGACCGGAGCTGGTGCCGTTGTCCTTCGCCCAGCAGCGCCTGTGGTTCCTCGGCGAGCTCGAAGGCCCATCAGCCACCTACAACCTCCCGATGGCCCTACGGCTGACCGGCACCCTCGACACCCACGCCCTGCACGCCGCACTCCACGACGTGCTGGCCCGGCATGAAGTCCTGCGCACGGTGTTCGCCACCGTCGACGGCCAGCCGTACCAGCGGATCCGGGACCTCGACGCGCTCGGAGACCTCCTCACCGCCGTCGACGCCGAACGCGTCCCGCAGGCCGAGGCGACCCGCCTGGTCACCGAAACGGCGGAGCACCCCTTCGACTTGACACGCGATATCCCGCTGCGCGCCCGACTGCTCCGGACCGGCCCCGACGAGCATGTGCTGGTCGTGGTGGTCCACCACATCGCCGGTGACGGATGGTCCCTCGGCCCGCTCGCCCATGACCTCTCGACGGCCTACGCGGCCCGCACCGCCGGCAATTCCCCCGCATGGGCGCCGTTGCCCGTACAATACGTTGACTACAGCCAGTGGCAGCGCGACCTCCTCGGCGACGCGTCGGATCCAGCCAGTGTGCTGTCGCAACAGTTGGCTTACTGGCGCCAGGCGCTGAACGGGATCCCCGAGGAACTGGCCCTGCCGGTCGACCGACCCCGTCCACCGGCAGCCTCCCACCGGGGCACCACCGTGGACCTGCACATCGAACCGGACGTCCACCAAGCGATCGCGGACCTCGCCCGAGCACAGGGCGTCACCGTCTTCATGGTGCTGCAGGCCGCACTGGCCGTCCTGCTGCACCGCCTCGGCGCCGGCGACGACATCCCCATCGGCACCCCCGTCGCCGGACGCACCGACGAAGCACTCGACGACCTGGTCGGATTCTTCGTCAACACGCTCGTCCTACGCTCCGACCTGTCCGGCGATCCCACGTTCCTGGAGATGCTGAGTCAGGCACGCGAGACGGCCCTGGGCGCCTACGGGCACCAGGACGTGCCCTTCGAACGCCTGGTGGAAGTGCTCACGCCGACCCGGTCCGTGGCCCGCCACCCCCTGTTCCAGGTGATGCTCACCCTCCAGAACACCACCACGCCGAATCTCGAGCTGCCCGGCCTGACCACCGCGGTCTGGCCCACCAGCGGCGGTCCCGCCAAGTTCGACCTGGACGTCCGGCTCGACGAACACCTCACCGACCGCGGTACCCCCGCCGGTCTGCGCGGAGCGATCACCTACGCCACCGACCTCTTCGACCACCGCACCGCCACCAGCATCGCCGAGCGATTCATCCGAGTCCTCGCAACGGTCACCGCACAGCCGTCCGTCCCCGTGAGCCGGATCGACATCCTCAGCCCGGTCGAACACCACCGCATCCTGGTGGAATGGAACGACACCACCCGGGAACTTCCCCTCGCGACGCTTCCCGAACTGCTCCAGGCGCAGGTCGCCCGCACCCCCTCCGCGTCCGCCGTGGTGTTCGAAGGCGTCGAAGTCTCCTACGCCGAACTCGACACCCGCGCCAACCAGCTCGCTCGACTGCTGATCGAACACGGAGCAGAGCCCGAGCAACTGGTCGCACTGGCACTGCCACGGTCCGTCGACCTCATCGTCGCCATCCTGGCCGTACTCAAGACAGGGGCCGCCTACCTCCCCATCGATCCCGATCATCCGATCGATCGAATCGCCTACGTCATGGCCGACGCCCGGCCCGCGCTGGTGGTGACCACCCGTACGGTGGAGCCGGTGCTGCCCGAGGATGCGGCACGGCTGGTGGTGGACGCCTCGGAGACCGTGGAGGCGATCTCGCGTCTCGACGGCGCGGACCTGACCGACACCGAACGCGGCACGTCACTGCTGCCCGCCCACCCCGCGTACGTCATCTACACCTCCGGATCCACAGGCCGGCCGAAGGGCACCGTGGTCTCCCACCACGCACTCGGCAACTTCATCACCGCCATGCGCGAGCACCTGGCGCTGGACGCCGGCGACACCCTCGTCGCGGTGACCACGGTGGCCTTCGACATCCACGCCTTGGAGGTCTACGTACCCCTCATGTCGGGTGCCCGCGTGGTGCTCGCCGACCGGGACACTGCCCGCGACGCACAGGCCCTGGCCAAACTGATCCACCGGTCCCAGGCCACGGTGCTGCAGGCGACACCCGCAGTGTGGCAGGCCCTGACCGGGGAGGCCCCCGAGGCCATCGACGCACTGCGGGCACTGGTCGGCGGCGAGGCACTGCCCCCCGCGCTCGCCCGATCATTGACGGCGGCCGCGGCGTCGGTCACCAACCTGTACGGCCCCACGGAAACCACCGTGTGGTCGACGAGGGCAACCCTGAACCCCGGACACAACGGCCGTGTGCCCATCGGACAGCCCATCCGGAACACCCGCGTTTACGTCCTGGACGCGGCCCTCCGGCCGGTGCCGACCGGCGTGGCCGGAGAGTTGTACGTGTCCGGGGCCGGCCTGGCCCGGGGGTACCTCAACCGATCCGCACTGACCGCGGAACGCTTCGTCGCCAACCCCTATGGCACACCCGGCGAACGCATGTACCGCACCGGGGACCTCGCCCGCTGGAGCGCCGACGGACAACTGGAACACCTCGGCCGCACCGACCACCAGGTCAAGATCCGCGGCTTCCGCATCGAACTCGGCGAGATCGAGACGGCACTGGCCTCCCACCCGGCCGTCATCCAGGCCGCCGTCATCGCCCGCGAGGACCAGCCCGGCGACAAGCGCCTGGTCGGCTATGTCATCCCGAGCGACCACACGGACGGGGTGGACGTCGCGGATGTCCGCGCCGGCCTGTCAGCCGTGTTGCCGGACTACATGCTGCCTTCGGCGATCGTGGCACTGGACGCGCTCCCGCTCACGGCGAACGGCAAACTGGACCGCGAAGCACTCCCCGCCCCCGACTGCACTCCGACCACCGACGGCACCGGCCGCGGTCCGGTCAACGCCCAGGAGGAAAGCCTGTGCGCCCTGGCCGCCGACGTACTCGGCCTGCCGACCGTCGGAATCGACGACAACTTCTTCGACCTCGGCGGGCACTCGCTCCTCGCAACACGCCTGATCAGCCGCATCCGATCAGCGTTCGCAGTCGAGGTGCCGATCCGGACACTGTTCGAGGCTGCCACCTTCCGCGAACTCGCCGAGCGGCTGACCACCACCGCCCCCTCCAGGCCTGCCCTGGCGCCGGCGCTGCGACCGAAGCTCGTGCCGCTGTCCTTCGCCCAACAGCGCTTGTGGTTCCTAGGCGAACTCGAGGGCCCCTCCGCCACCTACAACATCCCCCTGGCCCTGCGGCTGACCGGCACACTCGACACCGACGCCCTGCACTCCGCACTCCGCGACGTCGTGAACCGGCACGAAGCCCTGCGCACCGTGATCACCACCACCGACGGCCAGCCCCACCAGCGCATCGCGCGCGCCGACGCAGTCGGTGACCTGCTCACCGTGATCGATGGCCAACAGGCCTCGCAGGGCGAAGAGGAGGCGGTGGCGCTCCCCTTCGATCTGGCGCACGAGATCCCGCTGCGGGCCCGGCTGATCCGGATCAGTCCCGACGAGCATCTGCTGATCGTCGTGGTCCACCACATCGCCGGTGACGGATGGTCGCTCGGCCCGCTGGCACACGACGTGTCGACCGCTTATGCCGCCCGCTCCACCGGCCGTGTACCGAGATGGGAGCCGTTGCCCGTCCAGTACGCCGACTACAGCCTGTGGCAGCGGGAGTTGCTGGGAGACGCGGGCGACCCCAGCAGCCTCCTGAGCAAGCAGCTCGCATACTGGCGACAGGCGCTGGGCGGAATCCCGGAAGAGCTCGATCTGCCCTACGACCGGCCGCGTCCACCAGTGGCCAGCCACCGCGGCGGCACCGTCGAGCTGCACATCGACGCAGACACACACCAGGCCGTCGCAGACCTGGCACGAACGCACGACGTCACCGTGTTCATGGTCGTCCAGGCAGCACTGGCCGCCCTCCTCCACCGCCTCGGCGCCGGAGACGACATCCCCATCGGCACCCCCGTCGCCGGCCGCACCGACCACGCGCTCGACGACCTCGTCGGATGCTTCGTCAACACCCTCGTCCTACGGAACGACCTGTCAGGGAACCCCGACTTCGTTCGACTCCTCGAACGCGTCCGTGAACGCGCACTCAACGCCTACGCACACCAGGACGTGCCCTTCGAACGCCTGGTGGAAGACCTCGCACCCACCCGGTCCATGGCCCGCCACCCCCTGTTCCAGGTGATGCTCACCCTGCGGAACACCACCACGCCGGACCTCTCACTCCCCGGCCTGAACATCGACGTCCTGACCACTGGCGACAGCCCCGCCAAGTTCGACCTCGACATCCAGCTCAACGAACACCTCACCGAGCACGGCAAGCCCGCCGGCCTGCACGGTGCCATCACCTACGCCACCGACCTGTTCGACCACCACACGGCCGCCGGCGTCGGCGAACGCCTCGCCCGTGTCCTCGAAACCGTCACCGCGAACCCGTCGGTGCCGGTGCACAGGATCGACATCCTCAGTCCCGTCGAACACGACCGCGTCCTCGCGGGTTGGAACGACACCACCCGGCCCATGCCGCAAGCCACCGTGACGGAGCTGTTCGAGGCCCAGGTCGCGCGCACTGCTTCCGCTCCCGCCGTGGTGTTCGAAGGCGTCGAAGTCTCCTACGCCGAACTCAACACCCGCGCCAACCAGCTCGCCCGACTGCTGGTCGGTCACGGGGCAGGGCCCGAGCAACTGGTCGCTCTGGCGCTTCCCCGCTCCGTCGACCTCATCGTCGCCGTCCTGGCCGTATTCAAGACGGGGGCCGCCTACCTGCCCATCGATCCCGGTCACCCGGTCGAGCGCATCGCGTATCTGCTTACTGAGGCCCGGCCCTCGGTCCTCATCGCCGCTGACGCGACGTGGGAGGGTCTGCCGAGTGTCGACGCAACTCGTCTGTCACTCGACGATCCGCGGCTGCGGCAGGACCTGTCGGGCCGCGCTGCGCATGATCTGTCCGACGGGGAGCGGCGCAGCCCGTTGCTGCTCGATCACAGCGCGTACGTCATCTACACCTCCGGCTCCACGGGGCATCCCAAGGGCGTGGTGGTCACACACCGTTCGCTCTCCAACAACATCACCGCCGTCGCGCCGGAGTACGGGATCGACAGGCGTTCGCGGGTGCTCGGGGCGACGGCGTTCAGCTTCGATGTGTCGGTGCAGGACCTGTTCGTCACCCTGGTCTCCGGTGCGGTACTCGTGCTGGTCGCCGATGACGATCGGGTCGACCTCGAGCGCCTGCGGGATGTGATGCGTGCGCAGGGCGTGTCGGTGGCGCATGTGACACCGGGAGTCGCGCGGCAGCTGGACCCTGCGTGCCTGCCGCAGTTGCGGATGCTCGTGGTGGGGGGTGAAGCCCCGGACGCGGGTCTCGTCACCCGGTGGGTCACTGCCGATCGGGAGTTCTACAACAGCTACGGGCCGACGGAGACGACCATCGGGTCCACGCTGATGCGGTGTGCCGCACCGTCGTGGAGCCGTACTCCGCCCATCGGCCGGCCCATAGCGAACACCCGGGCCTTCGTGCTGGATCGGTGCCTGCGGCCCGTGCCGCCCGGGGTGGCCGGGGAGCTGTACCTGGCGGGTGTTCATCTGGCGCGGGGATACCTGGACCGTTCCGGGCTGACGGCAGAGCGGTTCGTCGCGAATCCCTACGGGACCTCCGGCGAGCGGATGTACCGGACCGGGGACCTCGCCCGCTGGAACGCCGACGGGCAGCTGGAATACCTCGGCCGCGCCGACGACCAGGTCAAGATCCGCGGCTTCCGCATCGAACCCGGCGAGATCGCGGCCGCTCTTCTCTCCCACCCGGCCGTCACCCAGGCCGCCGTCATCGTCCGCGAGGACCAGCCCGGCGACAGGCGCCTGGTCGGATACATCGTCCCGGAGAGCGGTCCGGACGTTGTGGACATCACGGACGTCCGTGCCCGTCTGTCAGCCGTGTTGCCGGACTACATGCTGCCTTCGGCGATCGTCGCGCTGGACGCGCTCCCGCTCACGGTGAACCGCAAAGTGGACCGGAAGGCGTTGCCCGCGCCCGACTACACCGCCACGAGCCCGGGCCGGGAACCGCGGACCCCCCAGGAACAACTCCTCAGCCAGGCGTTCGCCGACGTCCTCGGCCTCCCCCACGTCGGGGTCGACGACGACTTCTTCGACCTCGGCGGCCACTCCCTGCTCGCCACCCGCCTCGTCAGCCGCATCCGCACCACCCTCCGGGCCGACATCCCGGTTCGCGCCCTGTTCGAAACCCCCACCGTCGCCGGACTCGCCCTCCGCCTCGCCGAGGGCGGCGCCGACGCCCCACGCCTGCCACTGGCGGTCCGGCCGAGGCCCAGCACGGTGCCGCTGTCGTACGCCCAGCAGCGCCTGTGGTTCCTGGAACAGCTGACAGGACCGTCCGCGCTCTACAACATCCCCATCGCCCTCCGCCTCACCGGCGACCTCGACCCCGAGGTCCTGCGAACCGCTCTCACCGATGTCGTCACCCGCCACGAGGTCCTCCGCACCGTTTTCGGGGTTGTCGACGGCGCACCTGAGCAGCGCGTCCTCGCCCACCAGGCGATCGACCTGCCGCTCTTCCCAGAGCAGGTGCCGGAGGGTGAACTGGCGTCGGCAGTGACCGGAGAAGCCCGTCGCCCCTTCGACCTGACCGACGAACTCCCCATACGAACACGGCTGTTCGCTGTGGCGCCACAGGAACACGTTCTGGTCCTGGTGTTGCACCACGTCGCCGGGGACGGCTGGTCCCTCGCGCCACTCGCCCGCGACATCTCGACCGCCTACACGGCTCGCGCCAACGGACAGGCGCCGGACTGGGAGCCGCTCCCGGTCCAGTACACGGACTACGCCCTCTGGCAGCGCGACCTTTTGGGCGACGGCCGGGACGCAGAGAGCGCCCTGAGCCGACAGTTGGGCTACTGGCGCGAGACGCTCGCCGGCCTGCCGGAAGAACTCGCCCTTCCCACCGACCGGCCGCGGCCACCGGTGGCCACCCACCGCGGCGGCACCGTCGGCGTTCGTATCGACGGCGAACTCCACCAGCGGATCACCAGCCTGGCCCGCGCCGAGGGCGTCACCGTGTTCATGGTGCTCCAAGCCGCCCTCGCGACCCTGCTCTTCCGACTCGGCGCAGGCGTCGACATTCCCATCGGGACCTCGTTGGCCGGCCGCACCGACGAAAGCCTGGACGAGCTGGTCGGGTTCTTCGTGAACACCTTGGTGATCCGCACCGACATATCGGGGGATCCGTCCTTCCGTGAACTGATGCACCGCGTACGCGAACGGGGTTTGGAGGCCTTCGCCCACCAGGACGTGCCGTTCGAAAGACTTGTGGAAGACCTGGCCCCCAGTCGGTCCATGGCCCGCCACCCCCTCTTCCAGGTCATGCTCGCTCTGCAGAACACCGCCCCGGCGAGCCTCGCTCTGCCCGGTGTCGATACCCACCTCATGACCACGGGTGACCAGCCTGCCAAGTTCGACCTCGACTTCCAGTTCCGCGAAGGCCACGCCGGCAGCCTGATCGGCTCCATCACCTACGCCACCGACCTCTTCGATCACGGCACGGTGGAGTCACTGGCCGAGCGGTTGGTTCGCATCCTCGACACCGTGACCGCCGACCCCGCACGGTCCGTCACGGCCATCGACCTTCTCAGCGCGGACGAGCGCCACGACGTGCTGTCGGCCTGGAACGACACGGCGCACGAGGTACGGGTCGCGACGCTGCCGAACCTCTTCCAGGCACAGGCCGCGCGCACCCCCGACGCCACCGCCGTGGTCTTCGAACACGTCAGGCTGTCCTACGCCGACCTCAACGCACGTGCCAACCGGCTCGCCCGCCTCATGGCCGGACGCGGCGCCGGACCCGAAAGCCTCGTCGCGGTCCACCTGGAGCGCTCCGCCGATCTCGTCGTCGCCCTGCTGGCCGTCCTCAAGACAGGCGCCGCCTACCTCCCCGTCGACCCGGACCACCCTGCCGACCGCATCACCCGTCTCCTGGCGGACGCCGGACCCGTGCTTCTGCTGACCAGCGCCGCCCTGAAGCCGGCGATCCGCGGACAGGTCCCCACCCTCGTCCTCGACGACCCGGAGCTGACCACCACACTCAGCCGCCTGTCCACACGCGACCTCGAGGACGGCGACCGCACCTGCGGCCTTCTCGTCGACCACCCGGCGTACGTCCTCTTCACCTCCGGGTCCACCGGACGACCCAAGGGCGTCACGATCACCCACCGGGGCCTGGTCAACCGATTGGCGTGGATGCAGGACGCCTACCGGCTGACCTCGGACGATCGGGTGGTGCAGAAGACGCCGTTCGGGTTCGACGTGTCGGTGTGGGAGTTCTTCTGGCCGCTGCTCGAAGGTGCGACGCTGGTGGCGGCCCGTCCGGGCGGTCACCGTGACCCGGGGTACCTGGCCGGGCTGATCCAGCGCGAGCAGGTCACCGTCGCCCACTTCGTCCCGTCGATGCTGCAGGCGTTCGTCGCCGAACCCACTGCCCAGGAGTGCACCTCGCTGCGGGCCGTGGTCTGCAGCGGCGAGACGTTGTCAGCCTGGTTGCGGGACCGGTTCCACGCGGCGCTGTCGATCCCGCTGCACAACTTGTACGGCCCGACCGAGGCATCCATCGATGTCACCGCCTACACCTGCGAACCCGGCGCCGCCACCGGCGGCGTGGTGCCCATCGGCCGACCTCTGTGGAACACGCGCGTGTTCGTGCTGGACGCCGCGCTGCGACCCGTACCGCCCGGCGTGGCCGGCGAACTGTACCTGGCCGGGGCACAACTCGCCCGGGGATACCTCGACCGGCCGAGCCTGACCGCCGAACGGTTCGTCGCCAACCCCTACGGCGAGCCGGGTGAACGGATGTACCGCACAGGTGATCTGGCCCGGTGGAACGCCGACGGACAACTGGAGTACATGGGGCGTACCGACGACCAGGTGAAGATCCGCGGGTTCCGCATCGAACTCGGCGAGGTCGAGGCAGCCCTCCTCACCCACCCGTCCGTCACGCGAGCGGCCGTGGTCGTCCGGGAGGACCGGCCAGGCGACAGGCGTCTGGTCGGGTACGCGGTGGCGGCCGGCGACGCTGACGTCGCCGAGCTCCGAGCGCACTCGGCTCGGGTGTTGCCCGAGTACATGGTCCCGGCCGCCATCGTGGTGCTCGACGAACTGCCCCTGACGGTCAGCGGCAAGCTCGACCGGCGGGCGCTGCCGGCACCGGAGTACAGTGCCGGGTTCGCCGGGCGTGGGCCGTCGACGGTGCAGGAGGAGATCCTGTGTGCGCTGTTCGCCGAGGTACTCGGCCTGCCCTCCGTCGGTGTCGATGACGATTTCTTCGAGCTGGGCGGGCACTCCCTGCTGGCGGTGACGCTTGTGGAGCGGGCCCGGGCGGCGGGTGTCGCGGTGGATGTGCGGACGCTCTTCACCAGCCCGACCGTGGCCGGTCTGGCGGCACTGCACGACGCTCCGAGGCTGGTGCTGCCCACCAACGGCATCCCCGCAGGTGCCACGACCATCACTCCGGAGATGGTGACGCTGGCCGACCTCACGACGGAGGAGATCGCTGACATCACCGCGCAGGTGCCCGGCGGTGCGGCCAACATCGCCGACATATACCCGCTGGCCCCGCTCCAGGAAGGCATCCTCTTCCACCACCTGCTGGAGGGCGAGAACGGCACCGATCTGTACACGCTGCCGTACGTCCTGCGCTTCGACTCCCGGCAGCGGGTGGACGACGTTCTCGCCGCCGTGCAGCAGGTGGTCGACCGGCACGACATCCTGCGTACGGCCTTCCTGTGGGAAGGTCTCCGGGAACCCGTCCAGGTCGTCCTGCGCACCGCCCCCGTTCCGGTCACGATCCTCCCACTGGAGGGCACGGACGCCGTAGGCAGCCTGCTGGCCACACGCACCACGCCGATGGACGTCCGGCGCGCCCCACTGATGCAGGCCGGCGTCGCGCAGGACCCGGACGGCCAACGCTGGTACGTCCTGCTCGAAGTGCATCACCTGGTGCAGGACCGTACGTCCCTCGCCCTGGTCTTCGAGGAGATCCGCGCGATCCTCTCCGGAAACGGAGACACGCTGCCGTCGCCGCTGCCGTTCCGTGAGTTCGTCGCACGGGCACGGCTCATGATCTCGGCTCAGGAGCACGAGCGGTTCTTCGCGGAGCTTGTCGGGGACGTGAGCGAGCCGACCGCGCCGTACGGGCTGCTGGACGTGCACGGCGACGGCCGCGGCGTGTCCGAGGCGCGCATGCCACTGGATGGCGAGGTGGCGCAGCGGCTGCGTGAGCAGGCGCGGCACCTGGGTGTCAGCCCGGCGACGCTGTTTCACGTCGCGTGGGCGCGCGTCGTGTCAGCCACCTCCGGCCGCGACGACGTGGTGTTCGGCACCGTGCTGTTCGGCCGGATGAACGCCGGAACCGGCGCTGACCGGGTGCCCGGCTTGTTCGTCAACACACTGCCCACCCGCCTCGTCGTCGGCTCCATGAGCGTGCGTGACGCCGTGGACGCCATGCGGCGGCAGCTCGCGGATCTGCTGGTGCACGAGCACGCACCGCTCATCCTGGCGCAGCGGGCCAGCGCCCTTCCCGCTCGGACGCCGCTGTTCACCTCTCTGTTCAACTACCGGCACGCCGAGGACACCGCCGCACCGACCCCCGAGGGCGTCGAACTGCTGCACGGCCACGAGCGCACCAACTACCCGCTGGAATTCGCCGTCAACGACCAGGACCCCCTGTTCACCTTCACCGTCCAAGCGGTGGCGCCGGTCGATCCGCGATCGGTGGGCGCCTTCATGCACACCGCGGTCGAGGATCTCGTCACTGCGCTCGAGGACGATCCCGGGCGGCCGTTGCGTGCGATCCACGTTCTGGACGACAAGGAGCGCCGACTGCTGGTCGAGTGGAACGACACCGCCCGCGACGTCGCCCCCGCGACGCTTCCCGAGCTGTTCCAGTCGCAGGCGGCCCGGACCCCGGACGCAGTCGCGGTGGTGTTCGAGGGCCTCCAGCTCACCTACGCGGAGCTGAACACGAGGGCCAACCGGCTGGCACGACTGCTGGTGGAGCGTGGTGCGGGTCCCGAGCAGCGGGTGGCGGTCATGATGGACCGCTCCCCGGATCTCGTCGTCACCCTGCTCGCCGTGGTCAAGGCCGGCGCGGCATACGTGCCGGTCGACCCCGAGTACCCGGCCGAGCGGGTGGCCTACGTGCTGCGGGACGCCAAGCCCACGCTGGTGGTCACCACCCGTCACATCGGAAGCGCTCTACCCGGAGCCGTGGCGCGGGTGGTGCTGGACGACCCCGCGACCATCACCGAGCTGGCCGGACAGGCCGGCGACGACCTGTCCGACGCCGACCGCGGCGGGGCACTGCTCCCGGCCCACCCCACCTACGTGATCTACACCTCGGGATCGACCGGGCGACCCAAGGGCGTGACGGTCCCCCACGCGGGTGTCGTGAACCGACTCGCGTGGATGCAGGACGCCTACCGCCTCACCCCGGACGACCGTGTCGTGCAGAAGACACCGTTCGGGTTCGACGTATCGGTCTGGGAGTTCTTCTGGCCCCTGCTCGAAGGCGCCACCCTCGTCATGGGCCGCCCCGGCGGACACCGCGACCCCGAGTACCTGGCCGAGCTCATCAAGCGCGAACACGTCACCATCGCCCACTTCGTCCCCTCCATGCTTCAGGTCTTCATCACCGCAGCCGAAACCTCCCCATGGGCCCTGCCATCGCTGCGCGCGGTCATGGCCAGCGGCGAAGCCCTGCCCGCCGAACTGCGGGACCGCTTCATGACCTCCTTCGGCGTCCCCCTGCACAACCTGTACGGGCCGACCGAAGCCTCGATCGACGTCACCGCCTTCACGTGCGAACCCGACGCTCACAACGACGGCGTCGTGCCCATCGGCCGCCCGGTCTGGAACACCCAGGCCTTCGTACTCGACACAGCACTGCGCCCGGTACCGCCCGGCGTCGCCGGAGAGCTGTACCTGGCCGGGATCCAACTGGCCCGTGGATATCTCGACCGGCCCGCACTGACCGCCGAACGGTTCGTAGCCAACCCCCACGGCGAACCGGGCGAGCGCATGTACCGCACCGGAGACCTCGCCCGCTGGACCACCGATGGGCAACTCGAATACCTCGGCCGCACCGACGACCAGGTCAAGATCCGCGGCTTCCGCATCGAACTCGGTGAAATCAAGACCGCACTCCTCGCCCACCCGGCCGTGGGCCAAGCCGCCGTCATCGTCCGGGAAGACCAACCCGGCGACAAACGCCTCACCGGCTACATCGTCCCGGCGAGCGAGTTGTCCACCGAGGACGTCGACGCCTTCCGAGCGGCGGTCGGTGCTCTGCGGAACCATGTCGCGACCCTGCTGCCGGAATACATGGTCCCGTCCTCGATCGTCGTCCTGGACGCGCTGCCGCTGACGGTGAACGGCAAGCTGAACCGTGCCGCCCTCCCAGCGCCCGATTACGCCGGCCAAGGCGAGCGCAGGGAACCTGCGTCAGCCGAGGAAGCCGCTCTCTGCGACATCTTCGGCAAGGTGCTGGGCGTCCCCGGCTTCGGAGTGGACGACAACTTCTTCGACCTCGGCGGGCATTCCCTCCTCGCGACCCAGCTCGCCGGTCACATCCGCGCCACCCTCAACAGGGAAGTGCCGATCCGCGCGATCTTCGAAACGCCCACTCCCGCCGGACTGGCGAAGCGGCTGGGACCGGAGAAGCACAGCCGGCCCGTCCTGCGTCCCCGGCCGCGCTAGGTCGCCGCTCCGCCCGTTCCCGCGCACCTCACCTGTTCAGTCCGTCATCTGTCGTAGAGAGCACTCCGATGATTCCTCTGTCCTTCGCCCAGCAGCGGTTGTGGTTCCTCGGTGAACTGCAGGGACCCAACGGGATGTACAACATCCCGATCACTCTGCGGCTCACCGGTGACCTGAACCAGGAGGCCCTGCGCACGGCACTGGCGGACCTGATCGAGCGGCACGAGGCGCTCCGTACACTGATCGCGACGGTTGACGGCGTCCCCGAGCAGCGGATTCTCTCCCCCCACGACGCGGGCCTGCGGCTACCGGTGATCGATGTGGCGGAAGACGAGATCGCGCGGGTGGTGGCCGAGGAATCCGCCCGCCCGTTCGACCTCTCCCGCGAGATCCCCTTGCGGGCATGTCTTCTCGCGGTGGCGCCACGGGACCACGTACTGGTCCTGGTGACCCATCACATCGCGAGTGACGGCTGGTCCCTGGCGCCCTTGGCGCGGGACGTCTCCACCGCCTACACCGCCCGGTCGGGCGGCCATGCCCCCACCTGGGAACCTCTGCCGATCCAGTACGCCGACTACGCGCTCTGGCAACGTGAACTCCTCGGGGGCGAGGACGACCCGGCGAGCTTCCTTGAACAGGAACTGTCGTACTGGCGGGAGGCTCTGGCCGACCTGCCGGAGGAACTGCCCCTGCCGTTCGACCGGCCGCGTCCGGCCGCGCCGAGCCACCGCAACGGCAGCGCCGACCTCGGCATCCCCGCCGAGCTGCATCGGCGGCTTGCCGCCCTTGCCCGGGCCGAGGGCGTCACCATGTTCGCGGTGCTCCATGCCGCGCTCGCCACCACGCTCTCCCGTCTCGGCGCCGGCACCGACATCCCCATCGGCACTCCGGTAGCCGGGCGTACCGAAGTCGCGTTGAGCGACCTCGTCGGCTTCTTCGTGAACACCCTGGTGGTGCGCGCCGACCTGTCGGGACGCCCCTCCTTCCGCGAGGTGCTGGCCCGGGTGCACGAGCGGAATCTGGACGCGCTCACCCACCAGGAACTGCCCTTCGAGCGGCTGGTCGAGGACCTCGCGCCCGCTCGGTCGCTGGCCCGTCAGCCGTTGTTCCAGGTCATGCTGGCGTTGCAGGACAACGTCGAGCCGGCCCTCACGCTGCCCGGCCTCGATGTGACCGTGCTGGCGAGCAGGGAGGCGCCGGCCAGGGCCGACCTCGCCGTTTCCATCAGGGAAACCTTCGGCCCCGGCGGCGCCCCGACCGGTCTCATGGGTGGCATCGGTTACGCGGCGGACCTGTTCGACCACGCCACCGTACGGACGCTGGCCGAGCGGTTCGTCCGGGCACTGGACGCCGTGACCGACGACCCGGCACAGCCCGTCGACGCCATCGACCTGCTCAGCCCGGCCGAACGCCGGCAGGTCGTGGTCGAATGGAACGACACCGCGCACGACGTCCCCGCGGCAACACTGCCCGCACTGTTCGAGGCGCAGGTGCTTCACGCCCCCGCCGCGACGGCGGTGATGTCCGAGGGTGTCGAGATCTCCTACGCCGACCTCAACGCCCGCGCCAACCGGCTCGCCCGCCACCTGGCCGACCACGGCGTCGGCCCGGAATCCCTCGTCGGAGTGCATCTCGAGCGCTCCGCCGATCTGGTCGTCACCCTCCTGGCGGTGATGAAGGCCGGCGGCGCCTACCTCCCCATCGACCCCGACCACCCCGCCGACCGGATCGCGTACCTGCTCTCCGACGCCCGGCCCGCCCTCGTCGTCACCACCAGCGCTCTCCAGCCGCGTCTGCCCGCCGGTGACACGGTGCGGCACCTCGTCCTCGACGCCGCCGCCACGGCGTTCGCCCTCGACGGCCTGTCCTCGACCGACCTCGACGACCGTGACCGCCACGGTGCGCTGCTGCCCGCGCACCCGGCGTACGTCATCTACACCTCCGGCTCGACCGGACGGCCCAAGGGGGTCGCCGTACCGCATCAGGGGGTGGTCAACCGCCTGAAGTGGATGCAGCACCAGTACCCGATCGGAGCCTCGGATCGGGTACTGCAGAAGACCCCGTTCGGATTCGACGTGTCGGTCTGGGAGTTCTTCTGGCCCCTCCTCCAGGGCGCCGTCCTGGTCGTGGCCCGCCCCGGGGGACACCGCGACCCCGCCTACCTGGCCGCTCTGATCCAGACGCGGCAGGTCACCGTCAGCCATTTCGTTCCCTCCATGCTGAAGGCCTTCCTCACCGAGCCCTCGGCCTCCCGCTGCACCACGTTGCGCGCCGTCCTCTGCAGCGGCGAAGCCCTCACCCCCGAACTCCGCGACCGGTTTCTGCGCACGCTGAACACCCCGCTGCACAACCTCTACGGCCCCACCGAAGCCTCCATCGACGTCACCCACGCCTCGCATCTCACAGGTGACGACTCGACCGTCCCCATCGGCCGACCCGTGTGGAACAGCCACGCCTACGTCCTCGACTCCTCTTTGCGCCCCGTTCCCCCCGGCGTCCCCGGCGAGCTCTACCTCGCCGGCGTCCAACTGGCCCGCGGCTACCTCGAACGCCCCGGCCTCACCGCCGAACGCTTCGTCGCCAACCCCCACGGCCGGCTCGGCGAACGCATGTACCGCACGGGCGACCTCGTCCGCTGGACCACCGACGGACAGCTGGAGTACCTCGGCCGGACCGACGACCAGGTCAAGATCCGCGGCTTCCGCATCGAACCCGGCGAGATCGAAGCCGCCCTCACCTCCCACCCGGCCGTCGCCCAGGCCGCCGTCACCGTCCGCGAGGACCAGCCCGGCGACAAACGCCTCATCGGCTACGTCGTCCCGAAGACCGGCACCGACGGCACCCACGTCCGCAACCACGTCGCCGGCCTGCTGCCCGACCACATGGTGCCCTCGGCCGTGGTCGTCCTGGACGCCCTGCCCGTGACGGTGAACGGCAAGCTCGACCGGGCCGCCCTGCCCGCGCCCGGCTACAGCACGGGACACACCGGCCGAGGGCCGCGCACCGCCCGCGAGGAGATCCTGTGCGACGCCTTCGCCGAGATCCTCGGCCTGCCGCGCGTCGGGGTGGACGAGAATTTCTTCGACCTCGGGGGGCACTCGCTGCTGGCGGTGACGCTGGTGGAACGGCTGCGCGCGCGCGGCCTGTCGGTCGATGTGCGGTCCCTGTTCACCACGCCTACCGTGGCCGGTCTCGCGGCGACCACCGGCCGAGCCGAGGTGCAGGTTCCCCCGAACCGCATCCCGGCCGGTGCGCGGGTGCTCACGCCGGACATGCTTCCCCTGGTCGACCTCGACACGGGGCACATCGCGGAGATCACCGCTCGCGTCCCCGGCGGCGCCGCGAACGTGGCGGACGTGTACCCGCTCGCTCCACTCCAGGAAGGCATCCTCTTCCACCACCTCATGGGCGGCGAGGCCACGGATGACGTGTACGTGCTGCCCACCGTCCTTCGCTTCGCTTCCCGCGAGAGACTCGACGCGTTCGTGACCGCCCTGCAGAAAGTGGTGGACCGGCACGACAACTTGAGGACCGCGGTGCTCTGGGAAGGGCTGCCCGAGCCGGTGCAGGTGGTGCTCCGGCGCGCAGTGCTGCCGGTGCGGGAGGTCGTGCTGACCGGTGACGCCGACGTTCCGGCGGGCGACCACGAACTGGTCGCCCGGCTGCTGGCGGTGTGCCCCTCGTCGATGACCGTCAGCCGTGGTCCTCTGCTCCGTATGCACGTGGCCATGCAGCCCGGCAGCGACCAATGGCTCGCGCTGGTGCAGGTCCACCACCTGATCCAGGACCACACCGCGCTGGACGTCATTCTGAGCGAGGTGTACGCGTTCATCGACGGACGCGACGACGAACTGCCCGCGCCGTCGCCGTACCGCGACGTCGTCGCGCAGGCACGGGCTCAGGTGTCCCGGCAGGAGCACGAGACGTACTTCGGTCGCCTGCTCGGCGACGTCACGGAGCCGACCACCCCGTTCGGGCTGGTGGACGTCCACGGGGACGGCACGGGAGCCGCCGAGTACACCGCCCCTATGGATCCGCGACTGTCCGGGAGGCTCCGTGAGCAGGCACGTCGCCTCGGGGTGAGCCCCGCGACGTTGTTCCACGTCATATGGTCCCGCGTGCTGGCCGCGACCTCGGGCCGCGACGACGTGGTCTTCGGGACGATCCTGTTCGGCCGGATCGGCACGGGGGCCGAACGGGTCGTGGGTCTGTTCATCAACACCCTCCCGGTCCGTGTCAGCACCCGCGGCTCCAGCACACGCGACGTCGTGCGCGCCGTACAGGCCCAGCTTGCCGAGTTGTTGCTGCACGAGCACGCACCGCTCGCGTCGGCACAGCGGATGAGCGGGATACCCGGGGAAGCCCCGCTGTTCACCTCGCTCCTGAACTACCGTCACAGCAGGAAGGACTCCGCACAGGCACGTGCCGGGCTTCCGGGCGTGGAGGTGCTTTTCACCCAGGAGCGCACGAACTACCCCGTGGGAATGATCGTCAACGACACCGGCGACGAGTTCGTCCTCACGGCCCAGGTCGTCGCACCCGGGTCGCCCGACGTCCTGTGCGCCATGATGGAGACAGTCGGCGAAGGGGTGGTCGCGGCGCTGGAGACCGCACCGGATGCGCCGCTCGGCGACATCCCGGTGCTGACGGCCGACGAGCGCCGGCGTGTCCTGGTCGAGTGGAACGACACGGCGCGGGACGTGCCGGCGACGACGCTGCCCGAGCTGTTCCAGGCCCAGGTCGCCCGCACGCCCAGCGCGACAGCGGTGGTGTTCGGTGACACCGAACTGTCCTACGCCGAGCTCAACGGCCGCGCCAACCAGCTCGCCCGCCACCTCGTCGAGCACGGTGTCGGACCCGAACGACTGGTCGCCGTGGCACTCCCCCGCTCGATCGACCTCGTCGTCGCCATCCTGGCCGTGACGAAAGCCGGCGGCGCCTACCTGCCGATCGACCCCGCCTACCCCGCCGACCGGATCGCGTACCTGCTCACCGACGCCCGGCCCGCGCTCCTCATCGCCGACGGAGCAACGCGACAACTGGCCACAAGCGGCGACGTCGCACAGCTGTCCCTGGACGTTCCCCAGCTGCGACAAGCACTGTCGGTCCTCCCCGACCACGACCTGCAGGACGCCGAGCGACTCTGCCCTCTCCTGACCACCCACCCCGCCTACGTCATCTACACCTCCGGGTCGACCGGCCGCCCCAAGGGCGTCACTGTCACCCACCACGGCCTGTCGAGCCTGATCACCGCACAGGCCGAGGCATTCACCATCACGCCTGCCAGCCGCGTCCTGCAATTCGCCTCACCCAGCTTCGACGCCGCCCTCGCCGAGATCGCCGTCACCTTGTGCACCGGCGCCACCCTCGTCACCGCCGCTCGAGAGGACCTCCTCCCCGGCCCGGCACTGACCCGCCTGGTCGCCCACCAGAACGTCACCCACGCCACCCTCCCCCCTGCGGCCCTCCCCCACCTCACCCCCCACGAGCTCCCCCACCTCACCACCCTCATTACCGCAGGCGAAGCCCTCCCGGCCCACCAGGTCACCCCCTGGGCGGCCGACCGCAACTTCGTCAACGCCTACGGCCCCACCGAAACCACCGTCTGCGCCACAACCGCCCGGCTCGCTCCTCACACTGGCGCCGCCATCGGCGCCCCCATCGCCAACACCCGGGTGTTCGTGCTGGACGCGGCACTTCGGCCGGCGCCGGTCGGCGTGGCCGGGGAGCTGTACATCTCCGGCGCCGGGCTGGCCCGCGGTTACCTGAACCGCCCCGGCCTCACCGCCGAGCGCTTCGTCGCCAACCCCCACGGCGGGCCGGGCGACCGCATGTACCGCACCGGGGACCTGGCCCGCTGGAGCGCCGACGGGCAACTGGAATACCTCGGCCGCACCGACGACCAGGTCAAGATCCGCGGCTTCCGCATCGAACCCGGCGAAGTCGAAGCCGCCCTGGCCTCCCACCCGGCCGTCACCCAGGCCGCCGTCATCGTCCGCGAGGACCGCCCCGGCGACAAACGCCTCACCGCCTACGTCGTGCCCACCACCCCGGACGTGGACGCCGCCGCGATCCGCAGCCATGTCACCGACCTGCTGCCCGACCACATGGCGCCCTCGGCCGTGGTCGTCCTGGACGCGCTCCCGCTGAGCCTGAACGGCAAGCTCGACCGCAAGGCCCTTCCCGCGCTCGCGTACGGGACAACCGAGGCGATCCGGGAGCCGCGAACCCCGCAGGAACAGCTCCTGTGCCAGATGTTCGCCGACGTCCTCGGCCTGAAGGACGTCGGGGTGGACGACAACTTCTTCGACCTCGGCGGCCACTCCCTGCTGGCCACGCGCCTTGTCAGCCGCATCCGCACCACCCTTGGCCTGGAACTCCCGATCCGGGCCCTGTTCGAAACGCCCACCGCCGCCGGACTCGCGGGCCGTCTGACCGATGCCGGGACGGCGCGCCGGGGGCTGACCACCGGACCGCGCCCCCAGGTCGTCCCCCTGTCATTCGCCCAGCAACGGCTGTGGTTCCTCGGTGAGCTCGACGGACCCTCCGGCCTGTACAACATCCCCATAGCCCTCCGGCTCACCGGCGACCTCCGCCCCGAGGCCCTCCGCACCGCCATCCACGACGTCATCACCCGGCACGAAGTCCTCCGCACCGTCTTCCCGAGCGTCGACGGCTCGCCCAGCCAGCGCATCCTCGGCCCGGAGGCGATCGACCACCGGTTCCAACTGCCCGTGATCGACGTTCCCGAAGGTGACATCGTCCGGGCCGTCAGGGAGGAGGCCGCACGCGGCTTCGACCTCGGCCGCGACATCCCCCTACGGGCACGGCTGTTCGCGGTCACGCCGCAGGACCACGTCCTGGTCGTGATCCTCCACCACATCGCCGGCGACGGGTGGTCGCTCGCACCGCTGGCACGGGACATCTCCACCGCCTACACCGCCCGGGTGGACCACCGGATTCCCGCCTGGGAACCCCTCCCGGCCCAGTACGCCGACTACACACTCTGGCAGCGTGAGCTCCTCGGGGACGAGGACGACTCCGGGAGCCTCCACGGCACGCAGCTGACCTACTGGCGTGAGACGCTCGCCGGTCTGCCGGAAGAACTCGCCCTGCCCGCCGACCGTCCCCGGCCGACGGTGGCGTCCCACCGCGGGGCCACGGCCGACATCAGCGTCGACGCGAACCTGCACGCGCGGCTGACCGCGCTGGCCCACGCCGAGGGCGTCACCATGTTCATGGTGCTCAACGCCGCACTGGCGACACTGCTCTCCCGCTTGGGGGCGGGTACCGACATCCCCATCGGCACCCCGGTCGCCGGACGTACCGATGAGAGTCTGAACGACCTCGTCGGGTTCTTCGTCAACACCCTGGTGATCCGCACCGACGTATCGGGCGCGCTCTCATTCCGGGAGGTGCTTCGGCGCGTCCGCGAGCGGAGCCTGGGCGCCCTCGCCCACCAGGACGTACCGTTCGAACGCCTGGTGGAAGACCTCGCCCCCGCCCGCTCCATGGCCCGCCACCCGCTGTTCCAGGTCATGCTCGCCCTGCAGAACACCACCGAGCCGGCACTCGGCCTGCCCGGCCTGAGCAGCCGCCTCCTGCCCAACGGGGACCAGTCCGCCAAGTTCGACCTCGACGTCCAGCTCCGCGAGACCCACGCCGGCGGCCTCCCGGCAGGCCTGACCGGCACCGTCACCTACGCGGCCGACCTGTACGACCGCACCACCGTGGACACCTTCATCCATCGGCTCATACGAGTCCTCGACGCCGTGACCACGGACCCGGCACTTCCGGTCACCGGCATCGATCTCCTCAGCGAAACCGAACGCCGACAGGTACTCGTCGCGTGGAACGACACCGGCCGGGATGTGCCGCAGGCCACGCTGGCGGAGTTGTTCGAGGCCCAGGTGGCCCTCAGGCAGGACGCCATGGCGGTCGAGTTCGGCGACGTCGCGTTGTCCTACGCGGAACTGAACACGCGGGCGAACCGCCTGGCGCGGCTCATGGGCTACCGCGGCGTCAGGCCGCGGGACCGGGTGGCGGTGATGATGGACCGCTCGGCTGATCTTGTGGTGGCAGTGCTGGCGACAGTCAAGGCCGGGGCGGCGTACGTGCCGATCGACCCGACCTATCCGGCTGACCGGATCGCCTTCATGCTGGCGGACGCCCAGCCTGCCCTCCTGGTCACGCAACAGGCCCACGTCCGCGCGGACATCCGCGGGGAGCGCCTCGTGGTGGACGATCCCGCCACGACCGCCGAGTTGGAGGACCTCTGTCGGGAGGACCTTTCGGACACCGACCGGGGCGGGAGCCTGCCGGCCACCCACCCCGCGTACGTGATCTACACCTCCGGGTCGACGGGGCGTCCCAAGGGGGTGGTCGTACCGCAGCAGGCGGTCGTCCGTCTCGTTCGGCAGGCGAACTACGTCTCGTTGGGCACTGACGACGTGGTCGCTCAGGCGTCGTCGGTGTCGTTCGACGCGGCCACCTTCGAGATCTGGGGTGCGCTGGCCAACGGCGCCAGGCTGGTGGGCGTCGACCGGAATGCGCTGCTGTCGCCCGAACAGCTCGCCGCGCAGATCGAGCGCAGCGGGATCACCACCATGTTCGTCACCACCGCGCTGTTCAACCGCCTGGCGGCGGAGCCGCACGAGGGGCTCGGACGCCTGCGGCACCTGCTGTTCGGCGGCGAGGCAGTCGACCCCTTGAGCGTGCGGCGGGTCCTGGAGCTCGCCGCGCCGGAGCACCTGCTGCACGTGTACGGGCCGACGGAGACGACGACGTTCGCGACCTGGCAATTGGTGGAGCGGGTCGAGGACGGTTCCGTGCCGATCGGCAGAGCCGTCTCCGGCGACCGGCTGTACGTCCTGGACAACGCTCTGAAGCCGGTGCCGCCGGGGGTGGCCGGAGAATTGTATGTGTCGGGGGCCGGATTGGCCCTTGGATATGTCAACCGGCCGGCGCTGACCGCGGAACGGTTCGTCGCCAGCCCCTTCGATGGGCCGGGCGAGCGGATGTACCGCACCGGAGACCTGGTCCGGTGGACCGCTGACGGACGACTCGAGTATCTCGGCCGTACCGACGACCAGGTCAAGGTCCGCGGCTTCCGCATCGAGCCCGCCGAGATCGAGACCGCTCTGGCCTCCCACGCCGCCGTCGCCCAGGCCACCGTGGTCGTCCGCGAGGATCATCCCGGAGACAAGCGCCTCGTCGGCTACATCGTCCCGGGCGACAACCCGGACGGCGCCGACCTCGGCGGCGGGGCGGTCCGGGAGTACCTGTCCCGTCTGCTTCCCGACTACATGGTGCCCTCAGCGGTGGTCGTCCTGGACGCCCTCCCCCTCACGATGAACGGCAAGCTGGACCGGAAGGCGTTGCCCGCACCCGACTACACCGCCACGAGCCCGGGCCGGGAACCGCGGACCCCCCAGGAACAACTCCTCAGCCAGGCGTTCGCCGACGTCCTCGGCCTCCCCCACGTCGGGGTCGACGACGACTTCTTCGACCTCGGCGGCCACTCCCTGCTCGCCACCCGCCTCGTCAGCCGCATCCGCACCACCCTCGGGGCCGAGATCCCGATCCGTGCCCTGTTCGAGACCCCCACCGTCGCCGGAGTCGCCCAGCGTGTGACCGAATCCGAGACGGCAGGCCAGAGGCTGACCGCCGGGCCGCGCCCCGCGACGGTGCCGCTGTCCTTCGCCCAGCAACGCCTGTGGTTCCTCGACGAACTCGAGGGACCCTCCGGGCTCTACAACATCCCCATCGCCCTCCGTCTCACCGGCGACCTCGACCACGACGCCCTGCGGACCGCCCTCACCGACGTCATCGCCCGGCACGAGGCTCTGCGCACCGTCTTCCCCAGTGTCGAGGGCACGCCGGAACAGCACATCCTCAGCCCGGACGCGATCGACCTCCGGCTGCTCGCGGTCGAGGCATCAGAAGGCGAGCTCGAGCAGGCGGTGGCCGACGAGTCCCACCGCCCCTTCGACCTGGCTCACCACATCCCGCTGCGAGCACGGCTGTTCGCGGTGACGCAGCGAGAGCACGTCCTCGTCCTGGTCCTCCACCACATCGCCGGTGACGGCTGGTCACTTGCCCCCCTGGCGCGGGACGTCGCCACCGCGTACGCAGCACGGTCGGGCGGCGACGCCCCGGACTGGGAACCGCTCCCGGTCCAGTACGCCGACTACACCCTCTGGCAGCGCCGCCTCCTGGGAGACCCCGACGACCCCGAAAGCCCGCACAGTGCGCAACTCGCCTACTGGCGAGAGGCACTGGCCGATCTGCCGGAGGAGCTCGTCCTGCCGGCTGACCGCCCACGGCCCCCCGTGGCAACCCACCGGGGCGGCACCGCGCACCTGCGCATCGCCGCCGACCTGCACCAGCGGCTCAGCGCCCTGGCGCGCGCCGAAGGCGTCACCATGTTCATGGTGCTCAACGCCGCACTGGCGACACTGCTGTCCCGTCTCGGCGCGGGCACGGACATCCCCATCGGTACGTCCGTGGCCGGCCGCACCGACGAGAATCTGGACAAGCTTGTCGGGTTCTTCGTGAACACCCTGGTCATCCGCACCGACGTGTCGGGAAACCCGTCGTTCCGGGAGATGCTGCGCCGCGTCCGCGATCGGAGCCTGGGCGCCCTCGCCCACCAAGACGTGCCGTTCGAACGCCTGGTGGAAGACCTCGCCCCCACCCGGTCCATGGCCCGCCACCCGCTGTTCCAGGTCATGCTGGGCCTGCAGAACACCGCATCGCCCGCCCTCGACCTGCCGGGACTCGCCACGGACCTGCTGCCGACCGGCGACCAGCCCGCCAAGTTCGACCTCGACGTCCAGCTCCAGGAGTCCTTCGCCCCCCACGGCCGGCCGAACGGCCTGAGCGGCGTCATCACCTACGCGACCGATGTGTTCGACCACACCACGGTCGTCACTCTCATCGAACGGCTCGTCCGGCTCCTCGAGGCCGTGGCTGCCGACGCCGCCCGTCCCGTCACCGGCATCGACCTGCTCAGCCCGGCCGAACGTCGCCAGGTCCTCGTGGAGTGGAACGACACGGCCCACGAGGTGCCGGCGTCAACGCTTCCCGAGTTGTTCCAGGCGCAGGTGGCCCGGACACCGGACGCCACGGCCGTCGTTTTCGAGGACAGCGAGGTGTCCTACGCCGATCTCAACGCACGCGCCAACCAGCTCGCCCGCCTCCTGGTCACACACGGCGCCGGCCCCGAACGGCTCATCGCCCTGGCACTCCCCCGCTCGACCGACCTGATCGTCACGATTCTGGCCGTACTGAAAACAGGCGGCGCCTACCTCCCCGTCGACCCCGACCACCCCGCCGACCGGATCGCCCACCTGCTCACCGACGCACGGCCGGAGCTTGTGGTCACCACGGAAGCCGTCAACCCGGACGGGAACGTCCCCCGGCTCGTCCTCGACGACCCGCACACGGCAGGCGTCCTCGACGACCTGCCCGACGGCGACCTCGACGACGTCGAGCGGCACGGCGTGCTGCTGCCCGAACACCCGGCGTACGTCATCCACACCTCCGGCTCCACGGGACGGCCCAAGGGCGTGACCATCACCCACCAGGGCGTGGTCAACTACATCGCCCGCACCTGGCACGCCTATCCCCATCTCGGGGGCAGCACTCTGCTCCACGCGTCCATAGCCTTCGACCTCGGCGCCACGGCGCTGTACGGCGCGCTCACCAGCGGCGGACGACTCCACATCGCCACCTGGGACGAAACGCTCCCCGCCACCCTCGCCGGCCACGAGATCACCTTCCTCAAGGCCACCCCCAGCCACCTGGCGTTCCTCCAGACTCTCCCCGGCAACTGGGCGCCCACCGGGCAGCTCATGCTCGGCGGAGAACCCCTGCGCGCGGCGCAACTCCAGCAGTGGCATCGTGATCACCCGGACGTGCCCGTCGTCAACCACTACGGACCGACGGAGACCACCGTCGGGATCACCGACCACCCCGTGATCGCCGCCGGCGACACCGGGCAGGGGATCACGCCCATCGGCCGCCCGATGTGGAACACCCAAACCTATGTCCTCGACCCGGCCCTGCGGCCGGTTCCCCCCGGCACCCCCGGCGAGCTGTACGTCGCCGGCGCCCAACTCGCCCGCGGATACCTCCACCGCCCCGCCCTCACCGCCGAGCGCTTCGTCGCCAACCCCTACGGCCCGTCCGGCCAGCGCATGTACCGCACCGGCGACCTCGCTCGCTGGACCAGCGACGGCCGGCTCGAATACCTCGGCCGCACTGACGACCAGATCAAGGTCCGCGGCTTCCGCATCGAACCCGGAGAGATCGAGGCCGCCCTCGCCTCCCACCCCGCGGCCGTGCAGGCCGCCGTGGTCGTCCGCGAGGACCGCCCCGGAGACAAACGCCTCATCGGCTACATCGTCCCGGCAACGGACGTGGACGGCGCCGCCGTCCGCGCCCACGTCGCGGGTCTGCTGCCCGACTACATGGTGCCGTCGGCAGTCGTGGTCCTGGACGCGCTCCCGCTCAACGCCAACGGGAAGCTCGACCGCCGTGCCCTCCCCGCGCCCGCCTACGAGACGACCGGGGGAAGCCGGGAACCACGGACTCTCCAGGAAGAACTCCTGTGCCAGGTGTTCGCGAGCATCCTCGGCCTGCCGCACGTCGGGGTGGACGACGACTTCTTCGACCTCGGCGGCCACTCACTGCTCGCCGTACGGCTGGTCAGCCGCGTCCGCACGGTGCTCGGGGCGGAGGTCCCCATTCGGGCCCTGTTCGAGAGCCCCACGGTCGCCGGGCTCGCGGCCAGGCTGGGGAACATGGGTGAGGGACGGCCCCGGGTCACGCCCAGGCCGCGGCCGGACGTCCTGCCGCCGTCCTTCGCCCAGACGCGGCTGTGGCTGGTGCGTGAGCTGGAAGGCGGAAACGCCAACTACAACATCCCGGTGGCCCTGCGGCTGACCGGAGACCTGGACATCGAGGCGACACGCGCCGCCCTGCACGATGTCCTCGTCCGGCACGAAGTGCTGCGAACCGTTTTCCCGGCCCCCGACGGCGCGCCGCAGCAGTCGGTTCTCCCGTCGGAGTCCGTGTCCTTCGGCATCCCGCTCATCGACGTATCCGAGGCGGACCTGCGCGCGGAGATGGCGCGGGTGTCGCGCTCCGCGTTCGAACTGCGCACCGACATCCCGCTGCACGCCTGGCTCTTCAGGCTGGGCCCGCGGGAGCACGTGCTGGTGATCGTGGTGCACCACATCGCCGCCGACGCGTGGTCACTGGTCCCTCTGGCAAGGGACGTGTCGGCCGCCTACACGGCCCGGGCCCAGGGCAGGCCGCCCGTGTGGGAACCGCTGCCGGTCCAGTACGCCGACTACTCCCTGTGGCAGCGTGAGCTCCTCGGAGACCCGGAAGACCCCGCGAGCCTCCACCACACCCAACTCGCCTACTGGCGGGAGAGGCTGGCCGGGCTGCCGGAAGAGCTCGCCCTGCCCGCCGACCGCCCCCGGCCCCGGACGGCCACCCACCGGGGCGACACCTCCGGCCTGCACATCGGCCCCGGCCTGCACCAGCGGCTGACCGCCCTGGCGCGCGCCGAAGGCGTCACCATGTTCATGGTGCTCAACGCCGCCCTCGCGACACTGTTCTCCCGCCTCGGCGCGGGCACCGACATCCCCATCGGCACCCCCGTCGCCGGACGTACCGACGAAAACCTCGACCAGCTCGTCGGCTTCTTCGTCAACACCCTGGTCATCCGCACCGACCTGTCCGGCGACCCCACCTTCCGCGACCTGCTCCACCGCGTCCGCGACGAGAGCCTGGGCGCCCTCGCACACCAGGACCTGCCGTTCGAACGGCTGGTGGAGGACCTCGCCCCCGCCCGGTCCTCGGCGCGCCACCCCCTCTTCCAGACCATGCTCGTGTTGCAGAACGTCGCGCCCGCCACGCTCGACCTGCCCGGACTGGACATCGAGAGACTCGACGTCGGCGACAACCCGGTCTTCGACCTGTCCTTCGTCCTGGGAGAGGAGTTCGACGCCGAGGGCGGCGCCGAGGGCGTGAACGGAATCGTCACGTTCGCCGCCGATCTTTTCGACCGCCCAACCGTCGACATGCTCGTCGACCGGCTTGTCGAGCTGCTGGACGCGGTAACGGCCGACCCGGACCTTCCGGTGGGCCGCCTTGATGTGCTGGGTGCCGATGAGCGCCGGCGTGTCCTGGTGGAGTGGAACGACACCGCCCGCGACCTGCCTGCGGCGACGCTGCCCGAGCTGTTCGAGACCCAGGCCACCCGCACCCCGGACGCGACCGCCGTCGTGTTCGGCGACACCGAACTCTCCTACGCCGACCTCAACGCCCGCGCCAACCTCCTCGCCCGCCACCTGGTACAGCAGGGCGCCGGACCCGAGCAACTGGTCGCCCTGGCACTCCCCCGCTCCACCGACCTCATCGTCGCCATCCTGGCCGTCGCCAAAGCCGGCGCCGCCTACCTGCCGATCGATCCCGCGTACCCTGCCGACCGGATCGCCTACCTCCTCACCGACGGCCGGCCGGCACTCGTCATCACCAGCGAAGCGGCGCGGGGGAAACTGACCGCGGCCGACGTCGCACAGCTCTCCTTGGACGACCCCCGACTGCGACAGGCCCTGTCCGGCCTCCCCGACCAGGACCTGCCGGACAGCGAACGACGCGCTCCCCTGCGCACCGCCCACCCCGCTTACGTCATCTACACCTCCGGCTCCACCGGCCGTCCCAAGGGCGTCACCGTCACCCACCACGGCCTGTCGAGCCTGATCACCGCGCAAGCCGAGAAGTTCGCGATCACCACCGCGAGCCGCGTCCTGCAGTTCGCCTCACCCAGCTTCGACGCCGCTCTCGCCGAGATCGCGGTGACATTGTGTAGCGGTGCCTGCCTTGTCCTGGCGGCTCAGGAGGACTTGGCGGGCGGGCCTGAGATGACCCGCCTGATCACCGCCGGCGGGGTGACTCATGTGACCCTGCCGCCGGTCGTCCTGGCCGAGCTCGCGCCGGACAGCCTGCCCACGGTGACGACGCTGGTGACCGCCGGCGAGTCGCTGCGGCCGGATCTGGTCGGCCGCTGGGCGGCGGGGCGGCGTCTGGTCAACGCCTACGGCCCGACGGAGTCGACGGTCTGCACGACGATGGGGGTGCTGAGCGCCGACAGCGCGGTCCCGTACATCGGGCAGCCGATCGCCGACACCCAGGTGTTCGTGCTCGACGTCGCGCTTCGGCCAGTTCCGATCGGGGTGGCCGGGGAGCTGTATGTCTCCGGGGCGGGTCTGGCCCGGGGATACCTCGGCCGGCCCGCGCTGACCGCGGAGCGGTTCGTCGCCAACCCGTACAGCAGGGCGGGCGATCGGATGTATCGGACCGGGGACCTGGCCCGGTGGACCGCCGACGGGCAACTGGAATACCTCGGCCGTACCGACGACCAGGTCAAGATCCGCGGCTTCCGCATAGAGCCCGGCGAAGTCGAAGCCGCCCTGGTCTCCCACCCGGCTGTCGCCCAGGCCGCCGTCGTCGTCCGCGAGGACCAGCCCGGCGACAAACGCCTCACCGCCTACGTCGTGCCCACCACCCCGGACGTTGACGCCGCCGCGATCCGCAGCCATGTCACCGCCCTGCTGCCCGACCACATGGTGCCGGCGGCGGTCGTCGAACTGGACGCGCTCCCGCTGACGGTGAACCGCAAGCTGGACCGCAAGGCCCTTCCCGCACCCGACTACGCTGCCGGTGCCAGCGGCCGGGGTTCGGCGAACGCCCAGGAGGAGATCCTGTGCGCGGTCTTCGCCGACGTGCTTGCCGTGCCGTCGGTCGGGGTCGACGACGACTTCTTCGACCGCGGCGGCCACTCCCTGCTCGCGACACGGCTCGTCAGCCGCATCCGGTCGGCGTTCGGCGCGGAAGTCCCGATCCGGACCCTGTTCGAGGCCCCCACCCCCGCCGCCCTCGCCGCCCGGCTGACCACCTCCGGCACGTCCCGGCCCCGACTGGCATCGGCGCAGCGACCGGAGCTGGTGCCGCTGTCGTTCGCCCAGCAGCGCCTCTGGTTCCTGGGCGAGTTGGAAGGTCCGTCCCCGACCTACAACATCCCGATGGCGCTGCGGCTGACCGGCGCCCTCGACACCGATGCCCTGCACGCCGCGCTGCGCGACGTCGTGGGTCGGCACGAGGTCCTGCGCACGGTGATCACCGCGGTCGACGGCCGGCCCCACCAGCGACTCGTGGGTGCCGACGCCGTCGGCGACCTGCTCACGGTCCTCGACGCCCGACGCCTCCCGCAGACCGAGCTCACCCGCCTGGTGGGCGAAGCAACGCAGCACCGCTTCGACCTTGGAGGCGAACTCCCTCTACGAGCACGACTGTTCCGGACCAGTCGGCACGAGCACCTGCTCGTCGTGGTGATGCACCACATCGCCGGAGACGGCTGGTCCCTGGGACCGCTGGCCCACGACGTGTCGACCGCCTACACCGCCCGCGCCAACGGCCAGGCGCCGGCCTGGAAACCGCTCCTCGTCCAGTACGCCGACTACAGCCTGTGGCAGCGGGAGCTGCTGGGCGCCGCGTCCGATTCCGCCAGCCTGCTGTCGGAGCAGTTGGCCTACTGGCGTAAGGCACTGGACGGGGCGCCGGAGGAACTGGCACTACCGGTCGACCGACCGCGTCCACCGCTGGCCACCCACCGAGGCGGCACCGTCGACCTCCACATCGACGCCGAAGTCCACCAGGCAGTCGTGAACCTGGCCCGAGCACACGGCGTGACCGTGTTCATGGTGATGCAGGCAGCACTGGCGGTCCTGCTCAACCGCCTCGGCGCCGGCGACGACATCCCTATCGGCACCCCCGTCGCCGGACGCACCGACGAAGCGCTCGACGACCTCGTCGGTTTCTTCGTCAACACCCTCGTCCTGCGCTCCGACCTGTCCGGGAACCCGGACTTCACCCAACTCCTGCAACGCACCCGCGAGCGCGCACTCCATGCCTACGCACACCAGGACGTCCCGTTCGAACGCCTGGTGGAAGAGCTCTCGCCCGCCCGGTCCATGGCACGCCACCCCCTGTTCCAGGTCATGCTCACCCTCCAGAACACCGGACAGGCCCAGCTCGACCTGCCCGGCCTGACCGTCGACGCACTGCCCACCGGCAACGGTCCCGCCAAATTCGACCTGGACCTCCAACTCCGCGAACGCCACACCCACGACGGAACCCCCGCAGGCCTGCACGGCGCGCTCACCTACGCCACCGACCTCTTCGACCACGACACGGCCGCCCGTGTCTGCGAACGATTCAACCGCGTGCTGGAAACCGTGACCGCCGATCCGTCAGTGCCGGTCAACCGCATGGACGTGCTCGGCGCCACCGAGCGGAACCGCATCCTGCTGGAGTGGAACGACACCGCCCGCGACGTTCCCCTCGCGACCCTTCCCGAGCTGTTCCAGGCCCAGGCCGCCCGCGCCCCGGACGCCACCGCGGTCGTGTTCGAGGACACCGAACTGTCCTACTCCGCACTTAACGCCCGTGCCAACCGACTCGCACGCCTCCTCATCGACCGAGGCGTACGGCCTGAGGACATCGTCGCTCTGGCACTGCCGCGGTCGATCGACCTCATCGTCGCCATCCTGGCGGTGATGAAGGCCGGTGGCGCCTATCTGCCGATCGATCCCCGTCATCCCGCGGATCGGATCGCCTACGTGCTCGCCGACGCCCGACCGGCCGTCCTCGTCACCGGCGCAGCCGCGCAGGACGAACGGGCACTCAGCGATCTGGTGTGCCTGTCGCTGGAGGATGCGCAGCTGCGGGACACCCTGGCGGCCTACCCCGCCCACGACGTGATCGACGCCGAACGTCACGGTCCGCTCCGGACCGGCAACCTCGCGTACGTCATCTACACCTCTGGCTCCACGGGCAGTCCCAAGGGTGTCCTGGTCACACACCGAGGTGTGCCGAACCTCGCCGCCGATCACATCGAGCGCCTCGAGATCGGACCGGAGAGCCGGCTGCTCCAGTTCGCCTCACCCAGTTTCGACGCCTCGGTGGCCGACATGTGGCCGGCGTGGCTGGCGGGTGCGGCAGTGGTGCTGGCTCCCGCTGACCAGATGGTCCCCGGTGCGCCGTTGGCGAGGCTGGCCGCGCGGCAGCGCGTCACGCATGTGACCCTGCCCCCCGCAACGCTGCCCCTGCTCGCCTCGGCGGGCGGTCTCCCGGAGGGGACGACTCTGGCCGTCGCCGGAGACGTGTGCCCGCCGGAGACCGCGGAGCGGTGGGCGCGCGGCCGGCGCATGCTGAATGTCTACGGGCCGACAGAGGCAACGGTCGCCTCGCTGGCCAGCGCCCCCTTGTCCGGGTCCGGTACTCCGCCCATCGGCGCACCCTTGTGGAACATGCGCGCTTACGTGCTTGACTCCGCTCTGCGACCGGTACCCCCCGGCGTCGCCGGCGAGTTGTATCTGGCCGGCGTGCAGCTGGCCCGGGGATATCTCGACCGGCCCGGCCTGACCGCGGAGCGCTTCGTCGCCAACCCCTATGGCACCGCGGGCGAGCGGATGTACCGCACCGGCGACCTCGCCCGCTGGACCGCCGACGGGCAAGTGCAGTACCTCGGCCGCACCGACGACCAGGTCAAGATCCGCGGCTTCCGCATCGAACCCGGCGAGATCGAAACCGCGCTCCTCACCCACCCAGCCGTGAGCCAAGCCGCCGTCGTCGTCCGCGAGGACCAGCCCGGCGACAAACGCCTGGTCGGCTATGTCGTCCCCACCACGTCGGACCTGGACAGCGCCGCGGTGCGCGCCCACGTCGCCACCCTGCTGCCCGACTACATGGTCCCGTCGGCGATCGTCGAGCTGGACGCGCTCCCGCTCACGGCGAACCGCAAACTCGACCGCAAAGCCCTGCCCGCCCCCAGCTACGCCGCCGGAGCCAGTGTCACCGGCCGGGGTCCGGCGAACGTGCAGGAGGAGCTCCTGTGCGCGGTCTTCGCCGACGTCCTCAACCTGCCGTCCGTCGGAGTCGACGACAACTTCTTCGAACTGGGCGGGCACTCCCTGCTCGCGGTGGCACTGGTGGAGAGGGCGCGTGAGCGAGGCATCACCGTGGATGTCCGCTCGCTGTTCGTCAACCCGACGGTGGCGGAACTGGCAGCGGCCGCCCCGCGGACGGGCCGGCAGGTGGCCGTCCCACCGAACGGCATCCCTGCCGACGCCACGGCGATCACGCCGGAGATGGTGACGCTGGTCGACCTCACCCGCGAGGAGATCGACCGGATCGTCGCCGCCGTTCCGGGAGGGGCGGTCAACATCGCCGACATCTACCCGCTGGCCCCGTTGCAGGAGGGCATCTTCTTCCACTCCCTGATGGAGGACGGGAACGTCGGCGACCCCTACGTCCTGCCGATCGTGCTGGGCTTCGACTCCCGGACACGGGTGGAGGCGTTCCTCTCCGCGGTGCAACGGGTCGTCGACCGGCATGACATCCTGCGGACCTCCTTCGTCTGGGAGGGACTGCGCGAGCCCGTCCAGGTGGTGGCGCGCCAGGCACTGCTCACCGTGCGGGAGGTGGACCTCCCCGCAGGCACGGGTCATGGCAGCTCGGACACGGCGGACAGGCTCCTCGCCGCGTGCCCGCCGCGCATGGACCTCTCCCGAGGCCCGTTGCTGCACGCCCATGTGGCACGGCAACCTGGTGGGGACCACTGGACGGTGGTCCTGCAGGTCCATCACCTCATCCAGGACCACACCGCGTTGGACGTGGTCATGGCCGAGGTGGCCGCCTTCCTCGACGGGCGGCAGGACGCCCTGCCCGAGCCGCTGCCCTTCCGGGAGTTCGTCGGCCAGGCCGCCACGGGAGTGTCCCCCCGGCAGCACGAGTCGTTCTTCGCTGCGCTGCTCGGCGACGTGAGCGAGCCGACCGCGCCCTACGGCGTGCTGGACGTCCTCGGAGACGGCCGTGACGTGGCCGAGGCGCGCATGCCACTGGACTCGGGCCTCGCGGCGAGGCTGCGTGAGCAGGCGCGGCACCTGGGTGTCAGCCCGGCGACGCTGTTCCACGTCGCGTGGGCGCGCGTCGTGTCAGCCACCTCCGGCCGTGACGACGTGGTGTTCGGCACCGTGCTGTTCGGCCGGATGAACGCCGGAACCGGCGCTGACCGGGTGCCGGGATTGTTCATGAACACCCTTCCCGTCCGGGTGAATGCGAACGCCGGGGCCGTGCTTGACGCGGTGCGGGGGATGCAGCGGCAGCTCGCGGAGCTGCTGGTGCACGAGCACGCCCCCTTGACGGTGGCGCAGCAGGCCAGTGCGGTCCCCGCTCGGACACCGCTGTTCACCTCGCTGTTCAACTACCGCCACAGCGCGGCTGCCGCCGCCGGCGCCGGGCTGGACGGAGTCGAACTGCTCCAGGCACACGAGCGCACCAACTACCCTGTCACGGTCAGCGTCGATGACACCGGTGAGGGCTTTGCCGTGAAGGCTCAGACGGTGTCACCGATCGAGCCCCTCGCCCTTGCCTCCATGGTGATCACGGCAGCCGAGGCCATCGTTTCCGCGCTGGAGAAGGCACCGTCGACCGCACTCAACCAGGTCGTGGTGCTGGAGAACGTCGAGCGGGAGCGGATCCTCCTCGAGGGGAACGGCACTGCCCGCCAGGTTCCTCCCGCCACGCTTCCCGAGTTGTTCCAGTCGCAGGCGGCCCGGACCCCGGACGCGACCGCCGTGGTGTTCGAGGGCCTCCGGCTCTCCTACGCGGAGCTGAACGCGCAGGCCAACCGGCTGGCACGACTGCTGGTGGCACGCGGCGCGGGTCCCGAGCAGCGGGTGGCAGTCATGATGGACCGCTCCCCGGATCTCGTCGTCACCCTGCTCGCCGTGCTCAAGACCGGCGCAGCATACGTGCCGGTCGACCCCGAGTACCCGGCCGAGCGGGTGGCCTACGTGCTGCGGGACGCCAAACCCACCCTGGCGGTCACCACCCGCCACATCGACAGCGCTCTACCCGAAGCCGTGGCGCGGGTGATGCTGGACGACCCCACGACCCTGACCCAGCTCAAAAGGTCAACAGGCACGGACCTCTCCGACACCGACCACACCACAACCCTGCTGCCCGCCCACCCCGCTTACATCATCTACACCTCCGGCTCCACCGGACGACCCAAGGGCGTGACCGTCCCCCACACCGGTGTCGTCAACCGGCTCACCTGGATGCAGGACGCCTACCGCCTCACCCCGCACGACCGCGTCATACAGAAGACACCGTTCGGATTCGACGTATCGGTCTGGGAGTTCTTCTGGCCCCTGCTCGAAGGCGCCACCCTCGTCATGGCCCGCCCCGGCGGACACCGCGACCCCGAATACCTGACCGAGCTCATCCAGCGCGAACACGTGACCATCGCCCACTTCGTCCCCTCGATGCTCCAGGTCTTCGTCACCGCGGCCGAGACGGCACAATGGACGACGCCGTCCCTGCGCGCCGTCATGGCCAGCGGCGAAGCCCTGACCGCCGACCTGCGGGACCACTTCACGAAGGCGTTCGACATCCCCCTGCACAACCTGTACGGGCCCACCGAGGCATCCATCGACGTCACCGCCTACACCTGCGAACCCGATACCGACACCAGCGGTGCCGTACCCATCGGCCGCCCCATCTGGAACACCCAGGCCTACGTGCTCGACGCCGCACTGCAACCGGTACCGCCCGGCGTCGCCGGAGAGCTCTACCTCGCCGGGACCCAACTCGCCCGGGGATACCACGACCGGCCCGCACTGACCGCAGAACGCTTCGTCGCCACCCCCCACGGCGAACCCGGCGAACGCATGTACCGCACCGGCGACCTCGCCCGCTGGAACACCAACGGACAACTCGAATACCTCGGCCGCACCGACGACCAGGTAAAGATCCGCGGCTTCCGCATCGAACCCGGCGAGATCGAAACCGCACTCCTCACCCACCCAGCCGTGAGCCAAGCCGCCGTCATCGTCCGCGAAGACCAACCCGGCCACAAACACCTGGTCGGCTACGTCGTCCCGGCGAGCGGTCCGGACGGCGGTGTCGACTTCACGGAACTCCGTGCGGGTCTGTCCGCCATGTTGCCGGAGTACATGGTCCCGTCCGCGATCGTCGTCCTGGACACCCTGCCGCTGACCGTGAACGGCAAGCTCGACCGCACGGCACTGCCGGCACCGGACCACACCACCGGGCACACGGGCCGGCAACCGCGAACCACCGACGAGAACGTGCTCCGCGAGATATTCGCCGACGTCCTCGGCCTCGGCCTTCCCGCGGTCGGGGTGGATGACAACTTCTTCGACCTTGGTGGGCACTCGCTGCTCGCCGTGCGGCTGCTGGGTGAGATCCGCAACGCCACCGGCTCGCATCTGTCGCTCATGAGCGTGTTCCAGAACCCGACCGTGGCGGGCCTGGCATCGATACTCGGCACCGGCACCGGCACCGGGGAGGACCTCTTCCAGCCGGTGATCGCGCTACGCGGGCACGGCGACCGGCCGCCGCTGTTCTGCCTTCCCCCTGCCAGCGGTTTCGGCCTGTCCTACATCGGTCTGGTGCGGCACCTGGACACCGGCCAGCCCGTGTACGGACTGCAGGCTCCGGGCGTCACCCGAGCGCAGGCTGTCCCGTCCGACCTCAACGCGCTGGTCACCTGGTACGTGGACCACATCACGAGCGTCCAGCCGAGCGGCCCCTACCACCTGCTCGGCTGGTCCATGGGCGGCAACCTCGCGCATGCCGTCGCGGTACGGCTCCAGCAGACCGGGCAGGAGGTGGCCCTGCTGGCCATGATGGACGCCTATCCACCGGACATCGACGCGCCGCACGAGGATGCCGACGACCACACCGTCATGCTCCAACTGCTGCTTGCCCTCGGGAGCACGCTGGACACACGGGAGCACCCGCTCACCGTGCCCGAGACGCTGGAGATCATCAGGGAGGAATTCGCCGGTTTGGAGGAGCTCACCGAGGACCACCTCCGAGGGGTCATGCAGAACACCCGGGACAACTGGCGGATGGTCCGGGGCACTCCACCGGGACGATTCGCCGGCGACATGCTCCATTTCCCCGCGACCGAGAGCGGGTTCTCGCAAGAAGAGGTTCTCCAGCAGTGGGCACCCCACTTCACCGGGCGCCTGCAGATCCATCCCGTCGCTTCCTCACACAACGACATGACCCGGCCCGAGCCCCTGCGTCAGGTGGCGACGGCACTGGCCGCCGTCTTGGCGAGACGTTCGCAATGACGTCGGGGGCCCACGCGCGATCTCGCGCGTGGGCCCCCGGGTCAGTTCGCCATGCGCAGACGTGAGAACAGGTCCTTCACGAGACTGCCGGCTTCCTCCACGAGGTAGAAATGACCGCCTTCGAAGGACCGGACGTGAAACCCTGACCGTGTGATCGCGGACCAGGCCGCGACGGAATCGTGTTCCAGATCCGCCTCGCCGTTCCCGTAATAGGCGACGACGGGAACATCGAGGCGGGACTCCTCGTCGGGAATGCGAGCGTCGTAGCGTTCCAGCAGGCGGTAGTCCGCGCGTATCGCGGGTAGCACGAGCTCACGCAAGGCCGCGTCTCGAAACACCTCTGCCTGCGTGCCACCCAACTCGACCAGCTCCGCCACCAGTTCCTCTTCGGGGGCATCTGCCAGCGCCGGCCGTCTCTCCCTTCCCGGTCCGCCGCGTCCTGACACGAACAGCCCGGTCAGGGTCCGTCCGTGTTCCTCCCGCAGACGAGTGGCGAGCTCATAGGCGACGGACGCCCCCATGCTGTGTCCGAAAAAGGCGACAGGAACATTGAAGAGATCGCGAGACGCATGGGACAGATCAGCGACCAGCTCGTCCATCGTCTCGGCCGGAGCGTCCAGGAAACGGCTCTCGCGTGCCGGATACTGGGCGGCGAGCAGCTCCACGCCGTTCGGTACGAGATCCTTCCACCCACGGAAGAAGCTGGCGTTGCCGCCCGCGTGGGGGAAGCACAGGAGTCGCAGCCCGGGGGCCGGAGCGGACCGGATGGTCCGGAACCAGCGACTGGTCGCCGTCTGAGACGTGCCGGTTTTCTGAGGGTTCACTCGGATCCATCCGGTTGAGGTGTCCGGATCGCACGCTCGGCACCCATGCGCGCGGCGTCGGGCGACGAGCCGCGTCACCTCGATGGTTCTCGGCAGTGGGCCCGGCCGGCGCGTGCTCCGGAGTATGCAGCGCTTGTCAGGCAGAGTTTATCGCCGGTCGTCGGCCGCAGCGCACTGGGCGCCGCCACCGGTTGGACCGTGCCTCTGCCGCGGTGAGCCGACCACGCGTGCGGTCCGCCGAAAGGGCGGGGCATGCCGACACGGCTGCGTGCCGCGCTCGGTGAGCGTTGACACGTTCCGCCGGAGGCGAGCGCATTGGTATTAACGGGCTGTCAACCGGACGTCGCCCCGGATGTCCCCGCCCGTTGTGCCGGCCCGCGCAGTATGGTCACTCGCTCCGGATGCGCTGCGGCCGAATCCGACCCGCGATCGTCCACCTCCGGCTCCGAGGAACCCGCAACTCAGCCATGAGCTTTCCCACTCCCGGCGGCCGCGATCGACTGCCACGCCCGTTCTACGCCGTGTGGGCTTCGGTGACGGTCTCCGGCATCGGTGACGGCATGCGCCTGGTCGCTCTTCCGCTGCTCACCGCCGGCCTCACGGACGACGCCCGGCAGGTCGCCCTGGTGGCCTTCGCCGGGCAACTCCCCTGGCTCCTGGTGAGCCTGGTCTCCGGCGCACTGTCGGACAGGTTCGAGCGCCGTCGCGTACTGTGCCTGGTCGACGTGGCCCGTGCGGTCGTAATGGCCTGCCTGGCGCTCCTCACCCTCGTCGACGGCCTGTCCATACCGGTGCTGGCCGGTGGGGCTTTCCTCCTGGGCTGCGGCCAGACCCTCTTCAACGGAGCGTGGTCGGGCATCGTGCCCGGGCTGGTGCCGCCTGAAAGGCTGACCAAGGCGAACGCGCGCCTGCAGGTCAGTGCGCTGCTCGTCGGTACCCTGCTGGGCACCCCGACGGGGGCGGTCCTGTTCGGCGTCACGCCGGTGCTTCCGCTCGCCGTCGACTCGATGTCGTACGCGTGTTCGGCGGGATTGATCCTGCTGGCCGCGGGCCGTGGCCGCACCCGTCCCGAGGGAGGCGGCCCGATACGGCGATCACTGCGCGAGGACGCCCTCCAAGGGCTGGTGTGGCTGTGGAGGCACCGGCTGCTGCGGCAGTTGTGTGCGGTGTCCGCCTTGAGCAATCTCGTCGTGGTCGGTCTGATGTCCGTCCTGGTCCTGTACTCCCGCCAGACGTTGGGGCTGGAAGGTCCCGGCTTCGCGGTGCTGACGGTGGCCTACGCCGTGGGAGGCATGGCGGGGGTGCCGCTCGCACCCCTGTTGGAGGCCCGGATCGGGGCCCACCGGGTGCTACGGATCGGCATGGCGGCCACAGCGGCGCTCTGCGCCGGGATCGGTTCGACCTGGTCCGTCCCGGTGGTGGCGGTGTTGATCGCCGTGTACGGCACGGTGGGCTTGGTGTGTAACGTCACGGCGGTGTCGCTACGTCAGTCACAGGTTCCGGAAGGGTTGTCGGGTCGCGTCACGATGTCCTTCCAGATGGCCACCATGTGCGCGGGCGCGCTGGGGACCCTGCTGGCGGGGCTGGCGTATCACGGCATCGGCCCGCGGGCGCCGTTCATGGCGGGGGCGGTACTGCTGCTCTACCTGGCCGGCGCCTGTTTCCGACGTCCGCGGACCGCCGTCCCGGCGGAAGCCTCCGCCGTCTCGGCCTACCGCTGAGCCCCGCACCGGTCCGGACGGCCGGCACCCGGCAGGGGCCGGCCCGGCTGGTGCCCGGCTACGTGAGCGCCGATCCGGCCTTCCACTGCTCCCAGGACATGTTCCAGCCGTTGAGGCCGTTGCCGGGGGCGACGGTGCGGTCGCGGGAGTGCTTGACGACGACCACGTCGCCGATGAGGGAGTTGGTGTAGAACCACGCCGCGTCCTGCTCGGAGTCGCCGCCTCCTCGGACGTCGTTCAGCCCCACGCAGCCGTGGCTCACGTTGGAGTGCCCGAAGACGGAGTCCGCCGCCCAGTAGTTGCCGTGGATGAAGGTGCCGGAGGTGGACAGGCGCATCGCGTGCGGGACGTCGGGGATGTCGTACTCCCCCGCGTAGCCGACCGTGGCGCCGTTCATACGGGTGGAGACGAGCTTCTCGGAGATCACCATCTGCCCGTTGTACGTGGTGCTGCCCGGCGCGCCGGCGGTGATCGCGATCGTGCGGACGGCCTTGCCGTCGCGTTCGACCCGCATGGTGTGCGTGCCCGCGTCGACGGCGGAGACCTGGCGGCGGCCGACGGTGAAGCGGACGGTCTTGTCCTGGGTCCCGTAGGCGTTCGCGGCGCCCTTCACCCCGTCCAGGCGCAGGTTCAGGGTGACCTTGGAGTGTGCCTTCCAGTACGTCTCGGGGCGCAGGTCCAGGCGCTGGTCACCGAACCAGTGGCCGACCACCTGCTGTCCGCTGTCACTGGTGACGCGTATGCCTTCTTCGACGGCCTTCTTGTCGGTGACCGGCTTGTTGAAGGTCAGCGACACCGGCATGCCGACACCGACGGTCGAGCCGTCCTCGGGGGTGAAGGTGCCGATGAGGCGGTCGTTTTTGGCGAGCGTGGTGAAGGACAGGCGCCGGGTCTGCTTCCCGCCCGCCTCGTCGGCGGCGTGGACGACGAGGCGGTACGAGGTGCCGTAGGCCAGGGCCGCCTTCGGGGACCAGCTGCGGTGGTCGCCGGCGGTGGTGCCGGGCACCGCGTCGCCGCCCGCGGTGGTGAGGGTGACGGACGCTATCGTCCCGCCGGCGACCTCGACCCGGCCCGCGCCGCTGACGGACGCGTGGCGGTCGCCGTCGGCGGCGCCGGTGGTGAGCCGGAAGACGGTCGCGGCGGCCCGCGGCGTGGCAGAGGAGCCGGTGGGGGCCGGAGTCCCCCGGGCGGCGGACGTCGCGGCGGGCTGCCCGCTCGCGCAGGCGGTGAGCACCGATGCTCCGCCGAGGGCGAGGGCGAGGGCGGTGAGCTTGGGACGGGAGGGCACGCCTGCTCCTGTCGGGAGGACGGTCATCGGGCGAGGGAGGCCGCGTCACCCATGACGACGACGGGATGGTCGGCCGGATCCAGGGCCAGCAGCAAATCCTTCATGTGCGCCTTGGAGATGCTGACGCAGGCGTGCGTGGGACCGCCGTGGTCGACGTGGATCCATATGCCGCCGCCGCGGTTGGCGCCCATGGGCTGGGCGCCGTCCATCGGGGACGTGCCGGGCCGCCGGTTGTAGTTGATGGCTATGACGTAGTCGAAGGAACCGGCGAGCGGTTCTCCCTCGAAGCCCGTACCGCCGACGGAGAAGGCGCCGGAGCGGTGGTAGGGCAGCTCGGTGCCGGGGTCGGCCAGCCGTCCGCCGGCGTCCGTGAGGCCGAACACCCCTATGGGGCTGTGCAGATCGCCCGCGTAGTGCTCGTCGGTCCAGCCCTTGTAGCCGTTGTGCGCGTCCCACACGGCGCCAGGGCGCCAGCCGCCGTCCACGCGCTCGTGGAGGACGACCTTGGATTTCGCCGACTTCTTGCCGGCTCCCGTGACGATGACGACCTGACGGGCGCCGGCCGGGACCTGCGCGAGGGTCTTGGGGCCGAGCCCCGGCAGCCGGTCGGGGTACTGCGGCTTCGGCGGGGCCGTCGTCGGAGCCGTCGAGGGGGACGCGGGCGCGGCCGTGGGCACGGCGGCGTCCTGGACGACCGACGCCGTCTCGGCTGCCGGACCGGGGTTCCCCTCGGGGAGGTACTGGAAGGCGGCGATTCCCAGTGAGGAGACGACGACGGCCGCAGCCGCGGTCATGTAGGGCCTGTTGATGCGCATGGGTGCGGACTTTCTCGGGAGACGGTGATGCGGAGGGGGGAGACCCCGGTGGCGGGGGCGCGCTGGAGCCGGGCACCGGGCGGGGTCCGCGGGAGGTGCGGAACGACCTGCAGCGGCGCCCGTGTCAGGTCCCGTCCCTGGGTGGGGAGTTCACACCCGCTCAACCGGGCGGCCCCGTGTTCGGGTTGCCTCGATGTCGAAGGGTTTCCCGGGTGGCGGTGCGCCGGTGCCGTGCGGACGGGTCAGCCGGCAGGGCGCCGCGGAGCACGTCCCGTCGTGCGGGACGGCGCACGGCAGCGCCGAGCGGCCTCGAGCGCTCTCGGACGGTGCGGGGCGGCGGGCGGTGGCGCCGACCGTCGCCCGGGGATCCGCGGCGTCACATCAGCGGCGTATCCCCGGCACGCCGGCGGGCGCCCGCGGGCCGCGGGCCGGCCCGCGGGGCGACGGTTCTCTCGTGGATCCATGCGGGCCTCGGCCGGCCCTTCCGGACTCAGAGGCCGCGCGGCGCGACCTCTCAGTCGCGGGCGTTGTCCGGCACGGTGATCTGCTTCTCGCCCCAGCTCATCCGGGTGGTCGCGCTGTAGTTCACCGTCGTCCCGGCGGTGAGGCCGGCTTCCCTGGCGCGGGCGGACGGTTCCACGAGCACGAGTTCGTCGCTGAGCATGGCGCCGTTGGACGGGTCCACGATCAGCCGCTCGAGGGTGGTGCCCAGGGGTCCGTCGTAAGTGACGGGGAATTCGACGGCCACGCCTTCACGCCCCAGGGGATCGGTGGCCTGTCCCGTCACCCGGACCCCGGGCAGATCCGCCATCACCCGGTACGCGGCCGCCCGCACTCCGGGCTTCACGGGCATCGTGACGAGGTTGCCCGCCTGGCGCAGCATCCAGGCGCTGCGTCCCGCGGTGCCGGTGTCCGCGCCGTTGTCCTGCGCGTACAGCCGCTCGAGGTAGCGCCGCAACTCGTCGCTGGTGGCGGGCAGTGCGCGCAGGTCCTTGTAGGAGACGTTGCGCGGGCCGACGGCGTAGATCTTGTCGTCGTCGTTGGTCCGCAGGACCAACGGCCGCCCCTTCCCGAACGAGAAGAGCAGCGAGCCGTGCGCCTTCCCCTTCCCGGTCTCGACCGGCACGGAGCGCGGTGAACCCGCGGCGCGCCAGCGGGCCTCGTCCGCCGCGGTCAGGGGCTCCGTGACGGAGTCCAGGCCGGTGACCATCAGACTCCCGGTTCCGGGGCGCACACCCACCGACCACTGCGAGACGGACGATGAGCGCACGGCGAAGAGGTGCCCCTCCGCACCGCCGACGTCCACGTTCTGCGAGTGGGTCGTGGTCTGCCAGTACGTGCCCTCTTCGACCGAGGACTCCGCCTGCCTCGCCGCGCTGAGCAGTTCGATGTGGCCGTCGACACGGAAGTCACCGCCCTCGCCGGGGACGCCCGTGGTGGAGGACGGCGGCTGGGCGGTCGGCTGGTCGGCGGGCTCCCGCCAGTCGACGGCGCCCACGGCCACCACGGACACCGCCACGGCGGCGAGCGCCGCGGCGCCCAGCGGACGGAAGGCCCTGGCACGGCGCGGTGCGAGGAAGCGTGCCGCCGGACCGTCCGTCGGCGTCATCACGATGCGCGCGAGATCCTCACGCTGCCGGGCGGGGTCGACCAGCCGGGCCGGGTCCAGTGCGTCGGGCCGCGCGTCCGCGAGCACCTTCAGGACATCGGGCCGCCCGGAGGGCCGGGGGGACTTCTTCACGCGCGTGCTCCTTCGCGATGAGCGGGGTACGGGGCCTGTGCGGGGGGTGCGGACGCCGGCTCCGGCGGAGCAGCTCCGAGTGCCTTCTCCAGGCGGCGGCGCGCCCGGTACAGCCGGACGGTGAGTGTCGCGGTGGTGCAGTCCAGGACCTGCGCGGCCTCCTTGGCGCTCAGGCCGTGCCAGGCGATCAGCGTGAGCAGCTCCCGGTCGGCATCCGGCAGGCCGGCGAGGGCCTGCAGCGCGTCGTGCCGCCCGGTGACCTCCGACGCGACGTCGCCGGCGCCGGACCCGGTGCCACTGCTGATGCGCCGTGCTTCCTCGACGGCGAGGAGGTACTGGTGGGCGTCCCGGCGGCGCAGTTCGCGCACCAGGTTGCGGGCGACGCCCAGGAGCCACGGCAGTGCCGGGTGCGGGATGTCCCGCACCCGCCGCCAGGCGACGGTGAACGTCTCGCTGGCGATGTCCTCCCCTACCTGCCGCCCGACCAGGCTGGTGGCGTAGGCGAGGACTCGTGGGTAGCACTCCTCGTATACGTCCCGGAAGCGTTGGGCATGTGTCACGCGCCGTCCCCTCATCTCGCACTCTCACCATGCAATGAGCGCGGCGGCCGGTTTCTTACATCCGGCAGCGACAAATCTCACGGATGTGGTCCACATCACGCGGGAACGGAGGGTAGGAGCGGTGATCCGGGCCCGGCATGCGGCGCGCCGCCCTCACCCGGCACGGGTCCGGGGGCTGCGGCCCGGACCGGTGTCACCCGGCCGGGCCGACGGGCGGCCCGCACGGTCACGCGCCGCTTCCCGCACCGACCCGCGCCGCAACGGCATGCCGATCTCCCCCCTCGCGGGCCCCCTGAGAGGTCGCGGCGCCCCGGCACGAAGATCGGCCGCCGCCCCGTGCCGGGGCGGCGGCCGTCGCGGGGGAGCGGGTCAGTGCGGTGCGGGCGCCGGCTCCAGGACGAAGAGCGGGATCTCGCGGTCGGTGTTCTTCTGGTATTCGGCGTAGTCGGGCCACGCCTCCACCGCCCGCTCCCACCATTCGGCCCGCTCGTCACCGGTGACCTCCCGGGCCGTCATGTCGCGGCGCACCGGGCCGTCCTGCAGTTCCACCCGGGGGTCGGCGACCAGGTTGTGGTACCAGACCGGGTGCTTGGGCGCGCCGCCCTTGGACGCCACGACCGCGTAGCGGCCCTCGTGCTCCACCCGCATGAGCGGCGTCTTGCGGACCTTGCCGCTCTTCGCGCCCAGCGTCGTGAGGACGATCACGGGCTTGCCGCGCAGCGTTGTCCCCTCCGTCCCTCCCGAGCCCTCGTACAGCTCGACCTGGTCCCGGACCCACTGCTCGGGGCTCGGCTGGTACTCGCCCACCAGAGGCATGTCGTTCTCCCATCTCGGCCATGCGACGTCGTCGCCCTGGACATCCTCGCCCACCCGCCGCCTTCCCGGCGGCACCTCCCGCTGTCGGGCCGCCGTACTCCGTGCCGATCACGCGAAAGGGGGTCGGCTCGAGACCGCGCCGGACCTCGCGGGCACCGGCGGCGAGAGCATTGCGCAGGCCGCGGGGCCGGGCGGCACCATGCGGCCGCGCCGGAACGGCGCGGCCGACGGCGTGACGGCGCCGGCGTCACCCCTGGGGGCGGGTCGCACGGGCCGGGCCCGGGTGGAGGGGGCAAGGGCGTCCTCGCTACCCTGGCTGCGGGAGCGACCGGATGGCCCTGCCGCTCACCTCGCGCGGCACGACGCGGATCCACAGCTCCCGCTTCCCCCCGGCCCAGGGCTCGCCCCCGGGGCGTCGGCCGAGGGCCTGCGCGGCGGCGGCGTCGGAGATCGGCTCGGCGGCTCCCGCCACCAGGACGCTCCAGCCGACCCGGTGCTCCTCGTCGACGAAGTCCGTCTCGAAGGCGACGCTCGTGCCGGACGCGACGGCCGCCGCTCCGGCCGGATCCGTCCGGTAGGCGATCGTCCGCCCGTCCACCCGGTAGTTGACGGGCATCACGACCGGCGCCTCGTCGTCCTCCCTGCCGGCCTCGTAGGCCACGCGGCCGATGCCGTGCGTGCCCAGCCGTTCCCAGCACTCGCCCTCGGACAGGCGCTGCAGCACCGGCCGGGCCGCGGGGCCGCCGCGTCCCGGCGGCGCCTCGCGGGAGCCCGTGACCAGCTCCTCGTACGGCATTCCCAGCACACGGGCGACGCGCCGCAACGCGTCGGCGTCGAAACCGGCTCCCAGCTCCTCCACCTGCCGCAGGTACGCGGTGGACATCCCGGCCCTCAGGGCCAGTTCCTCACGGGACATGCCCAGCTGCTTCCGCCGCACCGCGACGCGGCCGGCCACGTCCTCGGCGTCCAAGGAGCCTTTGCCCGCCGAGCGGGACTGTTCCGGACCACCCCGCACAGCCGCTCACCTCCTGCGTCATGTCTCCTTACAGGCCGCGCGCATAGGCGGGCCTGCGTCGCGGGTCGACGGCTCTCGCCCGGCGGCGTTGTCGTCGGTCGCCGCAGCTCCGCTGCGTCTCCCTTCTCCGCCTTGCCCGGCTCGGCCCTCGACCCGCTCCTTTCTCCACCCCGCCTATCCGCGCGACCTCTTAATCAAGCGCAGCAGACCCGCTCGCCGCCCGCCAGTCCAGAGCCCGTACCTGTGTCTGGGCTCGCCCGCGCGCAGGGGAACGGCCCCTGCGCCGCCGAGCCGTGTCACCGGGCCGGCAGGTCGAGCAGCCGGGAGCGGCCCGGCGCGACGGACCAGGTCCGGCCGTCGAGGCGCACCCGGACGGGAGCCGCGGCGAAGGCGGGGACGGCGATGCCGACGTGGTCCCTGTCGACGTGGATGCGCACGCCCCAGTGGCCCCGGTAGCGCACGGTCAGGGCGAACCGGGAGAGCTGCGGCAGCGGCGCCGGATCGAGCCACAGCGCGTCCTCGCGGGCCTCCAGGCCGGTCAGGCCGCGCTGCACGAGGTCGAGGGTGCCGGCCATGGCCCCGAGGTGGACGCCCTCCTCGGTCGTGCCGCCCTGGATGTCGGTGACGTCGCCCAGCAGGGCCTCCTGCGCGCAGGACCACGCGCCGGCCCGGTCGGTCCGGGCCAGCACCCAGGCGTGCACCACCGCGCTGAGGGTGGAGCCGTGGCTGGTGCGCCGCAGGTAGTGCTCGACCGTCGCACGCCATGTGCTGTCGTCGAGCTCGTATCCCAGGTGCGCGAGGAGGCGGTGCAGTTCGCCGGGCGGGAACAGGAAGCCCAGCATGAGCACGTCGGCCTGCTTGGACGCCTGGTAGCGGTTGACACAGTCCCCTTCCGCCTCCAGGATCCGGTCGAGCCGGCGAATGTCGCCGTACCGCGCGCGCAGTCCTTCCCAGTCGAGCTCCTCCAGCTCGCCGTAGCCGGCGAACTGGCTGATCACGCCGGCGTGCCAGGGGACGTACAGCTTGTGTGAGACGTCCTCCCAGCGGTCCGTCTCCTCGGCTGCGAGACCCATGCGCTCACGCAGTTCGTCGCGGCGCGGCGCCGGGAGGGTGCGCCACAGGTGGAGGGCCCGGTCCAGCACCCAGGCGGCGGTGAGGTTGGTGTACGCGTTGTCGTCGATGCCGGGTGAGGCGGAGTCGGGGTAGGCGTCGTGGTACTCGTCGGGCCCGACGACACCGCGGATGCGGTAGCGGCCGCCGCTGTCGCGGTCGGGGTCCCAGGTGGCGAGGCAGGCCCAGAAGCGGGCGATCTGCAGCAGCATCTCGGCGCCCTTGGTGTGCAGGAACTCAGTGTCACCGGTGGCCTGGGCGTACCGCCAGATGTTGTAGGCCACGGCCGATCCGACGTGGTGCTGGAGCCTGGTGTGGTCGGGCAGCCAGCGCCCCGAGCGCGGGTTGAGGTGGAGGGTCTGGGTCTCCTCGCGTCCGTCGCTGCCGCTCTGCCACGGGTACATCGCCCCGGTGCGGCCGGCCCGCTCCGCCGCCAGGCACGCCTCCCCCAGGCGGCGGTGGCGGTACTCCAGCAGCGCCCGGGACACCTCGGGAAAGTGCAGGTCCAGGTAGGGCAGGACGAACAGTTCGTCCCAGAAGACGTGGCCGCGGTAGGCCTCACCGTGCAGGCCCCTGGCAGGCACGCCCACGTCCAGTTCCGCCGTATGGGGGGAGAGGGTCTGCAGGACGTGGAAGGTGTGCAGCCGGAGGATCCGTCCGGCCTCGCCGGGGACGTCCAGGCCGGCGCGGTGCCACAGCCGCTCCCAGGCGGCCGCGTGGGAGGCGAGGAGGCCGCGGAAGTCCGGGGACCGCCCGACGCGGTCGAGTGCGGCGTGCAGCGGGTCGCCGATCGCCCGGTCCCGGGAGGTGTGCAGGGCGACGGTCTTCTCGACGACGGCGGGGCGGTCCGGCGCCACCGGGACGGTCAGCCGGTGCACCACGGTGCGCTCTCCCGCCTCGAATGAGCCGGTGTCCGCCGGACGCGGCGTGGCGCGGGTGCGGGCGGCGAGTGTGATGCGGATGTCGGAGGCGGTGGTCCGGCAGCGCAGCCAGACGGTGTCGGGTTCCGCCGTCCCGGTTTGCGTGCCGGTCAGGTGACGGCCGTTCAGGGCTCGGTAGCGGGCGACACCTGTGTTGGCGACGGCGCCGTCGAGCGCGGACTCCACCTCCAGTTCCCCGGACCAGTCGCCCTCGGCGCGGAAGACGGTGCGCAGTGCGGCGAGGTGCGGATCGCTCATGTGAACCAGCCGGGTCTGCTCGACGGCGAGGATCCGTCCGCGCGGGTCGCGCAGCCGGAACGTCCGGGTCAGAGTGGCGTGGCGGAGGTCGAGATCCTGCCGGTGCTCCAGCAGCGAGCCGTCGTCCGGGGTGAACCACGTGCCGCCGTCCCGGATCCTGAACCTCAGCGGCAGCCAGTTGGGCAGGTTGACCAGGTCCTCGTTGCGGACGGTTCGTCCGGCGACGGTGGAGTCGAGCCGGTTGTAGCAGCCGGCGGCATAGGTGCCGGGGTAGTGGTGGGGGCCTGCGGTGGTCTCCGGGGCTGCGGCGCGGGTGGCGAAGTAACCGTTGCCGAGGGTGCACAAGGCCTCACGCAGGCGCTCGCGGGCGGGGTCGTATCCCTCGTAGGACCAGGTCCACTCCCCCATCGTCACCCCTCTCGGGCCCGCGGCGGCCGGGGTCGGGCCCGCGGCACGCCGGAGGTGCGTGCGGACGTCACGCGGGCACGACCTCGATGAGGTCGCCGTCCGTGAGGCCCAGGGCGTCCGGTGTGCGCGTCGGGCTGCAGGGTGCGCCGTGGGCGAGGAAGCCGAGTCCTCCGTGGGCTCGTCCCGTCCTGGCGCAGTACGTGTCCATCAGCTGCTTGAGGGGCGTGTGCGGGCGCACCTGGAAGATCATCTCTCCGGTGTCGTCCTTGACCCACAGATTGATCGTGGCTTCGCTCATGACCGCACCTCCGCCGATACTGATCCGGCACGACACCCGATCCGGTGCGTCCGCCGCGCCGGGCCGGGCCGCCGTGGTCGTCGCCGGTGGCGGCTTCGAGGGGAACCGGCCTGGGCCGGACGGGCGCAGGGAGCGGCGGCGGCACCGGCTCCCGCGCGGCCGCGCCGCCCCGTAGGGCCACGGGTCCGGCCGGAACCGGCGAAACCCCCTTCCATGATGCGACACGGACTCCGCGCACGCCGCGCGCCGGCACAGGAGCGCCGACGTGCCCGCACCCAGGCCGGCTGAGCGGGCAGGGCGGCGGCGCGGCCGCGGTTGCCTCAGGCGTGGTCGACGAGCCGGGCGTGGCCCTTCTGGCGCGCGCAGTGGGCGCAGCAGAAGAACTGTCCGTCGGACTGCAGCCCGTGCCCCAGGATGCGGCACTGGCAGTTCTCGCAGATCGGAGCCATCTTCTGCGCCGCGCACTCCAGGCTGTCGAAGATGTGGAGTGCTCCCGCCGCGCGGACCTCGAAAGCCATCTCGTAGTCGTTGCCGCAGACTTCGCATACCGCCATCGGTTGCTCCTCGCGCCGTTTCACGGGTGGACCCTGGACGCTACGAGGCTGGAGCCGGGCCCGCCCCGAGGCAAGGCGACCAGCGGCAGGAGCGCCGGCAATCACCCTCCTGCACCCCGGGGAGCGCACCCGCGGGGCCACCAGGCGCGTCCCCCTGCGTGCCGGCCGCCCTCAACCGGGCCAGGTGCCCGTCAGCCGCCGGACGGTAGTGGCGCCCGCGCGGTCGACGGCGGCCTTGACGGCCGCGAAAAGCGCCCCCTGCAGAGCCGCCGCCAGGAGTACCTCACGCCACGTGCGGTCCTCGTCGGTGGCGTCCGGAGCCGCCGCCTCGTGCCGCAGTGCCTTCCACACCTGTTTGAAGAGCGCGCCGGCCACCATTCCCGAGAGCGCGCCCACCGCCATGCCGACAGGCTTGTACACGATCTTCGACTTCCTCACCGGTACACCTCCCAGGTGGCTTACCCACCCTCTTCCCCTTCCCCGGAACGCGCCTTCGGCCGCCGAAGCCGCAGCAGCCGAGAGGCCGTGCGGAGAGGTGGGCGGAGCAAGGAGCGGGTCGAGGCCGACTCCGGCACGGCGGAGCAGGAAGTCGCGGCGGAGTTGCGGCGATCGACGACAACGCCGCCATGCGGGAGCCGTCGACCCGCGAGCCGCCCCGCCTGTCCGCGCCGCGTACAAGGCCCACGCGCCGCGAGGGCCCCGGAGGCCACTGCCAGGGCCGTGCCGTTCACGCGGCGCGTGAGCCGCTGCTCCCAGCCTGCTCCCGACCTGGCCGCGGCGCATCCCGGCCCTTGACCGGCATCCCCGCCGAGTCCCCCTGATCACCACCGGCCACATATCCGTCACGAAGCGAGAACCCCATGGCTTCGCTTCGACGCCTACAGGCCGGGTAAGCGAAAACAGAAGAAACCACACAAAAGGGGAGATGGTCTGGATGACTCACACGCAACCCGGCATCGAGCAACATCCCGATCTGCTCGAACTGCGCGACGACTACGAGAGGGCCACCGCCACCAATCGCGGGCAGGCGACGGAGGCCATGGGGCTGATAGCAGGTACCTACCTGGCCGCCTCGCCGTGGATCGTGGGATTCAACGGACTGTCGACGATCACGGTCAGCACCCTGATCGCCGGTATCGCCTACGCCCTGCTCATGGGAGGCGTGGGACGGGGCTACGAGCGCACCCACTCCAAGGCGTGGGCGGCCGCCGTCATCGCCCTGTGGACGATCATCTCGCCCTGGTGCATCGCCGGTGACGTCAGCACGACGCGCACCATAACCAACAACGTGATAGTGGGCGTGATCGCGCTCATCCTCGCTCTCGCCACCGCCTCGATGCGCCCGGACGGCGCCCGCAAGAAGGGCGGCGGCATGAGCGAGGCCATGAGCGGCCTGCGCGGCTCGCAGGGCGGTGCGTCGTCGCGGTGACCACGGCCGCCGCCGACGGGGAGCCTGCCGCCGCGAGGCGACAGCCCTCTCGGACGCATGGCCGAAGAACCGGATGCGTTCCCGAGCCTCGCCGGCGCGCAGCGCTCGGCGAGGGCCGCCGGAAGAAGGAGAACTGACGGCGGCCCGGTGAGTGGCCGGCACGCGCCGGCGGCACGGACCGTCCCCTCGACGACCCGGAGGCAGCGACGCCGAGTGCGGCGCCTCCGGGTCGATCGCTGTCCTGGGCGTGAGGGCCGGTGCCCGGCACGACCGTGCCGGGCACCGGCCCTCAGTGTCGCCCCGTCAGCGCCCTTGCGCGGAACACTCAATAAATTGCGCTGCCTTCGCACCCGCGGACGGGCCGGAGAGGCCCGTTCCGGCACGCGTCCGGAGCACTGCCAGGTGTTAAACCGCCAGCGCGCCCCGATGCGCCGCCCGCAAGCACTCCGCAACCAGCGCAAGCCTCGACGCGGCCAACTGCCCTCTTGATTACGTGCTGTTGACAAAGCGGAGACGTGCAAGAAATCTAATGACGCCGTTTCCGCAAGAATTCGACTGGTTGACTCAATCCGCATGCATGACCTCCCTCCCGGGCACCGGGAGGGACCTCGTCGGTCCCTGCTCGTCCCGCGAAACCTGCGTCCCCGCTCCCCCTGGTTCCTCCTCTGCCGCCACCGCGCACCCCCACCCCCACGGAATAGAGGACCCCATGCGTTGGAGATCCCTCAGCCGGCGGTCGCTGTCCACCGCCGCCCTGGCCGGGCTCATGGCCCTTGCGCCGTTACCGACGACCGCCCCCGCACTGGCAGTCTCCTCGGCCCCCGCCGCTGCCGCCGCCGACGTCAACCTCGCTCTCGGCCGCCCCGCCACGGCGGGCGGCTCCCACGGCGAGTACCCGGCCGGGAACACCACCGACGGCACCCAGGCCACTTACTGGGAGGGACCGTCCGGCTCCTTCCCGCAGTGGGTGCAGGTCGACCTCGGCGCCGCCCGCGGTGTCGACCGGCTCGTGCTGAAGCTGCCCGCCGCGTGGGAGGCCCGGACCCAGACACTCTCCCTGCAGGGCAGCACCGACGGCTCCTCGTTCAGCACCCTGGCCGCCTCGGCGGGACGCGTGTTCGACCCGGCCCAGGCCAACACCGTCGCCGTGGACCTGACCTCCCCCGCCGAGGCCCGCTACGTCCGCGTCAACGTCACCGGCAACACCGGCTGGAACGCCGCGCAGCTTTCGGAACTGGAGGTCTACGGCGAGGAGGACGGCGGGAACGAGCCGCCGCCCACCGGCACCAACCTGGCGCGCAACAAGCCGGTCGAGGCCACCTCGTCGGTGCACACCTATGTGGCCGCCAACGCCACCGACGACTCCACCGCCACCTACTGGGAGGCGGCCGGCCATCCGGCGGACCTCACCGTCAAGCTGGGTTCGGCGGCCGACGTCACCGGCGTCGTCGTCAAGCTCAACCCCGACCCGGTGTGGGCAGCCCGCACCCAGGGCATCCAGGTGCTGGGCCGTGCGCCGTCCGCGACCGGTTTCACCTCGCTGCGCGACCGCGCCGACTACTCCTTCAGCCCGGGCGCGGGCAACGCGGTGACCATTCCGGTCAGCGGACGCTGGGAGGACGTACGGCTGCGGTTCTTCGCCAACTCCGGGGCGCCCGGCGGTCAGGTCGCGGAGTTCCAGGTCGTCGGCACCGCCGCGCCGGCGCCCGACCTCACCGTCACGAGCCTGAACTGGTCGCCGGCCACCCCGTCCGAGCGGGACGCGGTCACCGTGAACGCCGGGATCCGCAACGCCGGCACCGCGCGCTCCGCCGCGACGACCGTGGACGTGGGCGTGGAGGGCACGGTCGCCGGCTCCGCCCAGGTGCCCGCCCTCGACCCGGGCCAGTCCGCCACCGTCGCCGTCCCCGCCGGCACGCGCGCGGCGGGCAGCTACGCGGTCTCCGCGGTCGTCGACCCGCGCGACACGGTGGCGGAGCTGGACGACAGCAACAACAGCCGCAACGCCGCCGACCGGCTGGTCGTCACCCAGGCGCCCGGGCCCGACCTCGAGGTCGGCGCCATCACCACCAACCCGGCGAACCCAGCGGTCGGCTCGTCGGTCTCCTTCACCGTCGCCGTGCACAACCGGGGCACGACGGCCGCGCCCGCCGGCTCGGTCACCCGCCTGCAGGCCGGTGCCACCACGCTGAACGGCACGACCGGTCAGGTCGCGGCCGGGGCGACGGTGAACGTCGCGATCAGCGGCAGCTGGACGGCGACCGCGGGCGGCGCAACCCTCACGGCCACCGCGGACGCCACCGAAGTGGTCGCGGAGACCAACGAGAGCAACAACGTGCTCGCCAAGCCCCTCGTCGTCGGGCGCGGCGCGGCCGTGCCGTACACCGAGTACGAGGCGGAGGACGGGCGCTACCAGGGCACCCTGCTGACGGCCGACGCCAAGCGGACCTTCGGGCACACCAACTTCGCCACCGAGTCCTCGGGCCGCAAGTCCGTCCGGCTCGACTCCGGAGGCCAGTACGTCGAGTTCACCTCCACCACGCCCACCAACTCCATCGTGGTCCGCAACTCCATCCCCGACGCCCCGGGCGGCGGCGGCACGGACGCCACGATCAGCCTCTACGCCGACGGCGGCTTCGTGCAGAAGCTGAACCTCTCCTCCAAGCACAGCTGGCTGTACGGCAGCACCGACGACCCGGAGGGCCTGACCAACCGGCCCGGCGGCGACGCGCGGCGGCTGTTCGACGAATCGCACGCGCTGCTGTCGCGCACCTACCCGCAGGGCACGACCTTCCGCCTGCAGCGTGACGTCGGCGACTCGGCGGCCTACTACGTCATCGACCTGATCGACCTGGAGCAGGTCGCGCCCGCGGCGGACAAGCCGGCCGAGTGCGCCTCGATCACCGAGTACGGGGCCGTCCCCGGCGACGGGCTCGACGACACCGACGCCATACAACGAGCGGTCACCGCCGACCAGAACGGCCGGATCTCCTGCGTGTGGATCCCGGCCGGGCAGTGGCGGCAGGAGCAGAAGATCCTCACCGACGACCCGCTCAACCGCGGCCAGTACAACCAGGTCGGCATCCGGGACGTCACCATCCGCGGCGCGGGCATGTGGCACTCGCAGCTCTACACGCTGACCCCGCCGCAGAACGCCGGGGGCATCAACCACCCGCACGAGGGCAACTTCGGCTTCGACATCGACAGCAACACCAAGATCTCCGACATCGCCATCTTCGGCTCGGGCACCATCCGCGGCGGCGACGGCAACGCCGAGGGCGGCGTCGGCCTCAACGGGCGGTTCGGCCAGGGCACGAAGATCACGAACGTGTGGATCGAGCACGCCAACGTCGGCGTGTGGGCCGGACGCGACTACTCCAACATCCCCGAGCTGTGGGGACCCGGCGACGGGCTGGAGTTCTCGGGGGTGCGGATCCGCAACACCTACGCCGACGGCATCAACTTCGCCAACGGCACCCGCAACTCCACCGTCTTCAACTCCTCGTTCCGCAACACCGGCGACGACGCGCTCGCGGTGTGGGCCAGCAAGTACGTCAAGGACACCTCCGTGGACGTCGGCCACGACAACCACTTCCGGAACAACACGATCCAGCTGCCCTGGCGCGCCAACGGCATCGCGATCTACGGCGGCTACGGCAACACCATCGAGAACAACATCGTCTCCGACACGATGAACTACCCCGGCATCATGCTCGCCACCGACCACGACCCGCTGCCGTTCTCCGGGCAGACGCTCATCTCGGGCAACGCCCTCCACCGGACCGGCGGCGCGTTCTGGGGCGAGGCGCAGGAGTTCGGCGCCATCACCCTCTTCGCGCAGGGTCAGGACATCCCCGGCGTCACCATCCGGGACACGGAGATCCACGACTCGACCTACGACGGGATCCAGTTCAAGACGGGCGGCGGCGCGATGCCGGGCGTGAAGATCACCGGCGTCCGCATCGACAGGTCCACCAACGGCTCGGGCATCCTCGCGATGGGCGGCGCCCGCGGCAGCGCCACCCTCACCGACGTCACCATCACCAACTCGGCGCAGGGTGACGTGCTCGTCGAGCCCGGCTCGCAGTTCACCATCACCGGCACACCGAACGGCGCGTCGGCGGCGCGCTCGTCCCGCTGAACCGGGCGGGGTCCCCGGCTCGCGCCGGGCCGGGGACCCCGCGCGGTGTCATACGCGCCCGTGGACCGGCGCCCGGGCGACGAACGTGTGCGCGACACCGGTCTGCCAGCCGGGCAGCGGCAGCACCCGGACCCGTGTGAAGCCCGCCCGCCGCATCCGTGCGGCGAAGGCCTCGGCCGTGTCGAAGGCGAGGACGCTGCGCCACAGGTGCTCGTAGAGGGGGCGGTCCCCGGTCAGGCGGGCGACGGGCAGCAGCAGTCCCCGGCACACGGCCGTCCACACCGCGCGGTGACGCGGCTGCCCGCTCAGGGCGAACTCGTGGACGGCGATGCGCCCGCCCGGGACCATCGCCTCCCGCACCCGGGCGAGGACGAGATCGGGGTCCGACACATTGCGGAAGAGATAGGCGGCGAACACCGCGTCGTACGGCCCGGCCGCCCCCGACTCGGCAAGCCTCTCGGCCGGGGCGCGGCGGAAGGTCACGCCGGGGCCCCACCGCTTGCCGGCCGCCACCCGGAGCATGCCCGCGGAGGAATCCACGGCGGTGATCAGGGCGCGGGGGGCCGCGGTGAGCAGGGCGGCGGTGGACGCGCCGGTGCCGCACCCCAGATCCAGCAGCCGCATCCCCGCCCCGCCCGCGGGCAGCCCCAGCCGCCGGGCCGACCTGCGCAGATGGGCGTGGTAGCCGGGATTGGCGGCGACCAGCCGGTCATAGAGCGCGGCTGCGTGGTCGAACGCGGTCACGAGGTCACCGCCGTGCAGCACCGTCATGAGCACTCCATTCGCCGGCATGGGCATCGGGGCGGGCCGGACCGGCGCACGGACGGCCCGCGCCCATCCCACCCCCCCCGCCGGTCGGTGCGCACCTCGGCGCGGCGCCTCCCCGGTTCCACGGACGGCCCAAGAACCGCGTGTCCGGCCCGGCCGTGGGCCCTGTCGGCCGTGCGAGCGGCGATCATCGCCGCAGCGCCGCAGCGCCGCAACCGCCGCACCACCGGCCCGGAGGATCCGTTGACCGAGACCGGCCTCCGTGGTGCCGTCGACGTCGTGATCCTGGCGCGCCGGGGCTGACCGGCCGCGCCGCCCGCCCGGCGCGCCTGGCGGCTTCAGCCCGGGAACCGGCCCTTGCTGCGCAGGGCGTAGCGGCGCTCGGCGTAGGCGAGGTCGTCGCGCCACAGGCGGGCCGCGGTCCGCCGCATCGCCGGCCGCAGCAGCGGCGCGGCCCGGCGTACGAGGGTGAAGCCAGGGCGCGGCGAGTGGGCGACGACGGCCTCGGTCACGGCGGTCCGCGGCCGTCCGTCCTCGCCGTCGCCGAGGGGGGTCGCATGGGTCTCGACGACGCTGCCGGCCCCCTCCCCGGAGACGATGCGCATCACGACGGTGCGCGGTCCGGGCGCGGTGAACTCGGCCCGCACGGGGACGCCGAGGCGTCCGCGCACCCGGAAGGAGACGTCGACCAGGAAGCGGTCGGCGGACGCGTCCGCGTCCGGCGTGTCCGTCCCCTGGGCGGCGGAGGGCCCCGGCGCCTCGACGACGGTGAGGTCGGCGAAGGAGTGGGGGTGGAACCAGGCCCCGTGCCACGGGTCCAGGCGGTTGGCGACCACGTCCTCGGGCTCGCACCGCCCGGTGGCGGTCATGACGGCCGCCATCGACGTCGCGGGGGCGGGCCGCGCGGGAACGGACGGCGCCGGTGAGGGTTCCTCACCGCCCACCGCGTCCAGCCGCACCCACACCAGGAGGCCGTCGTCGTGGGCGGGGTAGGGCTCCCAGCCCGGGTGCCCCGAGGGCTCGAGTGCGAGGCCGTGCCAGTGGCAGACGATCGTGCCGTCCCGCACGAAGCTGTCGCACAGCGGGGCGCCCAGGTGCGGGCACGCGCCGGGGGCGGCCCTGGCCTGCCCCTGCCGGTCGCGCCACAGCACCACTTCGAGGCCCGCCACGGACCTGCCGGTGACGCGGCGGCCGACGACCTCGGCACTGGCGGCCGCCACGTACCAGTTGCCGGACGGGCGGGACTGGGCACGCTTCAGCGCCGCCGCGATCAGGGCGGGTCTGGCGGCACGCCAGGTGGGCGGCTGGCCCTGCCACGGGCCGCCGCCGATCCGTGCCAGCGGTTGGAACGGACGGCCGGAGCGGCTCATACGGTCGACCCCTCGGGCGTGTCGGACACGGCGCCGCAGGGCACCGGGCGCGGGCGCACCCGGTGGCCGACGCGGCTGGAGACGACGCCCACGAGCCCGCGGGCGGCGCCGCGGGCACGGCGGCGGCGCGGCACGGCCACGCGGCGGTGCAGCACCGGGTAGTCGGCGGCCTCGATCTCGTCCAGGATGCCCCGGTAGAGCACCAGGGCCGTGTCCACGCAGGGGCGTGAGACGGGGGCGAGCATGGGGATGCCGACGGCCGCCCGGCGGTAGACCCCGCGGGTGAGCTCGGCGGTCTCGCGGAGCGCGGCGCGGACCCGCGGGTCGGTGGTGCCGCGCCGGCGGCACCAGGTCAGCAGGGCGCGGTCGGCCCCGTGGGCGGCCAGGATGTCGCCGGGGATGTAGATCCGGCCGCGGTCCAGGTCCTCGCCGACGTCGCGCAGGAAGTTGGTGAGCTGGAAGGCGATTCCGAGGGCGGCCGCGGCGGGCGCGGCCTCCTCCCGAGGGGTGACCGTGTCCAGGACGGGCAGGAGCTGGAGGCCGATCACCGCCGCCGAACCGTGCATGTAGGCGGCCAGATCGGCGTAGGTGGGGTACGCGGTGACGGTCAGGTCCATCCGCATGGAGGCCATGAAGTCGGTGAACAGCGCGTGGTCGAGCCGGTGCCGCCGCACGGTGTCGGCGAGGGCGGTGACGACGGGGTGGTGCGCCCGGCCCCCGCGCAGCGCGTCCGCCAGCGCCGTCTCCAGGGCGGCGAGCTCCTCGCGCCGGGCTGCGGGTGTGACGTTCGCGGGGGCGTCGGCCTCCACGGTGTCGACGATGTCGTCGGCCCACCGGGCGAAGCCGTAGAGGGCGTGGACGAAGGGGCGGCGGTCCGCGGGGAGCAGCCGGGTCGCCAGGAAGTAGGTCTTGCCGTGCCGGGCGTTCAGGGCGCGGCAGCGCGCGTAGGCGGCCCGTGTCCCGGGCTCGGTGATGCCGGCGGCGTCGAGTTCCCGGGCGGTCACAGGACCCTCCCTCGCGGTCGCTGCCTCGCCACGACCCGGTCCCCGGCGATGCGGGCCGCGGCGAGCTTCCCCGAGATCAGCACGGTGGGCACTCCCACTCCGGGGACGGTGCCGCAGCCGGCCAGGACGACGTTCTCGGCTCCGTGGACGAGGTTGCGGGAGCGGAAGGGGCCCGTCTGGGCGAAGGTGTGGGCGGCCGAGAAGGGGGTGCCCACCGCGTGTCCGGCCGCTGCCCAGTCGGCGGGCGAGACGGTGCGCAATGTCTCCACGGACGCCTCGAACCCCTCCAGTCCGCGCTTGTCCAGCTCTTCCATCAGGCGCTCCAGGTAGGCGGGGGCCAGCTGGGCCCAGTCGACGGGCCCGGTGGCCAGGTTGGGGCACGGGGCGAGGACGTAGTGCAGGTGGCGGCCCTCGGGTGCGAGGGAGGGGTCGGTGGCCGTGGGGCGGGTGATCAGCAGGGAGGGGTCGCTCATCAGGCGTCCCTGACGGGTCAGTTCGTCGAAGGTGCGGGTCCATGCGGCGCCGAAGGAGAGGGTGTGGTGCGCCAGGAGCGGCCAGGTGCGGCGGGTTCCGGCGTGCAGCACGAACGCCGAGGGCGACCAGCGCAGCCGTACGGGCCGCAGGGGGGCGCGCCCCAGGAGCCGGTGCACCACCGGCAGATCGGGTGTGAGGACGACGGCGTCGCAGGCGATCCGCTCGCCCTCGCCGGTGCGTACGGCCGTCACCCTGCCGCCGTGGCCGCGTTCCAGGGCGGCGGCCTCGCTGCCGTAGCGCAGGTCGGCCCCCGCGGCGGCGGCCTCGGCGGCCAGGCCGCGGGCGACGGCGTGCATGCCGCCTCGCGGGAAGTACACGCCGGCGACGGTGTCCATGTAGGCGATGACGGCGTACGCCGCCAGCGCCCGGGCGGGCGGCACGCCGGCGTAGAGGGCCTGGAAGGAGAACACGCGCTGCAGGCGCTCGTCCTTGACGAAGCGCGCGATGCGTGGCTGGAGCCGGCCGAATCCGCCGAGCGCCGCCAGCCGGGCCAGGTCGGGGGTGAGCAGGGCCAGCGGCGAGTCGAAGTTGACGTCGATGAAGCTGCGCATCTGCACCCGGTACAGCTCGCGCAGCCAGGACCGCAGCCGCCGGTACCCGAGTGCCTCCGGACCCCCGGCGAACCGGGCGACCTCGGCCTCCATCGCCTCCGGGTCGCAGTGGACGTCGAGCACGGAGCCGTCGGCGAACCGCGCCCGGTATGCGGGGTGCAGTTCCCGCAGCTCCACCCGCGAGGCCATGGAGCCGCCGGTGGCCGCGAACGCCTCTTCCAGGAGATCGGGCATGGTGAGTACCGTCGGGCCGGTGTCGATGCGGTAGCCGTCCAGTTCGAGCAGGCCGGCGCGGCCCCCCGGTCCTCCGTCGCGTTCCAGGACGGTCACCCTGCGGCCGGCACCCAGCAGGTGGAGGGCGGCGGCGAGCCCGGACAGTCCGGCGCCCACGACGACCACGTGATCGGTGCGGCCCTGGACGGTCCTCATCGCCGGTCGTCCTGGCGTACGAGGGTCCGGCGGACCGGGGCGGCGGTCATGCGACGGCCACCGCGCCGATGCGGCGGGCCAGGGCGGTCAGGTGGCCGATCCCGCGCGGTGTGAGGAGACACGCCGTGGTCGTCAGGAGGGCGGCGGCCTCGTCGGCGAGCGCGGCGATCCGGGCCTCCACGGCCCGCACCGCGCCGAGGTCGCGCAGGAGCCCGCGGAAGGCCTTCAGTTCCGTCTCGTCCGCAAGGGGATTGCCGAGAGTGGAACGGATACGGGCCTCGGCTCCGGGCGGCCCGGACCGCCGGGCCAGCTGCACGGCCACGGCGGTCAGATACGTGAGCTTGCCCGAACGGATGTCGTCGCCGGACGGCTTCCCCGTCTGCGCGGGGTCCCCGTAGACGCCCAGAAGGTCGTCGCGGAGCTGGAACGCCAGGCCGGTCCGGCGGCCGAACTCGTGCAGGACCTCCGTCGCGCGGTCGTCCGCGCCGGCGGCGACCGCGCCAACGGCCAAGGGGCGGGCGACGCTGTAGAGGGCGGACTTCAACTCGGCGGTGCGCAGCGCCGCCTGTGGGTCGTCGGAGCCCTCCGCCTGCAGGCGGAGGTCCAGGTGCTGGCCCGCCACCATCTCGGACCGCATGGCCTGCCAGAGCTCTTCGACCCTGCGGCGCACGGCGGCGTCCATGGGAACCGTCCTGAGCAGGTCCTCGGCCCACACCAGGGCCAGGTCGCCCGCCAGCACGGCCTGTGCGAACCCGTAGGCCGCCGCGTCCCCGGACCAGCCCGCGCGGCGGTGCGCCTCGGCGAAGTGGGCGTGCACGGCGGGCCCGCCGCGGCGGGTCTCCGAACGGTCCATCACGTCGTCGTGGATCAGTGCGCAGGCCTGCAGCAGCTCCAGCGCCGCCCCCAGCCGCACCGGCACCCCGGCCTCGTCCCCGGCGGTGGGCCCGCCGGCGGCGAGCCAGCCCCACCACACGCAGCGGGCCCGCAGCCGGGCACCGCCCCGCGAGACGAACTCCGTCAGCACCTCGGCCAGGGCGGCGTCCGCGGGCAGGACGCCCGATCCGGTGAGGCGCCGCTCCGCCATGTAGGCGGACAGTTCGGCCTCCACTGCTCCCACCACTTCGGTGTCGGCTCCCGCATCCGCGCGTTCCACGTCGGCCTCTCGGTCGATGTCCCGGGCGGCCGGACTCCGCGTGCGGAGTCGGCTCCCTCTGGCGACCGCTTCCCACTCCGCCGCCTCGGAGCCTCGCGCCCGCCGCAGGGCGTGCCCGCGGCGGTGTGCGGACCCCTCGGGGGTCCACGGTCGCTCCCGACTCTCGCACCGGCCCGGCCGCCGCGCATCCGCAGGCACCCGCACGGCCGGTCTCGCCGGGGCGCGTCGGGGCGCGTCGGGGCGGGGTCACGTCAGGTCGGGTGGGTGGGGTCGGGACGGGCGGGATCTGATCGGACGCACGCTGCCGGTTCGGGGAGCGGGGGTGCCCCGTCCAGGTGGGCGACGACGGCCCCAGGGCGGGTCCGCCCGGTTGCCGCCGTCCGAGGTCTGCGGCGGTTCAGCCGTTCGCCGTCCACGGGCGCGAGCGGCACGCGGGTCGGCGACGGTCCCGTCGTGCCCCGTCAGAGGGGAGGGTGTGCGCCGCCACCGCGGCCGGCCGTCGCAGCTCGTACGCTCCGTGGGCTTCCCGGTCGTCCCGCCCGAAGCCTTGCTCCAGCACGTGCCGCGCGGGGCGGTGGGATGGGTCGATGGCCGCCTGCGGTGCGCTCCGCTCGGCGCCCACCACCGTCGTGGCGTTCGGGCGGTCCCGTGTCCGGCGGGCCCGGCGCAGCACCGCCGCCCCGCGGGGGCCTGTTCGAGCGGGCCCGCGGGTGCGGAGCCGAGCGGGCCTCGGTTCCGGCTCGCGCCGGTGCGCGGCTTGCCCGCACGGCGGCGGGCGGTCGCGGGCCCGTGACGGGACGTCCGACCGCGCCGCGCCCGGCGCAGCCCGGAGCGGGAAGAGCGGGGGGGGCCGTACGCCCGGCCCGGGGCGTGCGGCCCGTCCCCGACCGCGGTCGGTGACACTCTGGGGCCGGCACCGCGTGGTGGCGAACCGCCGCTCAGCCACCGCCGTTCAGCTGTCGAGGACCGCCTGCCGGGGCTCGGTGGCCGGTGCCGCCTCAGCGGTGCCGGACGCCGCGCGGGCGGCCGGGATGGCCGCGGCGATGAGCGCGGCGAGCAGTGCGATGCCGCAGCCGATCATCAGGCCGGTGCGGAAACCGCTCTCGGAGGTGAAGGTGTAGCCGCCCGCGGTCATGGACATCTGGGAGAGGACGACACCGACCACAGCGGCGCCCACCGAGGTGCCGAGCGAACGCATCAGGGCGTTGAAGCCGTTGGCGGCGGCGGTCTCCGCCAGCGGGACGGAGCCCATGATCAGGGCGGGCATCGACCCGTACGCGAGTCCTACACCACTGTTGACGACCATGACCGCCAGCATCAGGCCCCAGGCGGTGCCGGTCAGGACCAGCGACAGCCCGTACCCCGCGGCGAGGACCAGGGTGCCGCAGATCAGGGTGACCTTGGGGCCGCGGGCGTTGGTCAGCTTGCCGCCGAGGGGAGAGACGATCATCATCATGACGCCGCCGGGCAGGAGCCACAGGCCCGCCGCGAGCATGGACTGGCCGAGGCCGTAGCCGGTCGCCTTCGGGAACTGCAGCAGCTGCGGGACCACCAGCATCCCGGCGTACATGCCGAAGCCCACGAAGACCGAGGCGACATTGGTGATCAGCACCCGGGGCCTGGCCGTGGTGCGCAGGTCCACCAGCGGGTCGCGGGTGCGCAGTTCCCACCATCCCCAGACGCCCAGCACGACGACGGCCGCACCGAAGAGGCCGAGCGTGGTCGCCGATCCCCAGCCCCAGTCGGCGCCCTTGGACACGGCCAGCAGCAGGCACACCAGGCCGGCGCCCAGGCCGAGCGCCCCGGGCACGTCGAAGCGCTGTCCCTTGGCGCCGGCGGGCACCTCGGGAATGAAGAACCAGATCAGCGCCGCGACCACGGCCGCGAGGCCCCCGGCGCCCCAGAACAGCACGCGCCAGTCGGCGTACTGGGCGACGGCGGCGGCGATCGGCAGGCCCAGGCCACCGCCGATACCCATGGAGGCGCTGACCAGGGCGATGGAGGAGCTGAGCCTCTCCGCGGGCACCACGTCGCGCAGCAGGGCGATCCCGAGAGGCACCATGCCCATGCCCATGCCCTGCAGACCGCGTCCGACGATCATCGGCACGACGGAGGACGACAGGGCGCACACCACCGAGCCCGCCACCAGCGGCACCGAGCAGGCCACCAGCATGCGCCGCTTGCCGACCAGGTCGCCGAGCCGTCCGAAGACGGGCACGCACACGGCCGCCACCAGGAGGGTGGCGGTGATCACCCACGCGGCGTTCGAGGACGAGGTGTTCAGGATCCGGGGCAGTTCGGTCAGCAGCGGGGTGACCAGCGTCTGCATGATGGCGGCGGTGGTGCCGGCGAGGGCGAGCGTGGCAACCACGCCCCCTGCACGGGCTGTGGGTGGTGGGGCGTTCATGTCGGCACTCCTCGACGGGCGTCCATACGTTTCAAGCGGTGTGCATCATACATATGAGATGCATGGCACACATGATGTGTCGGGTGCACGCCTATGCGACGATGACCATGGGCGCCGAGGAGGGACACCGGCGGCGGCCTGTGAACGGCAGGAGGCGGAAGCGACATGGGCAGACACTCCCACGAGGTCGAGTACGAGCAGATGCTCCTAAGCCGCCACGAGGTGCTGCGCCACCGGTCCAGCAGCCTGGACCGCAGCGCCTACATCCTCCTCAGCCGTATCCGCGTCCAGGGGCCGATGTCGATCGGCGAACTGAGCGAGGCCTTCGCGCTGGACACCTCGACCCTCAACCGGCAGACGGCCGCCGCCATGCGCGCCGGCCTCGTCGAACGCATCCCCGACCCCGAGGGCGGCATGGCCCGCAAGTTCCGCATCACCCTCCGGGGCGCCCGCATGCTCGACGAGGAACGGGACACGATCATCAGCGGCCTGGACAGGGTGATGGCCGACTGGTCCGACGAGGACATCGCCGCCTTCGCCTCCTACCTCAGGCGCTTCAACACCGACATCGAACGCCTCGCCGGGCGGCCGTGGCCGCGCCCGTGACCATCTGCGGCGCATCTCACTTTCAAATATAAATTCAGGAGGTAGCCTGGGGGTGCGCGGACCTCCAGGGGCCCGCTGCGGAACACTGCACGGAGCCCTGAAGAAGGGCATGTCGCGAAGGACTGCGGTATGGAGATCAAGGGGTCGGTCGCCCTGGTGACGGGAGCCAACCGGGGGATCGGGCACGCGTTCGCCCGGGCCCTCCTCGAACGCGGCGCGGCGAAGGTCTACGCCGCCGTTCGCGATCCGAAGAGCGTGACGGATCCGGACGTCGTGCCGCTGCGGCTGGACGTGACGGACGAGGCGCAGGTGGAGGCGGCGGCGCGGGCCGCCGGCGACGTCTCCGTCCTGGTCAACAACGCCGGCGTCGCCGGCGGGGGCGCCGGGCTGCTGTCGGGCGGCCTCGACGGCGCGCGCCAGGCCATGGAGGTCAACTTCTTCGGCACGTGGTCGGTCTCCCGGGCCTTCGCCCCGGTGCTGGCGCGCAACGGCGGCGGCGCGGTGGTGAACATGCTGTCGCTGGCGTCCTGGGTCGGGCGGCCGGACTTCCCCGGCTACGCCGCGTCCAAGGCGGCGCAATGGTCGCTGACGGATTCCCTGCGCAAGGGGCTGCATGCGCAGGGCACCCTCGTCGTCGGCGTGCACTGCGGATTCGTGGACACCGATCTGAGCGCCTGGACGGACGCGCCGAAGATCAGCGCCGCCGACGTGGCGGACATGGCCTTGGACGCCGTGACCCAGGGCCGGTACGAGGTCCTCGGCGACGAGGCGACGCGGAGCACCAAGGCCGCCCTCTCGCTGCCGCCCGTGTCCGGCGCCTGATCCGCGCCGCTCCTCAGGGTCCGCGCCGGTCCGCGCATGATGTCGCCCCGCACCACCGGCGATCCGGCGCGCGGGACACCCCCCGCGAACCGTCACGCGCACACCGGCGCGGAATAGAACCCTCCGGAGGAACGTAATAAGGAGGCAAAAGACGCTGGTCACGTGAGAGCCCGTACACCTCGGTGGCGGTCGGGTCCGCGGTCGGCGCAGATCACGGACCGTCCGGGAGGCAGACATGGGCATACGGCGGACGACCCTTCCGGGCATCGGGACGCAGTATGTCGTGCCCACGCGTACCGGGCGGAACCTGTCGGTGGTGGTGCACCAGGACGGGCGGAGGTTCCTCGGGTTCTACGAGGCCGACGATCCCGACGCCTGCGGAATGTCCCTCCCCCTGGAGGCCGACGAGGCCGCGGCACTGGCCCGGCTGCTGGACCCGACGCCCCTGGACGCGGTGCGGACGGACGGCATCGGGCTGGTCACCGAGCAGCTCCCCGTCGACTCGAGATCGCCGTACGCGGGGCGGCCGCTGGGCGACACCCGGGCGCGGACGCTGACCGGTGCCTCCGTCGTCGCGGTGCTGCGACGGACGAGCGCGCATCCCTCGCCCGGCCCGGACTTCCGGCTGGCGATCGGCGACACGCTCGTGGTGGTCGGCACGCGTGAGGGCGTCGACGCCCTGGCCGCCATCGTGGCGGGTCGGTGAGCATGCACGACACCACCGCTCTGCTGATCGAACTCGGGGCCGTCATTCTCGGCCTGGGCCTCATCGGGCGCTTCGCGGGCCGGCTGGGGCTCTCGCCCGTCCCGCTCTACCTGCTGGCCGGTCTGGCCTTCGGGCACGGCGGCGTCCTTCCGCTGTCCGCGAGCGAGGACTTCATCTCCGTGGGGGCGGAGATCGGGGTGATCCTGCTGCTCCTGATGCTGGGGCTGGAGTACAGCGCCTCGGAACTGGTCACCAACCTGCGCACCCAGTACCCCTCGGGGGCCGTGGACTTCGTTCTGAACGCGGTGCCGGGCGCGGTGGCCGCGCTGCTGCTGGGATGGGGGCCGGTGGCGGCCGTCGCGCTGGCGGGGGTCACCTGGATCTCCTCCTCGGGGGTCATCGCGAAGGTGCTCACGGACCTCGGACGGCTCGGCAACCGCGAAACGCCCGTGGTGCTCGGCGTCCTGGTCATCGAGGACCTGGCCATGGCGGTCTACCTGCCGCTGCTGACCACCTTGCTGGCGGGCCTCGGGCTGGCGGCCGGGGGCGTGACCCTGGCCATCGCCCTCGGCACCGTGGGCGTCGTGCTGTATCTGGCACTACGCCACGGACGACTGCTGAGCAGGGCCGTCTCCTCCGACAACCCCGAGATGCTGCTGCTGGTCGTGCTCGGGCTGGCGCTGGTCGTGGCGGGCATCACGCAGAAGCTCCAGGTGTCGGCGGCCGTCGGCGCGTTCCTGGTGGGCATCGCCCTGTCCGGTGAGGTCGCCGAGGGTGCGGGACGGCTGCTGACGCCGCTGCGCGATCTGTTCGCCGCCGTCTTCTTCGTGTTCTTCGGGTTGTCGACCGACCCCGCGGCCATTCCGCCGGTACTGCTCCCGGCGCTCGCCCTGGCGCTGGTCACCACGGGAACCAAGATCGCCACCGGCTGGTACGCCGCGCGGCGGGCGGGCATCCAGGCGCGCGGCCGGTTGCGGGCGGGGGGCGCGCTCGTGGCGCGCGGGGAGTTCTCGATCGTCATCGCCGGCCTGGCCGTCGCCGCGCAGCCCGGGATCGGGCCTCTCGCCACCGCGTACGTCCTGATCCTGGTCGTCGCCGGTCCGCCGGCGGCCCGCTACACCGAGCCCGCGGTCACCGCGCTCGCCCGGCTGCTGCGGCGGGACGCGTTCGCGCCCCCGCCACCGGAGACCCTGGAGCCCTTCGAGGCCCTCGATGTGGCGCAGGCCGAGGAGTCCTCCGCGCGGCCCTGAGCGCGGCCATCTTGTTCCGAGATGACTGACATCATGATCCATCTCTACTGAAGGGGAAGCATCCGCGGCGTGCGGGCGCTGCACCAGTGGTCCGGGCGGCACAAGGAGTCGTCCGGCACCGACACCGTCCGCTGAACCGCGCTCCCGGTCCCCGCCGGGGAAGGGGCTGCCCCATGGCCACCCGCCCGAAGCGCCCTTCCGTGCGTTCCCAGGCGCCCGCCGCTGCCGCCCCCGGCGTCCCCGGATGGCTGATAACCCTGCTGGCCGTCGCCTCCGGCATGACCGTCGCCAACCTCTACTACGCCCAGCCGCTGCTGTCGTCCCTGAGCCGCGACTTCCACCTCGGAACGGCGACCGCCGGCGCGCTGGTCACGGTGACGCAGATCGGTTACGTGGTGGGGATGGTCTTCCTGGTCCCGCTCGGCGACCGGCTGGAGAAGCGCCGGCTGGTCACCTCGGTGCTCGCCCTCACCACGGTCGCCCTCGCGGTGGCGGGCACCGCCTCGAGCTTCCCGGTGCTGCTCGTGGCGTCGCTGGTCAGCGGTGTCACCTCCGTCGTCGCGCAGATCCTCGTGCCGTTCGCGGCGGACCTCGCGCCCGACCAGGCCCGCGGTCGCGTCGTCGGCCGGGTGATGAGCGGGCTGCTCGCGGGGATCCTGCTCTCCCGCACCGTCAGCAGCCTGGTTTCCGACGTCGCGGGCTGGCGCTACGTCTATCTCGGCTCCGCGGTCCTGATGGCCCTCCTGGCCCTGGCGCTGCATGCCGCCCTGCCGCAGCGCGCCCCGACGACCGCCCTTCCCTACGGCCAGGTCCTGCGCTCGACGGCGCGACTGGTGCGGACGCATCCGGCGTTGCGGCGCCGGGCGCTGTACCAGGCCGCCCTGTTCGGCGCTTTCAGCGCGTTCTGGACCACCGTGTCCTTCCTGCTCACCGGACCGTTCCACTACTCGCAGATCGGGGTCGCGGTCTTCGCGCTCGTGGGCGCCGCGGGTGCCGCGGTGGCTCCGGCGGCGGGCCGCTGGGCGGACCGCGGGCTCTCCCGCCCGATCACGGGGACCGCATTCGGCGTGGCGGCCGCGGCCTTCGCCGTGGCGGGCTTCGGGCAGCACAGCATCGTCCTGGTCGCCCTCGCCGGGATCCTGATCGACATGGCCGTGCAGACCACGCTGATCCTCGGGCAGCACACGGTGTACCAGCTCGACGCCACCGCCCGTTCCCGGTTGAACAGCGCCTTCATCGCGCTCTTCTTCGTGGGCGGTGCGCTCGGATCCGAGCTGGGGTCGTTGGCCTACCACGCGGCCGGCTGGACGGCGGTCAGCTACCTGGGCGCCGGACTGCCCCTGATCGCGCTCGGCTACTGGGCGACGGAGTGGCGCGCCGCCCGCACGACCGCGCGGGACCCGGCGGCGCAGACCCACACCCGCTGACCGGACTCACCCGCCCACCGCGGTTCTTGCGGCCCGACACCCCGCCTGCCTCCCCGCAACGGCGCCCCGCACGGATCACCCCTGCCCCGTAGCGGCCGTACCGGAAACGATGTGCCTCAACAGCGCCTGCACCGCGGGCGCCGGATCACCGCCCGGCCTGACCACCATGATCTTCCAGGCGGGCGCGTGCCGCTCGAACCGGCGGACGGCCAGATCCGGGAAGTGCGCGGCGATCGAGGCGGGCATGACACAGACCCCCAGATCGTGCCGGACCAGCTCGGCCGCGGCAAGGACGTCGTTCGCCTCGAACACCCGGGTCCGCTCCACCGCCGCTGCCCGAAAAGCCCGGTCCACCTCGGCGCGGGCGGCGAAACCGGGCGGGAAGTCCACGAAGGGCATACCGGAGACCTCCTCGAAGGTCACCACGTCCTTCCTCGCGAAGGCCCGCCCCGGCGCGGAGACCAGAAGCATCTGCTCGCGCGACAGGAGGCGGGTCACCAGCCCCCGTTGCTGCTGGCGGTCGAGGGCCACCACCGCGAGGTCCACCGTGCCCTCCCGCATCGCCTGCCGGATGTCGGCCACCGCGGCCTGCCGAAGGCGCACGGTCACCCCGGGGTGTTCCGCGCGCAGGCGCGCCAGGGGCTGGTGCAGGCCGGCCCAGACCCCCTGCATCGTGCCGACGGTCACCAGCCCCCGCAGCTCCCCCCGGACGGCGTCGACGGCGGCGCGCGCCTCCTCGGCCGCGCGGAGCGCGGCACGCGCAGCGGGCACGAACGCCTCCCCCGCCGGGGTCAGCGACACCCGGTGCGTCGTCCTCTCGAAGAGTGCGCTGCCCAACTCCCGCTCCAGCGCCCGTACGGCTCCGGACACCGCGGACTGCACGACGTGCAACCGGCGGGCGGCCGCCGTGAAGCCGCCCTCCTCGGCGACCGCGACGACCACTTCCATCTGCCGCAGATCCATGCGCACCAGCCGCCTTCCCGTCACCGGCCCCGGGCCGGCCGCCCTGATGATCCACCGCTGCAAGCATCGCACCGGCAGCAGGACGGGCGGACTCTCCGCGTGGTGCGGGGCCTGGCGGCCCTGGCCGCCCGATCCTGTCCCCGAACGTCATATGCGTCTCAACTTCCCTCTCTCGACACTCCGTTCATGTGATCACGCGCCTGACGACCACGCTCGTTCACACCGCGGCCGGGTGCGTGCCGCACATTCGCCGGGGCGTTCCGCTCGGGGCCGCCGCAGTGCAGGGACAGCACCAGGGAGAACGCGTGCGAGCCACACCAGCCGCCGTCCCCGCCGCGCCGGGCGGCGCGGCGGCAGCCGCTGACACCGCTGACACCACCTCAAGCGTCCTCGGGGCAGCGCCGCCGGACGTGCTCGCCGCGATCGAGGAGCAGGCGCGGCGGACACCCGACGCCCCGGCAGTCGTCGATGCCGCGGGCACCACCTCCTACGCAGGGCTCCTGGCCGCCGTCACCCCGCTGGCGCGGGCCCTGCGGGGGCACGGAGTGCGCCCGGGGGACCTGGTGGGCCTGTGCCTGCCCAGGGGCCGGGACGCGGTCGTGGCGATGCTGGCGGTGCTGCGGGCCGGGGCCGGCTACCTGCCGCTCGACCCGGGATACCCGGCGGCGCGAGTGGCGGTCATGCTCGAGGAGGCCGCGCCCCGGGTGGTGCTGGTCCCGCCCGGCGGCACGGACGGGTTCGCCCCCTCCCTGCCCGCGGGGACGCCGGTGCTCGCGGTGGACGCGGCCGCCGGGGCCGATCCCGTCCCGGGCACGCCGCTGGCCCCGGAGGACCCGGCGTACGTCATCTTCACCTCCGGCTCGACGGGACGGCCCAAGGGCGTGGTGGTACCGCGCCGCGCGCTGACGCACTTCTGCCGGGCGGCCGGGGAACGCTACGGCTTCTCCCCCGTCGACCGCGTGCTGCAGTTCGCGTCCCTCAGCTTCGACGCCAGCGTGGAGGAGATCTTCCCCCCGCTCGCCGCCGGCGCCGCGGTCGTCGTCCGGGACGACGACATGATCAGCCGTCCCGACGTCTTTCTGGACCGCTGCGCCGGGCTCGGCATCACGGTCCTCGATCTGCCGACCGCCTACTGGCACGAACTCGTCGCCGCGCTCGCGCGCGGCGAGGCGGTGCTCCCCCCGACGGTGCGCACGGTGATCATCGGCGGTGAGGCGGTCCATCCCGAGGCGGTCGCCCGCTGGGAGGCGCGGGTGGGCACGCGGGTGCGGCTGCTCAACACCTACGGGCCCACCGAGACCGCGGTCGTGGCGACCGCCGCCGACCTGACCTCCTGGACGGGCGAGGGGCCGGTGCCCATCGGCACTCCGCTGCCAGGTGTCGCCGTACGGGTCGTCGCCGAGGACGGCACGACAGCGGCGCCCGGCGAACCGGGCGAGTTGCGCATCGGAGGCGCCGGAGTGGCCACCGGCTACCTCGAACGCCCGGAACTGACCGAGGACCGGTTCCGCGAGGGACCGCACGGACTACGCGAGTACCTGTCCGGCGACCGGGTGCGGCAGCTGCCGGACGGCGGCCTGGAGTACCTGGGCCGGCTCGACCACCAGGTGAAGATCCGCGGCTTCCGGGTGGAACCGGGCGAGGTGGAGAGCGCGCTGCGGGCGGTGCGGGGCGTCACGGACGCCGTCGTCCTCGTGGACACCGGCGCGGGCGCGCCGCGGCTCGCGGCCCACCTCGTGACCGCGGACAAAGCGCCGGGCACCGACGCCATCCGCCGTGAGCTGGCCACCCGCCTGCCGCACTACCTCGTTCCGGCCGTCCTCTTTGTCCACCCGGCCTTCCCGTTGACGGCGCAGGGCAAGGTGGACCGCGCCGCGCTGGCCGCCTCGGCGACCGCGGCCCCGGTGGTGCCCCCGGTCGCGGCGGACAGCGCCGGGGACCGTTCGCCCGAGGCGCTCGTGGCCGCCGTGTGGCGGGAGGTGCTCGGCGCCGGGGACATCCGTCCCGGTGACGACTTCTTCGCCCTCGGCGGGGACTCGCTCTCCGCCATCCGTATGATCAGCCGGCTGCGGCACGCGCACGGGGTCGACCTCACGCTCAGCGCGCTCTACGCGGCGCCCACGCTGGCCGAGGTCGCCACCGCCGTCCGTGCCGCCGGCGGTGCCCCGGGTTCCTCGCCCACCCTGGGCGCCCGCGAGGACGAGGAGCACGGTGAGGGACACGGCGGGGAGCTGCCGGCCGGAAAGCCGTCGCAGGTCCCGCTCACCGCTCTGCAGCGCGACTTCTGGATGGCCGAGCAGGTGAGCCCGGAACTTCCGGTTCACACCCTGGGCATCCGCTATCGCTGGGCGGCGCCCGTCCGTCCCGAACTGCTGCCCCGGTGCCTCGCCGAACTGGCCGCGCGCCACCCCGCTCTGGTGTCGCGCTTCCCCTACCGCGACGACACGCCGGTGATGGCCGTCGACCCGTCCGCGACCATCCCCTTCGGCGAGATCGACCTGCGGGACCTGGAACCGGCGGCGGCCCGGGCGCGGGCGGCGGAGGAGCGCCGCGGGATCGTGGGCGAGCCGATCGATCTCGAGCGGGGCCCGGTCGCCCGCGCGGTGCTGGTGCGCACGCCCGACGGGGACGAGCTCCTTTTCGCCGTCCACCACCTGGTCTTCGACGGCTGGTCCGTGGGGGTGCTCGGGGACGGGCTCGCCGAGGTGTACGACGACCTGAACGCGGGTCGTGAGCCGCGGCGCACCGGCCCCGACCGCCTCGCGGAGGCCGTTCGCCGGCGGACGGCCGCCTCGGGTGACGCCGCCCTCACCGCGTACTGGCGCGACCGCTTCGACGGCGCGGACCTCGACCTGGAGCTGCCAGCGGACCGGCCGCGTCCCGCCGCGGCGACCCACCGTGCGGGACGGGTCACCCGCGACCTCGGTCCCGCGTCGCTCGCCCTGCTGAACGCGTGCGCCAGGGAGCACCGGGTCAGCCTCTTCATGGTCGTCCTCGCGGCTGTGCAGGTCGTCCTCGGCAGATACAGCGGCCGAAGCGACGTGACCGTGCTGGCCCCGGTGGCCGGACGGGAGGACCCCGCGCTGGACCGCGTCGTCGGCTCCGTCCTCGACATCCTGCCGCTGCGCGGCGACCTGACGGGCCGTCCGACGTTCGCCGGGCTGCTGGCCCGGGTGCGGGACGCCGTGCTGCGCGACCTTGAGCACCAGGGGCTGCCGCTGCCCGAGATCACGGCGGCGGTACGGCGCCCGGGCGGCGGCCGGCTCGACCCGCTCAGCCGGGTGAGCGTGACCGTCCACAACACGGCGGCGCCGCGTGACCCGCTGGTGGCGTACGCCGGGGACGAGGCGCCCGCCGCGACCGTGGCGGACCTCGCGATCGGTCTGGACTTCCCGGCCGACGGCCCGGTCCTGACCGTCGACTACGCGGCCGAACTCTTCGACGCCGAAAGGGTCGAGGCCTTCGTGGGCCATCTGCTGACCCTGCTCCTCGCCGCGGCCGCCGCCCCGGGGACCGAGGTGGGCCGGCTGCCCCTGCTCACGGCCACCGAACGGCACACCGTCCTCCGCACGTGGAACGACAGCGCCGCCGAGATCCCCGCGGCGCGCGGCCTGTCGGAGGTCTTCGAGCGCTGCGTGGCACGCCGGCCGGACGCGCCCGCCCTCACCTCGGGCTCGCGGACGGTCAGCTACGACTGGCTCAACCGGAGGGCGAACCGCGTCGCCCACGTGCTGCGTGAGCGCGGCGTGCGCCCTGGCGAGCGGGTGGCGATCTGCCTGGACCGCGGGATCGACCTGTTCGCGGCGATGTGGGGGGTCCTCAAGGCGGGCGGCGCCTATGTGCCGTTGGACCCGGCATACCCGCACGAGCGGCTGCGCTACATGCTCGAGGACAGCGGCCCGGTGGCCCTGGTCACCCGGCTCGACCTCGCGGGCGCCCCGGACGCGCCCACAGGCTCGGCCGTCCTCGCGCTCGACCGGGACGCCCCGCTGCTCGACGCCGCGGCGGACACCGACCCGGAGCCCGTCGGGACACCGGACGACCCGGCCTACGTCATCTACACCTCCGGGTCCACCGGCCGCCCCAAGGGCGTGGTGGTGACCCACCGGAACCTGGTGCACGCCGCCACCATGTGGCAGCGCGCCTACGACCTCGACCCGGACTGGACGTACCAGCAGGCCGCAAGCTTCTCCTTCGACATGTTCGTGGGCGAGACGCTGCGCGCGCACTGCACCGGCGGCCGGCTCGTCGTCGTCCCGCGCGAGACGCTGCTGGACCCGGCGGAGCTCTACGCGCTCATGCGTACGGAGCGGGTCCAGTGCACCGAACTGGTGCCGGCCGTGCTGCGGGCGCTGCTGGCCCACGCCGAACAGGCCGGGGAGCGCCTGGACTTCGTGCGGCTGCTGATCGGCGGTGGCGAGAAGTGGCAGGTACGCGAGTATCAGCGGGCGCAGCGCCTCGTCGGCCCCGGCAACAGGGTTGTCAACGCGTACGGCGTCACCGAGGTCACGGTCGACAACGTCTACTTCGACGGGGACGTCGACGACCTTCCGGCCGAGGCGCCGCTGCCCATCGGCCGTCCCTTCCCCAACAACCGGGTGTACGTCCTGGACGCGTTCGGGGAGCCGGTGCCGCCCGGTGTCGTGGGCGAGCTGCACCTGGGCGGCGCCGGGGTGTCGCCCGGCTACCACGAGCGGCCGGAACTGACCGCGCAGCGGTTCGTCCCCGACCCGTACGCTCCGGACGCGGCAGGCGGCCTGGGCGGCACGGCAGGCGGCGCGCGCATGTACCGGACCGGGGACAGCGCGCGCTACCGCCGCGACGGCACGGTGGACTTCTTGGGCCGTCTCGACGACCAGGTCAAGGTGAACGGCTACCGGGTCGAACTCGGCGAGGTCGAGGCAGCGCTCGGCGCGCTGCCCGGGGCGGCGGCGTCCGCGGCCGCGGTGCACACGCTGCCCTCCGGGTCCGCCCAGCTCGTCGGCTACGTCGTGACGGCTCCGGACGCCGGGCTCACCGAAGCGGCGGTGCGTGAGGCGCTGGGCACCACTCTGCCCGCCCACATGGTGCCCGCGCGCGTGGTGTTCCCGCCGCGGCTGCCGCTCACCCCGAACGGCAAGCTCGACCGGCGCGCCCTGCCCGCACCGCCCGACGCCGCCGACGCCCCGGCGCGCACCGCCCCCCGGAACGCGGCCGAGCAGCGCATCGCGGCCGTCTGGGCGAGCACGCTGGGAGTGCGGGAGACGGCGATCGGCATCGACGACAGCTTCTTCTCGCTGGGCGGGGACTCCTTCGCGGCGCTGTGGGCCGTCCGGCGGATCGATCCGGGCCTGGCCCTGGTGGAGCTCTACCGCACGCCCACCGTGCGCGGGCTCGCCGCGCTGCTCGCGGACCGCGCGGAACGCGAGCAGCGAGGCGAGGGGCGGGCCACGGAGCCGGCGCCGCTGCTGCACCGGCTCACGGCGCGGGAGGCGGATCCGGGCGCGGGCGGCGTCACGGTCGTCGCGGTGCCCTTCTCCGGCGGCAGCGCCGTCGCCTACCGGCCGCTGGCCGAGCAACTGCCGCCGCAGTGGGGGCTGTACGCGGTCGAGCTGCCGGGCCACGACATGAGCAGGCCGGACGACGCGCTGCTCCCGGGCGCCGAGGTGGCGTCCCGGGTGGTGGCGGAACTCGGGGCGGTGCCGGGCCCCGTCCTGCTCTACGGGCACTGCCTGGGCACGGGCGTCACGCTGCAGATCGCACGCCAGGCGGAGGCCGCCGGCATCGACGTGGTGGGAGTCGGCCTCGGCGCGGCCTTCCCCACAGCGCGGCTCCCCGGGCGCTTCTTCGACTGGCTGCACCGGCTGGTGCCCACCGACTGGCTCACCTCAGACCGGGAGTACCTTTCCTACCTGCGGGCGCGCGGCGGCTTCACGGAACTCGACGACCCCGAGCAGGAGCAGTTCGTGCTGCGCAACGTGCGGCACGACGCCCGGGACGCCGAGGAGTTCTACACGAGGGCATACCAGAACACGGCGACGCCCAGACTGCGGGCCCCGGTCCTCAGCGTGGTGGGCTCCCGGGACCGGGTCACCGAGCTCTACCAGGAGCGCTATCACGAGTGGGAGCACTTCGCGGACGACGTGTCCCTGGCGGTGCTCCCGAAGGCGGGCCACTTCTTCGTCAAGTCCCACGCCGCACCGCTGGCCCGGACCCTGGTGGAGCACGTCGAGCGGCGGTGCGAACAGCCGGCCCCGGTGGACGGCGCGCGGGTCGACAGCGGCACGCCCCAGGACGGCGCGGCCGGAGCAGAGCGCTCCGGGCAGGACGGCGCCGAGGGGCAGCCCGACAAGGTCCGGCTGCCCCGGCGGCAGGCGAGGGCCACGGCGGGCGCCAGGCCGAGCCTGTCCCGGTTCGCCGTCGTGGCCCTCGGCCAGTTCCTGTCGATGATCGGCAGCAGCCTCAGCACCATGGTCCTGAGCATCTGGGTCTACCGGCAGAGCGGTTCGATCACCGACTTCGCCGTGGTCAACGCGGTGGGCATGCTCCCCGGCATCCTTGCGGGGCCGCTGGCCGGCGCGATGGCGGACCGCTGGAACCGCCGCATGATCATGCTGGCGAGCGACGCGGTGGCGGGCCTGGCGATGGGCGCGCTCGGCCTACTCGTCCTCGGCGGCGGCCTGCGGATGTGGCAGGTCTACCTGGCCGTGTCGGTCACGTCCGTCGCGGGCGCCTTCCAACGGCCCGCCTACCTGGCCGCGGTGGCCCAACTGGTGCCCAAGCGGTACCTCGGGCACGCGGGCGGCATCAGCCAGCTCGGGGTGGGCGTGGGCACGGTGTCCGCGCCCATGATGGGCGCCGGGCTGATCGGGGTGATCGGCGTCCCCGGTGTGCTCCTGATCGACGTGTGCAGCTTCGCGGCGGGAGTCGTGACACTCGTGGCGGTCCGTTTTCCCGACACCCTCTTCCGCCGCCGCGACGAGTCGTTCGGCAGGGAGCTCACCGGCGGCTGGCGCTACGTCGCCCGCCGGCCCGGGCTCCGCGCGGCGCTGCGCTTCTTCGTCGTCGACCACGCCTTCTACACCCTCGGCTTCGCGGTCATCACACCGATGCTGCTCATCGAGCAGTCCCCACTGGTACTGGGCACGGCACTGGGCGCCGGGGGTGTCGGCGGGCTGTGCGGCAGCCTGGTGATGGGACTGTGGGGCGGCACGGCCCGCAGAGCGCACGGCATGCTCGTCTCCATGGCGGTGGCCAGCCTGGCGATGGCGATGACCGGTTTCGCCTGCCCGCCGCTGATCGTGGCCGGGATGTTCCTGCTGGCCTTCGGCGAGTCCCTGGCCGACGGACACTGGGTCGCTCTCGTCCAGACCAAGGTCGGCCTCGAGCTCCAGGGGCGCGTCCTGGCCCTGTTCATGACGCTGATGATGCTGACCATGCCGCTCGGCTATCTGGTCGTCGGCCCGCTGGCCGAGCACTTCGTGACGCCGCTCCTGGAGCCGGGCGGCGCGCTGGCGGGCACGGTCGGAGTGCTGCTCGGCACCGGCCCCGGACGCGGGCTCGCGCTGCTCGTCGTCGTCAGCGGCCTGCTGCAACTGGGCTGGGCCGCCCGCGGCTGGGCCGACGCACGGCTGCGCCTGATCGAGGACGAACTGCCCGACGCCCTGCCCCCGGCGGAGATCGGCGACCTCGACGACCTCCAGGCCCACGCCGACTCCCAGCTCGTCACGGCCCGCGCCTGACACCCCGCGCACCGGTGCCCGCAGCCATGCCGGGCGCCGGCGGGCACATCCCACCACCACACCCCACCACGCCCGAGAGGGAACCGTCATGTCCACCGCAGCACCACCGTCGACCGAAGCCCCCTCCGACGCCTTCGGCACCCCCCTCGTCGATGTCTCCGCCCTGATCCCCTCGGACGGCCGGGTCCTGGTCAAGGACGAGACGCGCTACGCCTCGGGAAGCCACAAGGAGCCCGCCGCCCGCGCCGTCGTGGCCCGTGCCGTGGCCGACGGCCACCGGCACGTCACCATCGCGACCTGCGGCAACTACGGCCGGGCCATGGCCACGGCCTGCCAGGCCGCCGGCGTGGAGTGCACGGTCGTCCTCCCCTCCGGCTGGAGCGACGGCGGCGAGGCGATGCGCGCCGCCGGAGCGCGCGTCCTCCTGGTGGACGGGTCCTACGAGGACGCCGTGGACGAGTCCCGCCGGCTCGCCGCCCGCGGTGACCGGGTCGACGGCAATGTGGACGGCCCCTACGCCGAGGCCGTGTTCGAGGGGCACGGGGTGGTCGTGTCCGCCCTGCGTGCCGCGCTGCCCGAACCGCCTGCGGCGATCTGGCTGCCGGTCGGCAACGGCACGACCGTGATCGGCGTCAGGCGACGGCTGGAGCTGCTTCGCTGGGACACCGTGGTCAACGGCGTGGGATCGGCCGGCAACAACCCGATGGTGACCTGCTGGCCGGGCCCGTACCGGCCGCTGCCCCCGCAGTCCGTCACCACCACCGACCACAACCAGCCGCTGGTCAACTGGCACGCCCTCCAGGGGGACGAGGCCATGACGGCGATCGCTGCCACCGGCGGCACCGTCCTCGGCGCCGACGACCGGGAGCTGTGCGAGGCAAGGGACGCGCTAACGGAATTCGGGGCCTTTCCCACCGCCGCCGGAGCCGTAGCCCTCGCCGGGCTGCTCCGCACCGCCCGCTCCGAGGGCCTGGCGCCCGGCACCCACGTGGTGGTGCTCAGTGGCCGTTGACCGGCTCCTCCCCGAAGTGGAGTACCACCCGCCCGCCGGCCCGGCCGTGCTGTTCACACGGCTGAAGGTGACGGCCGCCGACGAGCGCGTCTTCCTCGGCAAGCTGGCCGTCCTGGCCGCCCTCGTCTGCGTGGGTGCGGTGCTCGCGCTGCGGCGCGACGTGTGGGCAGCAGGTGCCGGGATCGTGCTGCTGGCGGCCATGTTCACGCACGCCGTCGAGTTGCAGCACCAGTGCCTGCACCACTCCGCATTCCGGCGCGCGCTTCCCCACCGGTTGGTCGGCGTCCCGCTGGGGATGCCGCTGCTCGTCGTCTACAGCCACTACCGGGTGCGCCATCTGCAGCACCACCGCTACCTGGGCACCCCGCAGGACACCGAGTTCTTCGGCTTCGACACCCGGGGACCGCTGACCTTCCGGGCGCTGCTGCGCGGGCTGCTGGACTACCCGCGTCTGGGCGCCGTCGCGGCGGACGTCGTACGCGCCGCCACGGGGCGCTGGACCTACGCCTTCGGGCAGATCGCGCCGGCGATGCGGCGGCGCATCGTGACCGAGCACATCCTGCTGGGCGCCGCGGTGCTGGGCGCGGTCGTCCTGACGGTCCTCGGCCACGGCGGGTATGTGCTGCGGCTGTGGATGCTCCCTCTGCTGCTCGCCGTCCCGCTGCACTTCCTCGTCGAGCTTCCGGAGCACCTGCTGTGCGACCCGGAGACGACCGACGTGCTGCGCAACACACGGTCGATCAAGGGAAACCGGCTGAGCACCTGGTTCACTAACGGCAACAACCTGCACATCGAGCACCACGCGGCGATGACGGTGCCGATCAACCGCCTCGGCGAGCGGCACGAGGAGACGAGGGCCTTCGCCGTGCACGTGGAGCGCGGCTACGCGGACTTCTACCGGCTCCTCTGGCAGGCGCTGAGGAACCGGCCGGCGGACTCGTAGCCCCCGGTCGACGACGGCACCGATGCGCGCCCGCGGCGGGGGCCGGGCGGCGGCGGCCGCGCCCGCGGCGGGGGGCCGCCGCCCAGGACGCCCCGCCGCCGTCCGGCCGCCGTCCGGCCGTCGTCCCGCCGTGCCCGAGCGGTCCCGGGCGGTCCCGGGCGGTGTCCCGGGCGGTGTCGCTGACGAGGGGAAGCGCCCGCTCACGCGCCTCGAACGGGTTCGTGGCGCGGGCCGCCGATCACCCCCGCGCGGGCGTTCTCTCCGCGTACCATCACTCGATGGCCGACATGACCGAAACCACGCCCGGCTGGCTGTCTCCGGACGACCTGGAGCTGACCCGCGCACGCATGCCGATCCTCTACGTCGACGCCGTGCCCGTGCGGGTCGACGACAGCGGGGAGGTGACACACATCGGTCTCCTCCTGCGCATCGGTCCGGACGGGAGCGTCAGCCGCGCCCTCGTCTCCGGGCGGGTGCTCCATCACGAGCGGGTCCGCGAGGCGCTGCTGCGCCACCTGGAGAAGGACCTGGGGCCCATGGCGCTGCCGCGCGTCCCGGTCTCCCCGCAGCCCTTCACCATCGCGGAGTACTTCCCGACGCTGGGCGTGACCCCCTTCCACGATCCCCGGCAGCACGCCGTGTCCCTGGCCTACGTCGTCCCGGTCGCGGGTGACTGCCACCCCCGGCAGGACGCCCTCGACCTGGTGTGGTTCACGCCGCAGGAGGCGTCGTCGCCCCAACTGCAGCAGGAGATGCAGGGCGGCCAGGGCGTCCTGCTCCGGCAGGCCCTGGCGCACGTCGGCTGCCTTTCCTGAGGACCGCCTGCACCCGGCTCGGGCGACCGGGCCGGGCACGGGCCACCGCGGCCGCCGCAGAGGCCGTCGCGGTCACGCTCGGGACGGCGCCGCGGTGGCGGCCGGCGTTCTCTCCGCCTCCGCGGCGGCCAGGGCCTCCTCGAGGGTGCAGTGGACCGGTATGACCTCGGTCAGCTCGGTGATCCGCAGGAGACGTCTGGTCGACCCCTCGGGACAGACCAGACGCAACCGGCCGTCGCGGCCGTCGGCCGCGTGGTGCGCCCAGACCAGGACGCTCAGCCCGCTGGCGTCGCAGAACTCCAGCCGGGACAGGTCGAGGACGACGTGCGCCGGGCGGTGTACGGCGATGACGTCCTCGAGGTGGTCGCCCAGCAGGTGCGCGGTCGAGATGTCGAGTTCGCCCGCCACCTCCACCACGGGCCACCCGTCGCAATGACAAGATGAGACCGTCAGCGGATCCATCGTCTCCCACCTCCCGCGGCCGTACGCGTTGTCCTCGCGGGCCGCGGCTGAGCGGCCCGGCAGGGCTTGTTCGGGGCTTCCATCTGCGCCGAACCCGGAGCCACCGCTCGTGCGGCACTCCGGGCTGCTCGGGCCGGCGCCCTACAGGTGCCATACCCATATCCAGCATATGCCAACAAAATGTGCGTAAATCCCTGCCGGGCCGCCGACGTTCCGCCCTCCCAGGGGCCACCGGTCACCGCACCGGGGCGGGCCGGCCACACCCGCGTGCATGGGGCGTGACCGCGCGGGTACGGGCACGCTCAGGGAGGCACCGCCTCCGCTCGCCGTCCCGCACCGATCCGCGCATGTCCCCGCCGCCCCCGGCCGCGGGAGCCCAAGTCTGTGAGGCACCCAGATGAAGCTGTCCTTCCTGCAACCGCTGTACAGCCGGCCGGGCCCGTGGGCGAGCACCTACCTGGACACCTCCCGCGACATCGCGGAACCCGACAGGGTCATCGCCTCGCGCTGGCGCCGGCTGCGTGACGACCTCACGGCCCACGGCGCCGACCCCGCCACCGTCCATGCCCTGCACGCCGCGGTGGGGATCGACGACGACCTGCCCGGACGGCACGGCCAGGCCCTGTTCGCCACCCGCGGGGAGCTCGTGCTGGCCGAGGAGCTGCCCGCCCCTCCCCCACACGACACGGCCAGCGTCGACGCCCTCCCCGACGCCCTGCCGCTGGTGCTGCAGCGCGCTCCGGACCTCCCGTACCTGGCACTTCTCATCGGCCGCGCCGAGGACGGCGACAGCGTCCGGCTCGCCGCCCAGGCCGAGCGCTGGCCGGCCGGACGCATCGACACGGACCTGGCGGTGCGGCAGACCGTGCCGCTGGAGGAGTGGCAGCAGACCGCCCCCCAGCTCTCTCGGGATCTGGCCGACCTGGCCGAACGCGGTGGCGCTGAGGTCCTCGTGCTGGGACGGGATCCCGGCGACACCTGGGTGTCCGATGTCCTGGTCGACCGCTTGCCGGAGCACCTCAGGAAGAACCTCGTCACGGTGGGGGGCCGCGACCACGGGGGCACCTGGGACCGGGCCCTGCTGGAGGAGCGGCTCTCCCACGAGCTGGGCAGCCGCCTCAACGCCGCCGACCAGGCCCGGCTCGAGGCATACCTGGCGCAGCGGGCCCGTGACCGCGCCGGCTGCGAGGGCACCGCCGCCACGGTGACGGCACTGCGGCGCGCGCGGGCGGCAGCCGTCCTGGTCAACGACCCGGCGTCGCTGCCCGAGCGTCTGTGGGCCGGACCCGAGGCCACACAGATCGCGGAGTCGGCGGCGGAGCTGCACACCTTCGGCGTGACACACGTGCGGGAGGAACCCGCCGGTGCCGCCCTGCTGCGGGCCGCCGCGGAGACCGGGGCGGAACTGGTGGTCGTGCCCCGCCGGACCCTCCCCCTGGACGACGGCATGGGTGTCCTGCTCCACGACGACGACGCCGGCGTACCACCCCAGTGAGGCCTCGGGTGCGGAATCGGCGCCGCCCGGGATGCGTTTGTACCAATGAGTACAACGAGAGGGGCAGGATGCCGACCGTCGACGCGGTACAGCAGCCGGGCCGTCAGCCACAGCAGCAGCCGGCCGTGGAAGGACGCTGGACGCTCTCCCATCAGCCCGACGCGCCCGCCCGGGGCCGCGAGCTCTCCAGGGAGCTCCTGCGGCGCTGGAACGTGCCGCCCGCCATAGCCGCTGAGATCCTGCTGGTCGTCTCGGAACTCGTGACCAACGCCATCGAGTACGCTCGGCCGCCCATCACGCTGCGCCTCGACCGCGACGACGACACCGGCCAGGTACGCGTGGAGGTCACCGACGGCGGACCCGCCGCGTCCCAGGGCGAGTGGGCGGCCAGCTGCGGAGCCGGCGAACACGGCCGGGGCCTGCTGATCGTGCACCAGGTCGCCTCGGCGCACGGCGACCGGATCGAGACGGGCCGCGCCCTGCACTGGGCGGAACTGGCCACCGCGGCCTCACAGAAGCACCGAGGGAAGGGCGCTCGGGGATCGCGTCGCCTGACGGACACGGCCGGGACCCGCGCGTCCGCGAGGCGGGCACGCCGGGCACGGCGGGTGCTACGACGGCCGGAACTGCTCCGCCCAGATGGTCTTGCCGGTCGGGGTGTGGCGGGTGCCCCAGCGGTGGCAGAGACGGCCGACCAGCAGCAGGCCGCGGCCACCCTCGTCGAGGACGCGGGCACGGCGCAGGTGCGGGGAGGTGTTGCTGGCGTCGGACACTTCGCAGATCAGTGTCCCGTTGTGGATCAGGCGCAACTGGATCGGCGCCTCGGCATGGCGGATGGCGTTCGTGACCAGTTCGCTCACGATCAGTTTGGTGGCGGGAACCGCGTCCGGCAGGCCCCAGCTGGCGAGCTGACCGGCGGCACGCCGACGGGCGTCGGCCACCGCGGCCGGCCGGTGCGGAAGCTCCCAGGTGACGACGTGGGAGGCCCCGAGCGCATGGGGCCGGGCGACGAGCACGGCGGCATCGTCCTCGTGCTCTTGCTGCCGCAGTCGCCGGAGCAGCGTGTCGCACACCGCGTCCAGTGAGGACGCGGGGTCCTCCAAGGCCCCGCGCAGGCGCCGCAGGCCCTCCTCGATGCCGTGGTGACGGTCCTCCACGAGTCCGTCCGTGTACATCACCAGCAGGCTGTCCTCGGGCAGTTGCAGCTCAGTGGCCTCGAACGGCACACCCCCCACCCCCAGGGGCGGGCCGGGCTCCACGTCCACGAAGTCGACGAGCCCGCGAGGGGTGACGACCGCCGGCGGGGGATGGCCGGCGCTGGCCATGACGCAGTGGCGGGTGACGGGGTCGTAGACCGCGTAAAGGCAGGTGGCGCCGATCTCCCCGACGCCCTCCGCGCCTTCCCGCACCTGTTCGAGGACCAGGTCGTCGAGCTCCGCGAGAAGCTCGTCGGGCGGCAGGTCGACGTCGGCCAGGGTGCGCACCGCGGTACGCAGCCGTCCCATGGCGGCGGAGGCGTGGATGCCGTGGCCGACCACGTCGCCGACGACCAGCGCGACCCGCGCGCCGGACAGCGGGATGACGTCGAACCAGTCGCCGCCCACGCCCGCCTGGGGATCGGCCGGCAGATAGCGGGCAGCGGTCTCCACGGCCAGATGCGAGGGCAGCCGCCGCTGGAGCTGGCTGCGCTGCAGGTCGCGTGCCGCGCCGTCGCTCTCCGGAGGGGCGACGGCTTCCATGAACCACTGCGTGCGGCCCTCCGCGTCGATGAGCGGGCAGGCGCGCAGGTCGACTTCGACCGGATCGCCGGCCAGGTCCCGCAGCACCACCCTGGCCCTCCACGCCCGCGCCCGGGCCAGATGCCACCGGGCGGACTGCGGCAGCCGCGCGTCGAGCACGGCGAAGGCGGATCTGCCGAGGACGTCCTCAGGCCTGTACCCGAGCAGCGACTGCGCCTCGCGGCTCCACGCGGTGAACCTGCCACGCTCGTCGACGGCGGCCGCGATCACGGCGGCCGTCCGCGGGGATCCGGTGCCGGCCACGGTCTCGGGCGGTGTCCCGTCATTGCTCATCACGAACCACGTCCCAGCACGCTGACGTGCCAGAGGGAAAAGCTGAACCATTCATCACCATAGACTCGATCCAGTTTTGAACAAACTTTTAGCAGCGCCGTGCGCCGGCCGCCCGGCGTCGGCGCCCGCGGTCGCCGACGCCGGGCAGACGTCCCGTTTGGGGCGGCCCACAGCGGTCAGGCGTCCCTTCGGACGGGCTCGGGGAGCGGACCGAGCCCGTATGCGAGTGGGAGGAAAGCCATGAGCGACGCGAAGGCCGAACGCGCACAGGCCGACGAACTCCCCGGCGGCGACGTCGTACGCATCCTGCTGCAGCAGCACGCCCACATCCGTGATCTGTTCTCGAACGTCAGGAGGACGCGGGGCGCTGAGAGGCAGCAGTGGTTCGACGAACTCCGGGCCACGCTGGCGGTCCACGAGACCGCCGAGGAGATGATCCTGCGGCCGGTGGCCAAGCGCACAGCCGGTGCGGCCGAGGTCGCGGCACGCAACGCCGAGGAGAAGGCCCTCAGCGAGGCACTGGCGGAACTCGAGACGATGGATGTGGACAGCGGCGCGTTCACGACGAGGATCGGCTCCTTCGAACGGGCCGTGATCGCGCACGCCGAGCGGGAGGAGCGCGAGGAGTTCCCGGCCGTGCGCGCGGGCTGTGACCGGGACCAGCTGCGCACCATGGGCTACCACCTGCAGTCGGTCCTCGCCATGGCGCCCACGCATCCGCATCCCAAGGTCGCGGGCTCGACGACGGCCCAGTGGATGACGGGCCCGTTCGCCGCGCTCCTCGACCGGGTCAAGGACGCGGTCGCGGCGGCCGGCGACCGTCGCTGAGAGCCCTGCGCGGCGTGCCGGAGTGGTCATGGCCCGCCCCCGCGGCGGTCCGGCCCAGGGTTGGGAAGCGCACCGGAGGGAAGCCGACCGCAAGGGACACGTCGGGAGGGCGGTCCGGCCCGTCCGAACCGTGGAGGCGCGATGCCTCGAAGACGTCACGCGCCGATGGCGGCGGCCGTCGCGCTGGCCGCCGCGGTGAGCGCCTGCGGCACTCTCGCCGAACGGCAGGACGCGGCCTCCACCGTCGCGGAAAGCTTCGAGCGGGCACTGAGCGACCAGCGGTCGGGGGCGCTGTGCTCCGCGCTCGCCCCCACAACCCGCGACGAGCTGGAGCAGACGGCGAAGCAGCCGTGCGAAGAGGCGATCCTGCGGGCCGAGCTGCCCCAGGCCGGTGACGTACGGCACGTGGACGTCTACGGCGGGCAGGCGCGGGTGGTCCTGGAACGCGACACCCTGTTCCTCGCGCACTTCCCCACCGGCTGGAAGGTCAGCGCCGCCGGTTGCACGCCGGTGCCGCAGCAGCCCTACCGGTGCGAGATCAAGGGCAGGTGAGAATCATGCGGACGCTGTTCGTCGGCACACTCGGGCTGATCGCGGTCGGCCTGGCGTACTTCACGGCGCTGGGACTGATGCAGCGATGACCGCCTCCCCCCGAGCCCGCGAAGAACCATCGCCCAAGCGGCGGCGCATGTGGCCGTTCGTCCGCGACAACAGTCTCGGGCTCGCCTTCATGTCGGCCTTCCTCGTGGCCCTCGCCGGACAGGCGGTGGCCGGTCACGCCGAGTTCAACAACCAGCTCGCCACCGACGGGCTGGCTCCTGTCGGCTTCGGCGCCTACCTCGCTTCCTCGGACTTCGCCGTCGACGTGACCGAGAACTGGCAGTCGGAGTACCTCCAGTTCTTCCTCTACATCTTCGCCACCGTCTGGCTGCTGCAACGCGGCTCCTCGGAGTCGAAGGAACTCGGCAGAGCGGGCACCGAGTCCGACGAGGAGCAGATGACGGGCGAACACGCCCACCGCGACTCGCCCCGTTGGGCGGCGGCGGGGAACTGGCGCGGGATTCTCTACTCCCGTTCCCTCGGCCTGGTCATGGCCACGATCTTCCTGCTGTCGTGGCTGGCCCAGTCCATCAGCGGCGTCGCCGCGTACAACGAGACGCAGCTGCGCCGGCTGGAGGCGCCGACCAGCTGGGCCGACTACCTCTCCTCCGCGGACTTCTGGAGTCGCACGCTGCAGAACTGGCAGTCCGAGCTGCTGGCCGTCGGATCGATGGCCATTCTGGCGATCTATCTGCGGCAGCGCGGCTCGCCGGAGTCCAAGCCCGTCGGGGCGCCGCACACCGCCACCGGCGTGGAGAGCTGATCGGAACCGGCGGCATGACGGTAAAAGCCATCCTCCGCGAAACCGACCGGCGGATCGCCTACCGCGTCGCGGCGTGGGACCCGCCGTGCGCGCGGTGCGCGATGCCGGCGGTGGGCCGGGCCGCGCGGCACGGCAAGGTGTGGTGCTTCTCGGCCGCGCTCATGGCGGGCCTGGGCGGTCGGCGCGGCCGGACCGCCGCGTGGGCGGGTCTCAGCGCCGTCGGTGTGGCGCAGGTGGCAGCCGGCGTCGCCGTCAAGCCGCTCACCGACCGGCCCAGGCCGCCCCCGCGGTGGGTGCCCCGGGACATCGGAGAGCGTCCCGGCAGCTCCTCCTTCCCCTCCGGACACACCGCCGCGGCCGTGGCGTTCGCCGCGGCCGTGGGCCGCACCTGGCCCACCATGGGCGCGGCGTGCGCGCTACCGGCGGCCATGGTCGCCCTCGAACGCGTGCACAGCGGGTCCCACTACCCCAGCGACGTCGCGGCGGGCGCGGTCATCGGGCTCGCCGCCGCCAGGCTCGTCCACGGCCTGCCGCCCCTGCGGACACCGCCCTCCACCGGGGGCCGGGGCGCAGCACGAACCGCGTGCTGTTTGTCCGGATTGAACCCGGGAAGGCGTGCCATGTCCGCATGAACGGAGAAGAGCAATGGCGACAGGCGAGACAGGATTCAAGGACGTGGCGTACGACTTGGTGTCGGTCCAGTACCACTCGTTGAAGGCGGGGCACGACTACGGCCAGTACGTCCGGGACGCGAGGAACGCGGGCGAGAACGACATCGCGGACTTCTTCCAGGACGTCATGCGGGAGGACTCCGAGCGTGCCGCTCGTTGCCACCAGTTCCTGTCGGAGCTGGCCGAGAAGGGCGACATCGGCCCGGCCGCGTCGGCCGCGTCCTGACCGGCGCGCCCGACCCGCGGGCCCGTGGGCACGGGTGGGGCGCCCGTTGATCGCGGTACGCCCTGCCCGGCCCGCATGCGCATGGATCCGGGTCCGCCTCCCATGCGGGTCCTAGTGACAGACCTCTCCTCGCTCGAGGAGACGGCCGCCCTCGCCCGACCGGGCGGCGAGTTCCACTCGTCGAAGGGGCCGCACACCGATCTGGTGACCGCTGACAACGCGGACGTGCATCGGCGTGCCTCCGGCGCGGGTCCGTATCGGGCTCCGTGAGCCGGCCCCGTCCCGGTGGTGGGCCGGCCGGTCAGCGTCTCGGACTGACGCCGATCCTCGGTCCGGGCGCGGCGACGCGGCCCGCCGCAGCGGCCCCGTCCGCGGACATCCCGAGCTCGGCCGGATGACGGCACCTGCCCGGCCCGTCCGCGGCGGCGCGGGCGGGCCGTGCGGGACGCCAGGTGGTGACCAAGGCGGCCGCCAGCAGAAGTTCGGCGAGGTCACCGGCGTAGTACATGATCTCGGCCGCCTGGCGCACCTGGTCGGCGGGCGCGTGGACATGCACACGGAAGCCGCCGTACATCAGCTGGGCGAGCACCGCGTGGTGTGGAAGAAGCCGTCCCAGACGGTGTTCATCCGCAGGCCGGGGACGGTGCGCGGGTCGTAGAACCTGACACCGATGCGGTCGTCGTCGGTGCCGCTGAGCATGTGGTGCCACTGCAGTACCTGATGGAGCAGGATGCCGTCGACGAACCCGCCCATCCCCACTCCCAGGAGGAGCCCCGGCAGCCGCAGCCCGACAGGGGCGTCACCGGTCTCAGTCCCGCCGATGGTGCGGGCCATCGCGTTCCTCCGTTCTCGGCGTGCGCTCGCGCTTCCCGGCCCGTCCCCGGGTCACCAGCCTTCCCCGGCCACCGTCCGGACTCACGCGGCGGCCCGGGTCCGCACCGGAACGGCCGCGCCCACTCGGGCGTCTCCCGACAGCGGCCCGGCGTCGGGGCGGGCGACCGTCCCGGCCCCGGACGGCGCGCCCCACCCCAGGGCAGGGTCGGCGTTCCTCCTCAGGTGCGCTAGCCGCGTTCCCTGCAACGGGGAGCGGTGCAGCCGGCCCAGGCCCATGGCCGTGCCGTCGGCACGGCACCGCTCGCCTGAAGCGCTCCCGCTGGAGACGCGCACTCGGCGGTGACCGGCGCGTCCGGCGGCGGGTCGGCGGCGGAGGCGTACCGGTCGGGGTATCGGCCAGGGATGCGCCGGGACGGGACGGGAGCGCGGGGCCCGGGGGGCAGCGCCCGCACCGGCGGGCGGCGCCGGCGGCCCGCCAGCATACTGAGGGGGAAGGCCCCTCCCGCGAGGTACCGAGGGGGAAGGCCCCGCCCGCGAGACCGATGGGCAGCACGTCCGGGACGCACCATGGCAGGACCGGGGATCGATTACCGCGCCATATTCGAGGCGTCGCCCAGCGCGACGCTCGTGCTCGACCCTGCGTTCGTCATCCTGGACGCCAACCCGGCCTACCAGCAACTGGTCGGCCGCACCCGGGAGGACCTGGTCGGCCGGTACGTCTTCGACGCCTTCCCGCAGGACGACGCGTCCGAACTGGCCGATCTGCAGGCCTCCCTGCGGCGGGTGGTGGAGAACCGCGCCCAGGACGTCGCGGGCTTCGTCCGCCACGACATCGAGGAACCGGACCGGCAGGGGGTGTTCGCGGAGCGCTACTGGAGCCCGGTCAACGCGCCTGTCCTGGACTCCGGCGGGCGGGTCTCGCTGGTCGTGCACCGGCTGGAGGAGATCACCGACCTCGTCCGCGCCGGCGCTCCGGACGTCGACCACCGGCACCGCCGGATGCAATTGGAGCTGTACGCGCGGTCGCGTGAGCTGCAGCAGGTCAACGAGCGGCTGCGGGAGGCCAACGCCCGCGAACGCGCGGTGGCCCTGGCCCTGCAGGAGGCGATGCTGCCCGCCCCGCAACCGTTGGCGCACCACGAGGCCACCGTCCGCTACCGCCCCGCGGTCAACACGCTCAACGTGTGCGGTGACTGGTACGACGTGACCCGGCTGCCCGGCGGCGAGTACGCCGTGGCCGTCGGTGACGTCGTCGGGCACGGCCTGGCCGCGGCCGGTGTCATGGGCCAGTTGCGCAGCGCCCTCAGCGCCGCCATCCGGGTCGTGGACGGCCCCGCCGCGGCGCTCGACGCCCTCGACCTGTACGCCCGCTCCGTCGAAGGCGCACTGTCCACCACCGCCGTGCAGACCGTCGTGGACCCGGACCGCCGCCGGATCACCTACAGCAGCGCAGGCCACCCGCCACCCGCTCTCACCGACCCCGGTGGCGAGGTGCGCTTCCTGGACGGCGCGACCGACCCTCCGCTGGGCGCAGCCCCCGACCACTCCCCGCGCCCCCAGGCCACCACCGCCTACCGCGACGGCTCCACCCTCGTGCTCTACACCGACGGGCTGGTGGAACGCCGCGGCGAGGACATCGACCGCGGTCTGCGACGCCTCGCCGACCGGCTGGCCAAGTACCACGTGCTGGACCCCGAGGAGTTGGCGGACCGCCTGCTGGGCCTCGGCCTGGCCGCGGACGACACGGCCGTGGTCGTCGTCCGCCTGTGAGCCCTGCGCCGGTGGGCCGTGCCTGCCGGGCGCTCCGTGTTCGGGCGCGTGCGCACCGCCGCCGCGCCGAGCGGTGAAGGTGACTGGCTGTCACACCGGCGCCGGCTGTCCGGTCACCAGGTAGACGGCTCACTTCGGAAGGACTCCCGGCGGGTCCTGCCCGGTACGCGACCGGTGACACCGGTGACGAGGAGGCGCGGAATGCTGCACATCGCCAGGGCCCTGTCGGCGCTCGGGCCGGCGCGCGGACACGGCCGCGAGGACTACGCCCTCGCGCCGCGGTGCCCGCGCGCGGCGGCGTGCCGCGCCACCTCGGCGGACAAGTGGCTGGTCGGATTCAGGGTCGGCACTCGGGGACGGTCGCCGACCTGGCTGTACTACGTGGTGGATCACGCGAACGATGCGATGGGGGCGAAGCAGAGGGCCCTCTCCATGGCCGGGGACGAGATCGACGCCCCCTTCCTGCGCGGGTCCGACGGCGTCGGCAGGACGGAGATCCGTCTGCTCCGCGACGACGGGATCGGGCCGCGGCGACTCCTGCACTGCACATGACCCGTCCGCCCCGCAGGACCGGCCGGCACCGCCGACGCCTCGCCGGCTCCTCCCGGTCGGCGGGACGGTGCGGCGGGCCGGGGCGGCCGCGTCGGGGTGCGGCCCGCCCTCCGGCGCGGCCCACCGCCCGTGCCGGGAAAGCGGCTGCCGCCGGTGCCCGGACGTGCTCCGGGAACCGGCGGCGGAAGGTGCGGTGCGCGCGCCTACTTGGTGAGCGGGGAGAGCTTGGGGTCGTTGGCGTAGGCCTCGGCCGCGTTCTCCTTGGTCACGATGACCGGCGGGAGCAGGTAGGACGGGACGACCTTGCTGCCGTTGTCGTAGGACTTGGTGTCGTTGATCGTCGGCTTGCCGCCCTTCTGCAGGGCCTGGACCATCGCGATGGTCTCGGCGACGAGCTTGCGGGTGTCCTTGTTGATGGTGGAGTACTGCTCACCCGCCATGATCGATTTCACCGACTCGACCTCCGAGTCCTGGCCGGTGACGACCGGGACCGGCTTGCCGGCGCTCTTCACCGAGGTGATGATCGCCCGGGCGAGGGCGTCGTTCGGCGAGAGCACGCCGTCGAGCGTCTTCTTGCCGTTGTAGGTGGAGTTCAGCAGGGAGTCCATGCGCTGCTGGGCGTTCTCCGGCTTCCAGGCCTGGATCGCGGTCTGCTTGATGTCGGTCTGACCGGAACCGACAACGATGTCGCCCTTGTCGATGGCGGGCTTGAGCACCTCCATCGCACCGTCGAAGAAGACCTTCGAGTTGTTGTCGTCCGGCGAACCGGAGAACAGCTCGATCGTCCAGGGGCCCTTCGGCTTCTTCGCCTTCATGCCGTCCAGCAGCGCCTGACCCTGCAGTTGGCCGACCTTGAAGTTGTCGAACGCGATGTAGTAGTCGACGTCCGGCGTGTTGGTGATGAGGCGGTCGTAGGCGATGATCGTCGCCCCGGCCTGCTTGGCCTGCGCCACCTGGGTCGACAGCTGCGAGGCGTCGGTCGCGCCGATGACGATGACCTTCGCGCCCTTGGTGACCATGGAGGAGATCTGGGCCTGCTGGTCCGCGACGGTGGTCGAGGCGCCCGCGTACTGGACGTCGGCCTTGAAGCCGGCGTCCTTCAGCCCGTTGGTGAACAGGTCACCGGCGAGCACCCAGTTCTCCGAGGTCTTCGCCGGCAGCGCGACACCGATCAGGGCGTCCTGCGCGAAGCCGCCCTTGGTGTCCTTGGTGTCCGTGCCGGTGGAGCCCTCGCGCTCGTTGGAGCACGCCGTGCCCAGGGCGAGCAACGCGGCGGCGCCGATGACGGCGATGGCTCTGGTGATGGTTCTGCGCATGTGGGTTGTGCCCTTTCCTGATGGTGCGAAGTGGGTCGAGCGCCGCCTGGTGCGGCACCCCGGAGTTGCTGCCGGCGTCAGCCCGCGACCGGAGCCTTGTCGGGTTCCGAGGCAGGGTTCGGCGGGTCGGCCGGTGCGGACGTGTCGTTCGAGCGGAACGGACGCATCAGGGTGCCGATGATCGAGAAGCGCCCCTGGCTCTTGCTGTAGACGTCGAACGCGACGGCGAGGAGGAGGACCAGACCCTTGATGATCTGGACCATGTCCGAGCCGACACCCTCCAGTTGCAGACCGTTGTTGAGCAGCGCCATGACGAGACCGCCGACGATGGAACCGCTGATGGTCCCGAGACCGCCGGAGACAGCGGCGCCACCGATGAACACGGCCGCGATGGCGTCGAGTTCCCAGCTGAGACCGTCCTGCGGGCCGGACGCCGCGGATCGGGCCACGAAGATCATGCCGGCGAGCGCCGCCAGCACGGACATGTTCATCATGACCAGGAAGTTGACACGCCGGAGCTTCACGCCGGAGAGCTCGGCCGCGCGGGAGTTGCCTCCCACGGCGTAGATGTGCCGTCCGCCGATGGTGTTGCGGGTGTAGTACGAGTACGCCAGCACCAGGACGATCAGGATGATGCCGGAGATCGGGAAGCTGGTGCCGACACGGCCGCCGGCGAAGCGCAGCGTCGCGAAGACGATGACGCCCACCATCACGACCACGCGGATCGCGGTGACCCACAGCGGAGCGGGGTCGGCGCTCATGGCGCGCCGGGTCTGCCGGGCCCGCCACTCGCGCCAGCCCACGCCCGCGCAGGCGACCAGGCCGAGCAGCAGCGTCAGGTTGTTGTAGCCGGTGTCGGGGCCCACCTCGGGCAGGAAGCCGGCGCCGATGTCGCGGAACCCGTCGGGAACCGGCACGGTGTCGGCGTTGCCGATGTACTGGTTGCCACCGCGGAACAGCAGCATGCCCGCCAGCGTGACGATGAACGCCGGCACCCCCACGTAGGCGACCCAGAAGCCCTGCCAGGCGCCGATCGCCGCGCCGACGAGCAGGCCGAGCAGGATGCCGAGCGGCCAGGGGAGCGAGTGCTCCTGCATCAGCTTGGCCACCACGATGCCGGTGAACGCGGCCACCGAGCCGACCGACAGGTCGATGTGCCCGGCCACGATCACCATCAGCATGCCGATGGCCAGGATCAGGATGTAGGAGTACTGGCTGACCACGGCGATGAGGTTGCCGGAGGTCAGGGTCAGGCCCCCCGTCCAGATCTGGAACAGGAGCACGATCGCCACGAGCGTCGCGATCATGCCGAACTGGCGGGCGTTGGAGGTCGTGCCTCCGAACAGGTTCTTCTGCAGGTCTGAGATGCGGCTCATGGGCTCGGTGTCTTCTTCATAGAGGTCATCTGTTTCATGAGGAGTTCCGGGTTCGCGTCGCGGCGCGTCACCTCACCGGTGATGGCGCCTTCGAACACCGTGTAAATGCGGTCGCACAGTCCGATGAGCTCGGGCAGCTCCGAGGAGATGACGATGACGCCCTTGCCCTGGGCCACCAGCCGCTGGATGATCCCGTAGATCTCGTACTTGGCACCGACGTCGATGCCGCGGGTCGGCTCGTCGAGGATGAGCAGGTCGGGGTCGGTGAACATCCACTTGGCGAGGACGACCTTCTGCTGGTTGCCGCCGGAGAGCTTGACGACCTCCTCGTCCACGCTGGGCGTCTTGATCCTCAGGTTCTGCCGGTACTCCTCGGCGATCCGGTGCTCGCGTACCGGGTCGATGACGTGGTGGCGGGAAATCTTCGACAGCTTGGCCGCGACCATCGAGGTCTTGATGTCGTCCAGCAGGTTGAGGCCGATCGACTTGCGGTCCTCGCTGACGTAGGCGAGGCCGTGCCGGATGGCCTCCGGCACCGTCTTGAGGTGGATCTCCTTGCCGTCCTTGAAGACCTGTCCCGACAGGAAGGTGCCGTAGGAGCGGCCGAACAGGCTCATCGCGAGTTCGGTGCGCCCGGCGCCCATGAGGCCGGCGAAGCCGACGATCTCACCGCGCCGCACGGTGAAGCTGGAGCCCTTGCACACGAGGCGCTCGTCGGAGGCGGGGTGCCGCACGGTCCAGTCGCGGACCTCGAAGAACACATCCCCGATGTCGGGCGTGTGCTCGGGGAACCGGCTGTCGAGTTCACGGCCGACCATGCCGCGCACGATGCGGTCCTCGTTCACGCCGTCGGCCTTGACGTCCAGGCTCTCGATCGTCCGGCCGTCACGCAGGATGGTGATGGTGTCGGCGACCGCCTCGATCTCGTTCAGCTTGTGACTGATCATGATCGAGGTGATGCCCCGGTCGCGGAAGCCCCGCAGCAGATTCAGCAGGTGCCGCGAGTCGGCCTCGTTGAGGGCGGCGGTCGGCTCGTCGAGGATGAGCAGCTTCACGTCCTTGGCGAACGCCTTGGCGATCTCGACGAGTTGCTGCTTGCCGACGCCGATGTCCTTGACGAGCGTGTCCGGGTCCTCCTTGAGGCCGACCTGCTCCATCAGCTCCAACGCCCGGCGCTGCGCCGCCTGCCAGTCGATCCCGCCGCGTTTGCGCGGCTCGTTGCCGAGGAAGATGTTCTCCGTGATCGACATGCCGGGGACCAGGGCCAGTTCCTGGTGGATGATGACGATGCCGGCCTGCTCGCTGGCCCGGATGTCGTGGAACTTCACGGTGTCGCCCCGGTAGACGATCTCACCGGTGTAACTGCCGTGCGGGTGGACCCCGCTCAGCACCTTCATGAGGGTCGACTTGCCTGCGCCGTTCTCGCCGCAGATCGCGTGGATCTCACCTTCCTTCACCACCAGGTTGACATCCGCGAGCGCCGTCACGCCGGGGAACGTCTTGGTGATGGACCGCATCTCCAGCAGCATCGGGGCGCGGCTCATGCGCGGAGCTCCACGCTGCGGACGCCGCGACGATCGCGCGAGCCCGCCTCCCCTGGGATGCGACGTTTCGTGGACATCAACTTGCCTCCGTTGACACTGCGCTGTGCCTCCATGCCGGACCTGTTGCGGCTTGGGCACCGGACTTTAAATCCATTTGTTTTACTAAGTCAACGCCCTTGCGCGGTATCGTCGTCGAAGCAAGAGAGGAACGCGTGTGCGGCAAGCAGGAACAAACCTCCCCAAAGTCGGGCGGTACAACCGGGCGGTGGTCCTGGATCAGATCCAACTCGCGGACGGGATCAGCAGGGTCGAGATCGCCCAGAAGACGGGCCTGACCCCGCAGACCGTCTCGGGGATCGTGCGGCGTCTGCTGGGCGAGGGGATCGTGCGCGAGGACGGCGCCAGCCGCGGCGCCGGCGGCGGTAAGCCCCGCACCACCCTGCGGGTGAACGCGGACGCGGGCAACGCCGTCGGCCTCGTCTTCGACCCGGTCGAGCTCACCTGCTCCGTGGTCGACCTGCTCGGCCGGCCGCTGGTCGTCCAGCGCCGCCCCACTCCCCCCGGCACCGACCCGGCGCACGTGGTGGCCGCCATGGCCGACCTCGTCGCCGAGGTGCTGGCCGAGGCCGACGTACCGCGCGCCGGCGTCCTGGGGCTGGGCCTGGCCACCCCCGGGCCGATCGACCAGCGCAACGGCATGATCGTCGCCCCTCCCCAACTCGCGCACTGGACCCGGGTGCCGCTGCAGCAGATGCTCGGCGACGCCACGGGGCTTCCGGTGACCCTCGACAACGACGCCACCGCCGCCGCGGTCGGAGAGCGCTGGTCCGGCGCGGGCCGGGGTGTGGCCAACTTCGCGTACCTGTTCTTCGGCACCGGCATCGGCGGCGGGCTGGTCCTCAACCACCAGGTCTACCGGGGTGGTTCGCTCAACGCCGGCGAGTTCGGGCACTCCACGGTGGCCTCCGGCGGTCCGGAGTGCTACTGCGGCAACCGGGGCTGCCTGGAGGCGCTGGCGAACCCGTCCGCGATCGTCGCCGAGACGCACCGCCGCCTGAGCGGCGAGCCCGGCGCCAGTGCGCTGTCACCCGCGTTCGCCCGCGACCCGGCCGCCGTCGACCACGCCGCGGTCAAGCTCGCCGCGGGTGCCGGCGACCCGGTCGCGACCGCCGTCGTCGACGAGGCCGCGCGGCACGTCGCCACGGTCGCCGTGTCGATCGCCAACTTCATCGACGTCGACCTCATCATCCTCGGCGGTCACGGCATCCAGCACGTGGAGTCCCGGTACGTCGACGCCGTCGCCTCCGCCCTGGCCGCACGCCCCCTGGCCCGGCACATCCGCACGGTCCAGGTCGAGGCCTCCCCCCTCGGCGCCGACGCGGCCGTCGTGGGCAGCGCGGCACTCGTGCTGCACGCCACCTACTCGCCGCAACTGTCGTCCCTGGTCCTGGACTGAGGGGACGGGAACCGCCTCCGGTGCGCGCGGCGTACCCACGCCGACGTGAGATACCGCGTCCCGCCAGGTCACCGGGCCCTGAGTCGCCCGTCACCCCGGCTCCGGACGGCGACACCGCCCTCATACCAGCGGGAGCCTGACGCGCAGCAGGGCTCCGCCCCAGGGAGCCGATCCCGCCTCGACCCGCCCGCCGTGCCGGTGGACGATGTCGCGGACGATGGCCAGCCCCAGCCCGGCGCCTCCCGCGTCGCGGGCGCGTGACTCGTCCAGCCGGACGAAACGGTCGAAGACGCGTTCCCGGTCGGCCGCCGGGATGCCCGGGCCGTCGTCGGCGACCTCCAGCAGCGCCCACCGTCCGTCTTCGGCGACACGCACCGCGACCGCGCCGGCCGCGTGGCGCTGCGCGTTGTCCAGCAGGTTGTCCAGGACGCGCTCCAGCCCCTGCCGGTCACCCCGGACCGTCAGGGTCTTTACCGTCTCGACGGTCACCGGCACCGTGCCCGAGCGCAGCGCGACCTTCTCGCGGGCCAGTTCGTCCAGGTCGAGCGGCTCCATGGGCGTCTCCTCCCCCGCGTCGAAGCGGGCGAGCAGGAGGAGGTCGGAGGCGAGCGTCTGGAGCCTGGCGACGTCGCCCACAGCGCTGTCCAGGTCCAGCAGGGACGGGTGGGCGGCCGCCACCTCCAGTTCGGTGCGCAGAGCCGCGATCGGATTGCGCAGTTCGTGGGACGCGTCGGCGACGAAGCGGCGCTGCCGTTCGACGGCGGCCTGCAGGGCCGCGAGCGTCTCGTTGGTGGCGCGGGCCAGCCGGGCCACCTCGTCGCGGACCTGGGGGACGGGAACCCTGCGGGACAGGTCGGTGCTCGCGGTGATGGCCTCCATCTCGGCCCGGATGCCGTCCACGGGGCGCAGCGCGTTGCGGGCCGCGACCCAGGTCGCCGTCCAGACCACGGCGAGCAGGACGGGCAGGCCGGCCAGCAGGAAGACGACCGCGGTGCGGACGGCGTCCTGTTCGGCGGAGAGGGAGGCGCCCGCGGTCACGGTGTAGGGCGTGCCGTCGCGCTCCCCCGAGAGGACGGCGAACCGGTACGGCTCCTGGTCGCCGTCGACGTTCGCGGTCCCGGTGCCGTATTCCGCCTCCGTGTCGGTGTCCTTGTCGTTCTCGCTGTCGCCGCCGCTGTCCGGGGCGTCGGCCGCGTCCGGCACCGGTGCTCCGGTGATGCTCCGGACGTCCTCCGATGCCGCGAGTAGGGCGCCGCGGCCGTCGGTGACCCGGACCGGGTACTCGTCGCCGTCCGGCAGGTCGAGGCGGTCGAACGGGGTCCCGGCGGCGATCTGGGCGGCAACCTCGCGTGCGGCGATCTCGGCCCGCAGGCCCGCCTGCCCGGTGAGATCGGCCCGCAGCGCGAGGACGAGGCCGAGGCCCGCAAGAACGAGGACGGCGCCCACCACCGCGGTCGCGGAAAGGGCCGTGCGGGCCCGGACGGAGCTCAACCGGCCTCCAGCACGTATCCGGCGCCGCGGACGGTGCGGATGGCGGAGGCCCCGAGCTTGCGACGCAGGGCGCTGACGTAGACCTCGACGATGTTGGGGTCGCCGCTGTAGGCGAAGTCCCACACGTGCTCCATGATGTCGGCCTTGGCGACCACCTCGCCGGCGTTGCGCACCAGGTGCTCCAGCACGGCGAACTCCCGTGCGGTGAGCGGTACTTCCTCTCCGTCGCGGGTGACCCTGCGGCGTCCGGGCTCGACGGTCAGCGAGCCGACGGCGATGACCGGCGAGCCGCCGCGGGGGCGCCGCCGCAGCAGCGCGCGGATGCGTGCCAGCAGCACGACATAAGCGAAGGGCTTCGTCAGGTAGTCGTCGGCGCCGGTGTCCAGGCCCTCCGCCTCGTCGTACACCCCGTCCTTGGCGGTGAGCATCAGGATCGGCGTGTCGTCGCCCGCGGCCCGCAGGGCGGCGCAGACGCGGTACCCGTTCATCCCGGGCAGCATGATGTCCAGCAGGATCAGGTCGTAGGACTGCTGCGTGGCCTGGTGCAGCGCTTCGGCGCCGTCGTGCACCACGTCGACGGCGAAGCCCTCGGCGGTCAGCCCCTTGGCCAGCGAGGCGGCGAGGCTGCGCTCGTCCTCCACGATCAGCAGGCGCATGGGTACAGGGTGCCAAAACGATCCTGAGGATTCCTTCAGGATCCTTCAGCGTGGCTTCAGGTACGGAGCGCGAGGGTGGGGTTCGCCGGATCCCCTCACGGAAGGAACACCATCATGAGGCGCAAGACGCTGATCGCCACCGCGGCCGCCGTCGCCGTCCTGGCCGGAGCAGGAGGCGTCGCGGCGACCGCCATGGCGGACGACGAGGAGCGCCGGCAGCCGGCCGCCGTGGCCGCCGACGACCGGGGCGCCGACCGCGACAACGAGCGCGACGACGAGCGCGACGACGACGGCGCCCGTGACGACGACCGCGGCGCCGCTGACGCCGGGGCCCGCGACGGCGGCGCCCGCACGGTGAGCCTGACCGACGCGGTCGGCGCGGCACGGGCCGAGGCTCCGGGCACCGTGGTGTCGGCCGAACTCGACGAGGACCGCGGACGCACCACCTGGGAGGTCGAGACGCTCGCCGAGGACGGAACCTGGCACGACGTGACGATCGACGCCGCGGAAGGCACGGTCCTCGCCACCCGCGAGGAGCAGGACCAGCGGAACGCCGACGAGGCCCGTGACGCGCTGCGCGGCTCCCGCACCGACCTCGTGGAGGCGGCGAAGGCGGCCGCCGACGCCCGGCCGGGTACGGTCACCGCCGTGTCCCTCGACGACGACACCCGCCGCTGGGAGGTCGAGATCCAACAGGACGGCGTCGAGCACGAGGTCCACGTCGACCCGGCCACCGGCGACGCCCGCTGACCCGGCTCACCGGCCGACCTGGCGCCCGGTCGCGGTCTCAGATCCGCGCACCGGGCGGGAAACCGGTCCAGCGCAGCTCCGCCGGCAGATGCCTCATGTCGTTGTGGACCAGGACCGTGACGGGCCGCCCCGGCGTGTAGCGGATGACGGTGAGGGCCGCATTGGCCTGCTGCACCGAGAGCCAGCGCCACGGAGGGGCGTCCATGGCATGGCTCACCAGCCAGCCGACCAGGAAGTTGTGGGTGACGAGCACTTCGTGCCGCTCCTCGTCGCCCTCGGCCGGGCCGGTGAACTGCTCCAGCGCGCGCCGGGCCAGCGACGGTCCGAGGGCGCGCTCCTGCTCCGTGGCGCCCTCGAGGAAGCGCAGCAGGCGCTCGGCGCTGTCCGGCGGCAGTTCCTCCCGCCGCGGGACGTAGGGAACGTAGTCGCCGGCGGTCGCCGCGACGCACCGGGGGGCGGCGGGCAGGTGCTCCCCGATCAGGGCGGCGGTCTGTGCGGCCCTGGGCAACGGGCCGTGGTGGATCACGGATATCGGGTGCTCGGCCAGTCGGCGGCCGAGCGCGGCCGCCTGGCGGCGGCCGTCGTCCGACAGCCCGCTCTCGTCCGGCAGGGCCTCCCCGTGCCGCACCAGGTACAGATGGCGAGTGGCCGCAGCCGCCATGCCCGGGCTCCTTCTCCACGCGTCGTGATCGTTCGTCCTGGGCACGACGCCGCGGCCGCCGTTCCGGTTCCCGCGACAGGGGGTGCCGCCTGCCGGGAACACGGGCACTGTGCCGGACCGGCCGACTCCCCCCGGGGGCTCACACCCAGTTGCGCCGGGCCGCCGCGACGCCGGCGCCGAACCGGTTGGTGGTGCCCAGTTCCGCGTACAGGGCCTGGATCCTCCGGCGCAGGGTGCGCGTGGAGACGCCGAGTTGGCGGGCGATGGCGTCGTCCTTCACCCCGGCGGCGAAGAGGGCGAGCAGGCTCCGCTCCTCGTCGGTGGGTTCGCGCACCTGGTCCCCCGAGGTGGCCGGCCGCGGCGCCGGCGCCGGCGTCGACGGCGACGAGCCCGGCGCGCTCAGCGCGGGCGCGCCGCTCCAGTAGCGCTCGAAGAGTTCGGTCAGGGCCTCCAGCAAGGGCGGCGACTCGGTGTAGAGGCATTCGTAGCCGCCGGCCTCCAGGCTCAGCGACACCAACGCCGCCGTGCGGTCCCCCATCGCCAGTTTGATGGGCAGCGCGGGCACGACCCTGGCCTCCTCGCCACGGGAGACGAGGCTGCCCAACTCCTGCCAGCCGCAGCCCTCGTCGAAGCTGGCGGCCGCGTAGACCACCCGCACCCGTACGCCGCGCCGATGGCGGCCTCGTCGAGTGCCTCGTTCGGGGCGAGCAGGAAGGGCGGGCGGTCCAGGGCGCAGAACTCCTGCCGGGCGGCCTGCTTCAGGCGGTAGTAGCAGTCCCCGACCTCCTCCGGGCCGCTGATCATCCGCGTCGCCGGTTCGCCGCTGCTCGACCGCCTGGCCTCGTCGAACAGCGCGCCGAGCGGCCCGGTGGCCGCCCGGACGGCCGCCAGTGGCGTTCGCGCGACAGCACCGGCGCCCGCAGCGCGTGCCGAGGATCCACCGTCAGGTACTCACCGGAGGAGCGACGGCTGAGAAGTCCGGAGTGGTGCAGTCGTTCCATGAGCGCCAGGGCCTGTCCGGTGCCCAGCCCGAACGCCGCCGTGACGTCGTCGACCGTGCCGCCACCTCGTGCCAGCAGATCACGGTAGACGGTCGCCGCCCCCGCGTCGAGGCCGATCAACTCCAAGGGCGCGTCTGCGTCCGTCATCGTTCTCCATCTCGGGGGAAGAAGCAGGCCATCCGGCACAGCGCCAGCAGACTCGCCGGTTTCCGGGGGCGTGTCGACCCCCGCGCCGTGCGGTACCTCAGGCTTGCCAAGCATTGCACCGGTTTGCGCCGTGTCCAGTTTCGGACATGGCACAGAAGTGCCAATGGGGTGCCTTTACAGGGGACAGCGGTAAGTGGCTGATTGCGTTCAACCGCTTCCACAGCAATTGTTCAACGAGGTTTCCGTGCACATGTCTTCCTCCCGCAGACGCGGGCTGACGGCCGCCGTCGCCGCCCTGGTGGTGCTGACGGCCACCGGACCGGCCGCCTCGGCCGACCCGTCGGCGACGCCCCCGTCCCCCGGCACGGCCGGTGCCGCGCCTACGACCATGCGCACCGTCACGCTGATCACCGGTGACAAGGTCACGGTGGCCGGGAACGGCCGCACCGAGTCCGTCACTTCGGTCACCGGCCCCAACGGCAAGCCCTCCGGCGCGCATGTGATGTCGGTGGGCTCCGACACCTATGTGTACCCCGATGCCGCGGTGCCCTACGTGGCGTCAGGAGCGCTCGACGAGAAACTCTTCAACGTCACCGCCCTGCTGGCGGACGGCTACGACGACGCTCGCAGCGACCGGCTGCCGCTCATCGTCACCTACACCGACGCCGCCGCTCTCTCCCGCAGCGCGAAGGCCCCGCAGGGCGCGCGCAGGACACTGACCCTCAGCAGCATCCAGGGCGCGGCGTTCTCCGCCGACCACGAGCGGGCCGCCGACTTCTGGTCCTCCCTGACGGGGGGCGCCGAGGCGAAGGCCACCAGGGCCGCCGAGGCGGCGGCCGGCGGCACGCTGGCCGGGGGCATCGCGAAGGTGTGGCTGGACGGCAAGGTCAAGGCCACGCTGTCCGACACGACGGCGCAGATCGGCGCCCCGGATGTCTGGAGCGGCGGGGACACCGGGCAGGGCGTGGACGTCGCCGTGCTGGACACCGGCATCGACGCCGCGCACCCTGACTTCGCCGGCCGGATAGCCGAGGCGCAGAGCTTCGTGCCCGGACTGGACGTCACGGACCGCAACGGCCACGGCACCCACGTCGCCTCCACCATCGCCGGGACCGGCGCCGCCTCCGGTGGCACCGAGAAGGGCGTCGCCCCGGGCGCGTCGCTGCACATCGGCAAGGTCCTGGACGACTCCGGCAGCGGCCAGGACTCCTGGATCCTGGCCGGCATGGAGTGGGCCGCCCGCGACCAGCACGCCAAGGTCGTCAGCATGAGCCTGGGCAACGAGCCCACCGACGGCACCGATCCGCTCAGCGAGGCCGTGAACCGGCTCAGCGAGGAGACCGGAGCTCTGTTCGTCATCGCGGCGGGCAACTCCGGCCCGGAGCCCTACACCGTGAGCGCGCCCGGCGCCGCCGACGCCGCGCTGACGGTGGGCGCGGTGAACGGGCCCGGCAAGGGCGTGGACCAGCTGGCCTCGTTCTCCAGCCGCGGTCCGCGCGTGGGCGACAACGCCGTCAAGCCCGATCTGACCGGCCCGGGTGTGGACGTGCTGGCGGCGCGCTCGCAGTACGCGCCGGAGGGCGAGGGCGCCTACCAGACGATGAGCGGCACCTCCATGGCGACGCCGCACGTGGCGGGCGCCGCCGCCCTGTTGGCGGCGAAGCACCCGGACTGGACGGGCCAGCAGCTCAAGGACGCCCTGGTCAGCACCACGGCGAGCACCCAGCGGTCCAGCCCCTTCGAGGCCGGCAGCGGTCGCGTCGACATCGCCGCCGCGGTGAAGGCCACGCTGGTCGCCTCCGGTGACGCGTTCGCGCAGACCCACTACCCGTACACGCCGGGCCAGACCGTCCGCAAGGACGTCACCTACACCAACTCCGGCGCCGAACCGGTCACCATGGACCTGGCGCTCAGCGCGGGACCGCTGCCCGAGGGCCTGTTCACCCTCAGCGACTCGCGGCTGACCGTGCCCGCGCACGGCACCGCCACGGTCGGGGTGATCACCCACCTCGACGCCGCGGAGGACGACGGGGCCTACACCACCCGGCTCGTCGCAACCGGCACCGACGGCACGCCCCTGGCCCGCACCTCGGTCGGGGTGAACAAGGAGGGCCGGCGGACCGTGCTGACGGTCATCGCCAAGGACCGGCACGGCAAAACCCTGCCCGGCACCCTCGTCCTGAAGGACGTCAAGCGCGACACCCCGCCCAAGGCGGTCGCCGTCGACGCCTCCGGCCGTGTCGACCTGCGTCTGCCCCCGAGCACGTACTCGGCGTGGATGACCGCGGACGTGCCCGGCATCGACGGCACGCACACGCTCGGCTTCGCGATGTTCTCGGCGCCGCAGATCGACCTCGACAGCGACCGCACCGTCCACTTCGACGCCGCGAAGCTGCGCAAGGCGGCGGCCGTCACCCCGCAGGCGACGGCCAACCAGTTCATGCGGGTGGACCAGTACCGCACCAACGGCGACCTGTTCCCGTTCCTGGACAGCTACATGCCGGAGTACTGGCGCTACGACAGCCTCTGGGTGACCCCGACACCGAAGGTGACCGAGGGCGAATACCACTTCGCGACCCGCTGGCGGCAGATCCAGCCGCCGCTGACGTTCTCCTCCGGCCCGGAGACCTACGGCGACGTCACCATCCCAAGCCAGTCCCCCGCCCTGCCGGACGGCAAGGGCACCTACCACGCGGTCTGGGCGGCCGACGGCTCGGCCGCGGACTTCCGCGAGGTCGCGGTGCGCGGCCAGGTGGCGGTCGTGCGCCGCAGCGACACCGTGTCCGCCCCTGACCAGGCAGCGGCCGCGGCGAAGGCCGGTGCGCGGCAGCTGCTGATCCTGGGCGACGGCTACGGGAAGTACGACCCGTGGGCCGACCTGTCCGAAGGCGCCCCCCTGCCGGTGGCCTCGCTCGGCGCCGACGACAGCGCACGCCTGCTGACCCGGCTCCGCAAGCCCGGCACCGCGACGCTGAAGGTCGTGTCGCACCCGCACCCGGCGTACCTCTACGACCTGATCCGCCACCACGACGGTTCGGTACCGCAGGACCCGTCCTACCGGCCCGGCCCGGGCGACCTGGCCCGCATCGACGAGTCGTTCCGCAACACCACGCAGGGTGAGGCCTTGGCATCCCGCGCGGATGTCTCGCTCTACTTCGACGGGCGCATGGACGGACAGCCGACGCCGGTCGCGGCCCAGGGCACCCTCACGTCGTGGGTCACCGCAGGCGAGGACGCCCGCTGGATCTCCGGGGCAGCCATGCGGGACCTCGGCCTGTGGGGCGTGATGCGCACGTACAAGCCGCGCAGCACCAGCAGCGAGACCTGGTTCGCCCCGGTCCAGCGCCCGCGTGTGCTCAATGACGGCATCATGTGGACGGCTCCGTTCCGGGTCGGCGACATCATCAACACCTCCAGCCTGCCCGCCTGGGGGGACTCCGGCGGCCACGCGGGCATCGTCTGGGCCGACGGCGACACGTCGAAGATCTCGCTGTACCAGGGCGACGAGCTGCTCGGGGAGGCCTACAACGAGGGGTACGTCAACGCCGAGGGGCTGTCGCCCGACCCGCAGCCCTACCGGATCGTGCTGGAGGGCCAGCGCAACCTGCCGGACCGCCCGTATTCGACGCGTACCCGCACCGAGTGGGGGTTCACCTCGAGCACGACGGACTACGACCACATCACTCCCCTGCCGTTGTTGCAGCTCGACTACGCGGTGGACACCGACCTGTCCGGCAAGGCGGCCCGCCGCACCGGGCTGACGGTCACCGCCTCCCATCTGCAGGGCGCGGCAGGCGCGGGCGCGGTCCGCACGGCGACCCTCGAGGTGTCGTACGACGACGGCGCCACCTGGCGCAAGGTGACGCTGCGGCAGTCGGGCGGCGACTGGAAGGCGCAGCTCGAAGCGCCGTCCAAGGCCCGCTTCACCAGTCTGCGGGCGACGGCCCGGGACGCCGAGGGCAACAGCGTCAGCCAGACCGTGATCCGGGCGTTCGGCGTCAGGTAGCCGACGGCTCGAACGGACACAAGGCCCTTGCTCCCGGTGCGATACCGGGGGCAAGGGCCTTGTGCGTTGTCGGCTCGGGTCAGGTGCCGACACGGCGCGGGAGGTGTTGGGGAGGGGGGTCGTCCTCCCGCGCCGTGGTTTCGGGGGGTCAGCTGGTGAATCCGACCCGGGACCAGTCGGTGTCCTGGAAACCGAAGGCCCCGTAGTTGGCCACGTCGGACTTGGCCGCGACGATCTGCGGGCGCTGGTACAGCGGCAGGTCCGCGGCGAGCTTCCACAGCGCGGTGTCGGCGGCGTTGAGGTCGGCGAGGTAGGCGGAGTGGTCGACCTCGGTGCCCGCCTTGCGCATGTCGGCGTCGATGGCGGCGGTGCCGATGCGCGAGTAGTTCTGGCCGATGTTCCCGTGCTGCGGGGAGACGAAGGAGGCCGCGCTGTTGGTCAGCGGGAAGAACGGCACGGCGCCGATGCCGCTGAACAGCGTGAGGTCGAACTTCCCGGCGCTGATGTCGTTGAAGAAGTCGTCGCTGGGCTTGACCGCGGTGTGGAGGGTGATGCCCACGTTCTTGAGCATGGCCGTGAACAGCTGCGCCTCGTTGGCAGCGATGGGCGTGCCGGACGGGATCGCCAGCGTCAGCGCCAGGGGCTTGCCGTCCTTCTCCCGGACGCCGTCGTGCAGCTTCCAGCCCGCCGCGTCCAGTCGCTTCGCCGCCGCGGTGGGGTCGTAGCGGCCGATGGAGCCGGCGTTGTCGCGGTAGGCGGCGTCGTTGTTGACCAGGAAGTGGTTGTTGAGGGGCTTGGCCGGGAAGGGCAGGCCGTTGAGGTCGGCCTTGCCGATGGCCTCGCGGTCCAGCGCCATGAACACGGCCTGGCGCACCCTCTCGTCCTTCAGCAGCGGGCTCTTGCCGTTGAGGACCAACTGGCGCAGGTTGGGGGCGCCCGCCACCCGGATGGAGGTGTGCGGCACCTTCTGCGCCTGCTTGTAGGCGGCCACGTCCGGCCCGATGTCCTCGACGTCGATCTCGCCCGAGGCGAAGGCGCCGGGGGTCGACGCGGCGTCCAGAGTACGGAAGTTGATGCCGTCGAGCACCGGCTTGGGGCCCCACCAGTCGGGGTCGCGGACCTCGGAGACGACCTTGGTCGTCGGGTCCATCTTGCTCACCTTGAACGGACCGGCCGTGACCGGGATGTGGTTCTTGTAGGAGGTGTCGAACTTGTGCGGGGTGTCGATCTGCGACGCGGGGTACAGCGGCGAGAACAGCGTCCGCCACTCGGAATACGGCGTGCCATAGGTGACGACGACGTGCCGGGCGTCGCTGCCCTGCGTGACGGAGGAGATCTCCTCGTAGCCGGTGGTGCCGACGGGTGTGTACCCGGGGTTCTTGCCGTTCTGCGCCACCCAGTCCGCCCGGAAGTCCTTCCAGGTGATGGGGGTTCCGTCGGACCACCGCGCCTTGGGGTTGATCACGTAGGTGGTGACCTGCTTGCCGTGCTTGAGGGCGGTGGTCACCTTGGTGAGGTAGTTCGGGTTGGGGGTCTGCTTGTTGTCGGGGGTGCTATGGAAGAGCGACGGCAGCAGGGGAGCCATGGTCGTGGTGACGGCTACGGTGTTCTGCGAGGCCGCGTTGAGGCTGTTCCACTGGGTGGAGTACTCGTCGACGGGGAAGTTGAGGGTGCCGCCCTGCCGGAGCTTCGCGGGGTCGACGGGGTTGATCTGGTTGAGCGTCGCCTTGGGCGGGGCCTTCGGCGCCGACGCGTTCGCGTCGCCCTTGGAGGCGCCGCACGCGGTGGCGCCGGCGAGGAGACCCGCGGACACCACGACTGCCGTGGCCAGCCTTGCGGACTTTCGGTTCACCTGGATTCTCCTTGTGGGCGTTGGGGGCGGTGTGGGAAGCGCGGGTCGGGGGCCGGGCCGGGCCGGGTGGGTGCGGCCGGGGAACGCGGCGGGCGTGTCACGGGGCGGGGGCGCGTCACAGGACCTCCAGGGCGGCCGCGTAGTGGCAGGCGGCGGCGTGGTCCTCTCCCAGGGCCCCGGCGGCGGGGTCCTCGGTGTCGCACCGCTGGGACTCGGCCGGCGCGAGGTGCAGGTACTTGGGGCAGCGGGTGCGGAACCGGCATCCCGAGGGGGTCTCCGCGGGACTGGGGAGGTCGCCCTGGAGGATGATGCGCCTGCGCTGCCGCTCCTTGGCGGGGTCGGGCAGCGGCACGGCGGACAGCAGCGCCTGGGTGTAGGGGTGGGCGGGGCGGGCGAAGACCTCCTCGACGTCGCCGGCCTCGACGATGCGGCCGAGGTACATGACGGCGACGCGGTCGGCGATGTGCCGGATGACCGACAGGTCGTGCGCGATGAACAGGTAGCTCAGGCCGAGTTCGGCCTGCAGTTCGTCGAGCAGGTTGATCACTCCGGCCTGGATCGAGACGTCGAGCGCGGACACCGGTTCGTCGAGCACGACCAGCTTGGGGTCCAGGGCCAGCGCCCGCGCGATGCCGATCCGCTGCCTCTGGCCGCCGGAGAACTCGGCGGGGTAGCGCTCGGCGTGCTCGGGCAGCAGGCCGACGAGGCGGAGCAGTTCGGGGACGCGCTCGGCGATGCGTGCCCGGTCCCAGCCGTGGGTGCGCAGCGGTTCTGCCAGGATGTCGCCGACCGGCATGCGGGAGTCCAGCGACGCCATCGGGTCCTGGAAGACCACCTGGAGGTCCCGGCGCAGCTCCCGCCGTGCCCGGCGGTCCAGTTCCCCGACGTCCCTGCCGAGGACGGCGACGGTGCCGGAGCGCCGGGCGGCGAGGTCGAGGATCTGCAGCATGGTGGTGGTCTTGCCGCAGCCGGACTCGCCGACCAGCGCGAGCGTCTCGCCCTGCCGGATGTCGAAGTCCACACCGTCGACGGCGCGCACCGTGCCCACGCGGTGCTTGAACACCGAGCCCTTGAGGAGCGGGAAGTGCTTGGTGAGGCCCGTGACCCGCAGGACCTCGGGGCGCTCGGCGCGCGGCAGTTCGACCTGCCGCGCGGGGACGGCGGGAGTGGGGAACATGCCCTGGGACGGGATGCCGCCGGGGGTGTCGATCTCCTGTCCGCGGTGGCAGGCGGTGCTGTGCCCGGAGCCGGTCCCGACGGCCAGCAGCACCGGCTCCTCGGTGCGGCAGCGGTCCACGGCCACCGGGCAGCGCGCCGCGAAGGGGCAGCCGGCCGGCAGGTCCACCATGGACGGCGGTGTGCCCTCGATGGGGGTCAGCGCCGTCCGCTCGCCTGAGTCCAGTCGCGGCACCGAGCCGAGCAGGCCGATGGTGTAGGGCATGCGGGGCGCGGTGAACAGCTCGTCGGCGGTGCCCGTCTCCACCGGCTTGCCGGCGTACATGACGACCACCCGGTCGGCCATCCCGGCCACCACCCCGAGGTCGTGGGTGATCATCAGGATCGCCGCTCCGGTGACCTCCTGGGCCTTCTTCAGGACCTCCAGCACCTGCGCCTGGATGGTGACGTCGAGAGCCGTGGTGGGCTCGTCAGCGATGATCACCTCGGGGTCGTTGGCGATGGCCATGGCGATCACCGCCCGTTGGCGCATACCGCCGGAGAACTCGTGCGGGAAGGCGTCCATCCGCCGCTTCGGGTCGGGGATGCCCACCAGCTCCAGCAGTTCGATGCCGCGTGTCCGGGCCTGGGCGGAGGTCAGGTCCTGGTGGATCCGCAGGGCCTCCACCAGTTGCGCGCCGACGGAGAAGACGGGGGTGAGCGCGGACAGCGGGTCCTGGAAGACCATCCCGATGTCACGGCCGCGGATGCCGGACATCTGGCGGTCCGACAGCCCGAGCAGCTCGCGGTCCTTGAGGCGTACGGAGCCGGTGACCTCGGCGTCGTCGGGGAGCAGGCCGAGCACGGCGGTGGCGGTGACGGACTTGCCGGAGCCGGACTCGCCGACCACGGCGAGGGTCTCGCCGGCGCGGAGCACCAAGTCCACGCCCCGGACGGCCTGCACCCGTCCGGCCTCGCCGGGAAAGGACACCCGCAGGTCGCGCACGGTCAGCACCGGGCTGTCCGCGGCCGGTCGCGGGGAGGCGCCTCCAGGGACGGCGGTGGGGTCGGTCACGGGGTGACTCCTTCCTTCGCCGGAGCCGCCGGGACGGCCGCGGCGGTGGACGGGCGGCGGGGGGCGCGGGAGGTCCGCGCGTGGCGGGAGCGGGGCGCCGCCGGCCGGGTCCGCCGGCGGGACTTCGCTCCGCGTGCCGTGGGGTCGAAGGCGTCCCGCAGGCCGTCGCCGATGAAGGCGACGGCGAGGCCGATCAGGACGAGGAAGGCGGCGGGGAAGAAGAACAGCCACGGGGAGGTGTTGGCGTCCGGGGTCCCGGCGGCGATGAGCGTGCCGAGCGAGACGTCGGGCGCCTGGATGCCGAACCCGAAGTAGGACAGCGAGGTCTCGCCGAGCACGATCGCGCCGACCTGGACCGTCGCGTCGATGATGAGGATGGAGGCCGCGTTGGGGAGGATGTGCCGGAAGATGATGGCGAGCGGATGCACCCCCATGTAGCGGGCGGCCAGGACGTACTCCCGTTCCCGCAGGGTCTGCGTCATGCTGCGCACCACCCGGCCGGTGATCATCCAGCCGAACGCCGCGAGCAGGACCACGAAGAAGAGCCAGGTCCCGTGCTGGAAGGCCGGTGAGAGGACGGCGAGCAGCAGGAACGCCGGGATCACCAGCATCAGGTCGAGGAACCACATCAGCACGCGGTCGGTCCAGCCGCCGAAGTAGCCGGCCGAGGCGCCGACCACGGCGGCGATGAGCGTCGTGAGCGGTCCGCCGACGAGTCCGACGACCAGTGACTTCTGCAGGCCCCGCAGGGTGAGTGCGAACAGGTCCTGGCCCGAGTGCGTGGTGCCGAACCAGTGTGCGGCACTGGGCCCGGTGCCGAGGCTGGAGAAGTCGTTGTCGTGGTACGTCCAGTGGAGGAACGGCGGTACGGCGTACGCGAGCAGCACCAGGGCGACCACCAGGGCGATGCCCACCAGGGCCAGCCGGTTGCGGGCGAAGCGGGCGAGGATCAGCGCGCCGCGGCCGCGGCTCCGGGATGGCGCCGCCGTGCCGGCGCCGGGTGCGGGGGTGGTCATGAGGGTGTCTCCTCGGGTCGTGCGTCGCGGTCGTTCACCTGGGTCGACATGGGCCTTCTCAGGTGCGGACCCGAGGGTCGAGCGCCGCGTAGACGAGGTCGGAGAGCAGTCCCGCGATCAGGACGATCACGGCGGTGAAGATCGCGACGGCGGCGACCGCGTTGACGTCGTTGCTGGTGATGGAGTTGACCAGCCACTCCCCCATCCCGTGCCAGCCATAGATCTCCTCGGTGAAGGTGGCGCCGGTGAACAGCAGCACGACGTTGTAGACGACCAGCGGCATCACCGGGATGACCGCGGTGCGCAGTCCGTGCCGCAGGACCGCCTGGCGCCGCCGCAGCCCCTTGGCCCGGGCTGTCCGCAGGAAGTCGCTGCCCAGGACGTCCAGCATGGTGCTGCGCTGGTAGCGGCTGAAGAACGGGATCTGGGTGAGGAGCAGGGTCAGGGTGGGCAGCACCAGGTGCTCGAGGTTGTTGAGGATGACGGAGGCGGCGCCGTGCACCTTCGGGTCGTACATCCCGATGTACTGCACCAGCGGACCGCTGCCGCTCGCCGTGTCCAGGGTCCGCAGGCCGACCGCGATCACCACGACCGGGGTGGCCAGCAGGACGTAGGAGAGGATCGTCGACACCCGGTCGGACGGCCGGTACTGCCGCAGCGCGTTCCACGCGCCCACCGCCACGCCGCCGACGGCTCCGAGGACGGTCGCGACGAAGAGCAGCTCGGTGCTCACCAGGACCCGGCGGCCCAGTTCGGTGTTCACCGAGGCGCCGTCGTAGGTCTTGCCGAAGTCGCCGTGCAGCACGATCCCGGTCAGCCAGCGCCAGTAACGGAGGTACACGGGAGTGTGCGGATCGAGGTTGTAGCCGCGCAGGATCGTGTAGATCGAGTGCAGCGGCGGCCGGGGGTTCTTCGACAGGTAGTTGATGTCGGGGTGGAGCGTGAGGGACGCGAGAAAGTACGTCGCGCTGGCCGCGATGAACACCAGGATCACGTAGTTGCCGAGGCGGCGCAGTAGGTAACGACCCAACGTGCTTTCTCCTTCGCGTGGCCCGCCCTATGAGCAGGGCCGTACCGGCTCCCGTGCGGGGTGCGACCGATTCGGCGGTGCCGTCGGGGAGGTCACCGCGGCGGAGCGGGGAATACCGATCGAGCCCTGGTGAAACGACTCGGGAATATCCTCGCGCCCGCCGCGTTCATAAGAGGCAATGCGAACACAAAGAATTCGCAATAGGCATGGGGGACGGAAATTCAGGGAAAAGGGTTCCGGGCCGCCGGGAATTGATCGTATGAGGTGCGCCACTTTATGCGCTGCTGACGCCGGGCGTCCTCGGGCAGCACGAAGGGCGGGCGCGGAGTCAGCTCCGCGCCCGCCCCGGGGGTGTGTGCGATCAGCTCACCGCGAGGGTGAAGACGTGCAGGTTCACGTTGTCGGGAAGCTTCACACGGGTGATGGTCCTGCCCTCCGGTGCGGCGAAGGGCTTGGTGGCGAAGACGTACGTCGCCACCGGGTCCTTGTCCTCTCCGACCTTGTTGCGGTAGTCGGTCCTGGCGACGACCTCGTTGCCGAACTGCACGGTGCTTCCGCCTCCGTACATCGTCCAGTCGGTGAAGGACAGGTCGACCGAGCCGGTGCTGCCGTCGTCGTAGGTGACGGTCGCCCTCGCCTGCTGGTCGCCGTTGACGGCGCTGCCGACGAACGACAGCCGCGAGGCGGGCGTGGGCAGGGCGATGGACTGGCCGGTCGCCGCGGCGTTGTCGGGACGGCCCGCCGCAGACTGCGGCCAGGTGAAGGCGAGGCCACCGGTGACACTGCCCTGCGCGCCCGGGGTGAGACCGGCCGACGCGAGGGCCTGGCGGGAGTAGCTCCAGCCACCGCCGTCGTAGTTCGCCTCGGCGTGGTCGCCGGAGTCGTCCGAGATCCCCCTGCTGTTGTACGCCGCGACGAGCGAGCCGGGGGCGGCCACCGTCAAGGACAGAGGCTGCTCATAGGACGTGTCCCCGAAGGCCACCGTCACCTTGGCGTCGTAGAAGCCCTGCCGGACGTCCTCGGCCGTGGACAGGGTGATCGACTGCTCGCCACCGGTGAACACGCCTTCGGCGGGGGACGCGGTGACGCCTTCGGGCGCCGTGACCTGGAAGCGCACCTGCGGCGCCGCGCCGCCGCTCAGGGCCAGGGCACGGATGCCGATCTCGGTGCTGCCGCCCGGCGCGATGGTCGCCGAGGTCGGGCCGACGCCGATCTGGTACGGCTGCTCGCCCTCCCGGAAGGAGGGAGGCGCGTCGGCAGCGTCCGCACCCCAGGCGGGGTCGGCAGCACGGGAGAGCTCGTAGTCGAGCTCGCCGCCGTTCTCGACGAAGGAGGCGGGCAGCCACGGGCGGTCGCTCGCACGGCCGTCGACCTTCAGCGATCGGATGTACGGCGCGTCGGCCGCCGCCCCCTCGGCGCGGATGGAGATGTCGTTCCCGGCGGGGCGGTCGATCTCGATTCGCGGGAACAGCGGTGAGGCGAGGACGAGTTCGGCGCGGGAGGGCACCTGCGGGTACATGCCGAGCGCCGAGAAGACGTACCAGGACGACATCGCGCCGAGGTCGTCGTTGCCGGGGATGCCGCCCGGCTTCGTGGACCACAGGACGCTCATCGCGGCCCGGACGGTCTCCTGCGTCTTGTAGGGCCGGCCGGCGTAGGCGTACAGGTAGGGCACGTTGATCGACGGCTCGTTGTCCATCGCCGACTTGGCGCCGCCGCTGCCGGTGAAGGCCCAGCTGCCGTCCGCGTTGTGGAAGAAGGAGTCCAGCCGGGCGAGGGCCTTGTCGCGTCCGCCCATCGCGGCGAACAGCCCGGCCGGGTTGTGCTGGACCATCCAGGTGTACTGGGCTGCGGTGCCCTCGACGAAGCCGTTGTCGGTGGCGGGCGTGAACCCGGTGACCCAGCTGCCTTCCGCCGCGCGGTCGGCGATGTAGCCGCCGCTGGGGTCGGCGGCGATGTTGAAGTTGTTCTGCCACCACTGCGAGCGCTTGGCGAAGTCGGCGGCGGTGCGCTTGTCACCAGCGGCCGTGGCGAGCTGGGAGAGGGCGAAGTCGGCGCCCGACATCTCCAGCGTCTCGGCGGCGCCGCCCCAGGCGTTGGAGACGGACGGCATGTAGTGCAGCTTCAGGTACTTGTCCAGGGACGGGCGCTGGCCGACGGAGAGGACCGGCTTGCCCGCCGGCGACAGGTCGCGTTCGGTCGGAACGGTCGCCGCCTTCACCAGGGAGTCCAGCGCGCCGCGCAGGTCGAAGTCCTTGCCGCCGAAGGCCCGGATCCCGGCGAGCGCGGCGGGCGACGGATCGCCGTTCATGACGTGCGTACCGGAGGCGCCGTGCAGCCAGCGGTCCCAGACGCCGCCGTTCTGCCGGGCGAGCTCGTACAGGGACTGGGCGATGTCCGAGCCCGTGCGCGGGTTCAGCAGGGTGACCAGCTGCACCTGCGAGCGGTAGACGTCCCACCCGGAGAAGGTCCCGTACTGGGCGTCGTGGCCGCGCCCGACGGTGTGGACCTCGCCGTCGCTGCCGCGGTACCTGCGGTCGGCGTCGCTGATGACATTGGGGTGGATCATCGCGTGGTAGAGGGCGGTGTAGAAGGTGGTGCGCTCGGCGTCCGTACCACCGCCCACCTTGATCGCCTTCAGCCGGTCGCGCCAGGCGCGGCGGGCCGCCTCCCGCACCGAGTCGAAGGACCGGTTCCCCGGGTTCTCCGCGGCGAGGTTGGCCTCGGCGCCGGCCTGGCTGACGTAGGAGATGCCGACCTTGACGTTCACCGGTCCGGTGCCCGGCGCGAACTCCACCCAGCCGCCGGCGCCCTTGCCGGCCACCGGGAACCCGCCGTCGGCGAAGCCGCCGGTGCCGCCGGAGGCACTGGTGGAACCGGGGGTGATCTTGTCGTCCTGCCAGGTGCCGGTCTCCTTGAAGGAGCGGTCGAAGCGGGCGGTGAAGTAGAGGGTGTAGTAGGGGCGCCGGCCCTCGGGGTCGATGTAGCCGCAGAAGTTCCCCGAGGTGACCGAACCGGAGACGGTGCGCGTCTTCGGGTCGATCCTCACCGTGGAATCGGTCGCGCCCACCTCGGAGTTGGCGGTGCGGATCAGCATCGAGGCGGGCTTGTCCGCCGGAAAGGTGAAGCGGCCGGAACCGGTGCGGGTGGTGGCCGTCAGGTCCGCCGTCACGCCGGAGGACAGGCCCACCTTGTAGTGCCCGGGCTCGGCGGTCTCGTCGGTGTGCTTGAAGTCCGCGGCGTACACCGCGTCCTTGGTGTCCGCGGCGGGCGACGAGGTGACCTCCCCGGCGAACGGGAGGAACGGGATGTCGCCGCTGCCGCCCGCACATCCGGTGCCCGACATGTGGGTGAGGCTGAAGCCCCGCACGCGGGGGGTGTCGTAGTGGTAGCCGCCGGGGGCCGTGGTGCGGGTGGCGTCTCCACGGGTGGTCTCGGGGCTCCAGGAGAGCATGCCGAACGGCACGACGGCACCGGGGAAGACGTTGCCGGCGTTCGCGGTGCCGATCAGGGGGTCCACGTAAGAGGTGGGGTCCTTCACGAGCTCGGGTGGCGACGCGGCGGGCGCCGCGAGGGCGGGAGTGGCGCCGCCGACCGCCAGGACGGCGGCAAGCAGCACGGACGTCGGACGCAAACGCATACGCGGGCCCTTCTCTCATGGACGGGTCGGGCACCACGGGTCACACAAGCCTCGGGGACCCTAACGCGCCCCACCGGTGCACCGGAAGACCCTGGCGGGCGCAGTTCAACTCCCTTGACAACGTTGCCGCTACGGCCGGTATAGTCACGGCCAGTTGCTGACTGACAACGTTGTCGTCGCACCACGGTTCCGCCACACAAGCCCCGCACGCTCGCACCGCCGCACCGCCGGCCGACGTCCGGACGTTCGCCGTCCCGGCACCGTCGTCGCCCGGAGTCGGCGCCGATGGCAGTCCCGCGTCAGCGACGGCGCGATGAACCAGGTGCGCGTCCCACGCCGGCCCAGCCGCAGCGGTGGCGGAACATCGCACCAGCGGCACGGCCTCACGTGACGGAGACCTGTTCCCGCCGCCCGAACGCTCGGCCTTCGACGCCCCGACGCCGACTCGCGCCTCCCGGCACGCCGCTGGACTTCCTCGCGCCTCCCGGCACGCCGCTGGACTTCTCCACTCTCCGGATGACCGCCCCCGGCACCCGCCTCCGACTGTACGGAGAAGTGACGGAGCCCGGGAGCATATCCAGCTGCCCGGGCTCCTGTGGTGCCACCCAATTGCGCACACCGGCGGCGTTTAAGAGCCGCGGATCATCGTGAGATCGACGCGTTCTACCTTTGAACTACCGCGCCGCGAAGAGGCGCAGAGGGGACTCGAACCCCCATCCGTCGATGATCGTCCGCACTCGGTCGATCCGGTGTTCGGCGGCGAATGCTGAAACTGGAGCGAGAGTCTGAGATTCAGGGGGCTGCCTCTACCGGTTGGGCCACCCCGGCGCGTGATGCCGGGGGAGGGATTCGAACCCCCACTGTCACCCCTGGTGAGCTTCAACGTCAGTGTCAGCTTGCGCTCTCGGCGCACCCCTCGCTCTCACGAGGGGCGTTGATGGGGCTACCCGAACAGGTAGCCGAAGACCGCCTCCCCCACCCGCTGGTCGGCGACGTCCGCGCTGTTGGCCTCCTCGCGGGCGAACTTGACGGCATGCTGCAGTTTCTCGACCCTGCCGAGCAGTTCGTTCACCCGCCGCGCCGGCAGCGCACCGGAGAACTTCACGGTCGTCCAGTACCCCACGGGGACGTCTTCGTAGTACACCTCGACCTGTGCCGGGTGCTTCTCGGTGGCCTCGGCCTTCACATGGTTGCGGGGCACCTTCTTGGTGCGGATCGTCCGCACCGGGTCGGTCTTCCAGCAGTCCGTCGACGGGTCCGGGTTCCACGACTCGGACGCGTCGAGGACCGGCAGCTTGCGTACGAACGTGTGCAGGTCGGTCAACTGCTTTTCTAGGAACAGCAGATAGGGGACAGGGACCTCGGCGAGCAGCACCCGCCCGTCCACCACCACGTCCGCCGCCGCCGTGCGGTTGGCCCAGTCCTTCGTCGCCGTCACGTCGAAGAGCCGCGTCAGCGTGCCTCCGACCGCGTGCAGGACGTCCTCGGCCTTCACCTGGACCCGGGTGGACTCGGGGGGCAGTTGCTCGCCCTCCTCGTCCTTGGGCTGGTACGTCCGCGAGATCCCGGCCAGCAGCGCGGGCTTCTGGACGTCGTGATGGGCCTGGGTCAGTTCCTGGAGGGACTTGGACTTGACGCCCTTTTCCACGGCGATGATCTGATTGAGCTTCGGCACATCGTCAAACTAGCAGTGCCGTGTGCGTACACACACCCGATTTCCCGACCGTCTCGATCGCCCGCGGGACGGTTTCGCAGCCTGTGCTCCGCGAACTGCCCCCAGAACAGCGTCTGTGTCGGAGGCGAGCCCGCAAGCCCTGCTGGAGCGCGGGGACGGCGTCGCGGCGACGAGCACGCTCGCCCGAGCGGCTGCTCGCGTCGACTGGGCGAGCCGTGCGAACTGCGGCTCCGCACGGGGCACCTGGGCGCCGTACCGTCCTGATGTCGATGTCGGCGCCGCCCGGTCGCGGACGGTGTCGCCGGGGAGGATCTCGCCGGACGGACGGGGTGGTGCACAACGCGGGCTGCGGATTCCTGGCCGCGGTGCGGTGGAGGAGACCACCGACCGCGACGCCCGGGGGCCGGACGGGTGGCCAGGGCAGGAGGCGACGGCCACGGGCCCCGGCCGCAGGGGGTGAACCGGCGTGGCCCGCAGGGTACGCGGCGGCATCGCCCTGCGGCCGGACCGGCGAGCGGGTGGCGGTTCGGCCGCATCGGCCACGGCACCGGCCCCGATGCGCCGGCACCTCGGCCCCTCCGCCGGTACGGACCGGCCACCCGTGCCCGGCCCGGATCCTCGACGGGATCGGCTGCGGCATACTTGCCGGATCGACGCCACCCGCCGGTTCGGGCAGGCGAGCGACGCGGTGAGGCATGCGCTGCGTCCGGAAAGCCCTTCCCGGTGTGGTTCGCCGGCGGACGGACCGCAGCGCGCCGAGCCTGCGGGTCCGGCGGCTGCGCACCGGCTGCTTCGGCGCGGGTGGGGTTCGTCCGGCGGTGCCGGCGGGGCGCGGGAGAGATCCGCCCGTCGCGACTCGCCGGCCGCGGTCGCGGCGGCGGCGCCCTGAGCGGTGACGTCACCCGCCGACGTCGATCACTCGTGCGGAACGGGTGTCCGACCGCTGATGTATCGTTCGCAGCAGTTGATCGTTGCACAATCTTTGCCTCCTGGGGGGAACTTCCCATGTACGTTCGTCGTTCTCTGGCGATCGCCGCTATGACCGGCACGCTCGCGCTCGGTCTCGCGGCCTGTGGTGACTCAACGACGGACGCGCCGAAGGCCGAGTCGACGCAGAGCTCCGTGCAGAACTCCGTCAAGCCGGCGGCCAAGGAGGTCGCCCCGGCCGACCGGATGCGGAACGCCGCCAAGGCGGTGGAGCAGCAGGCCTCCGCCAAGGTCTCCGTCGACTCCGTCGAGCCTGGCGAAGGCAACACCAAGGCCGAGGGCACCTTGAGCTGGAAGAAGGGTTCTGAGGGGGCCGAGCTGAGCATGGACGCCGGCTCCGACCCCGACCTGCGGGAGATGGCCGGCCCGGACGGCAAGGTGCACATGACGATGGCGAACGGCAGCGTGTACTTCCCGGTCGCGGGCGAGATGGTCGAGATGGCGGGCGGCAAGAAGTGGCTGAAGCTCGACGGCTCCGCCGCTGAGGACAACCCCGCCGACGACCTGCCGCACGGTCCCGCCGCGAGCCTTGCCGCCCTGTCCACCGCGACCGACCTCGCCAAGGTGGGCAAGGAGCAGGTGGCCGGTGCTGAGGCGACCCACTACGCCGGCACCGTGGACATCAAGAAGCTGGCCGCGGACTCGGCCGTCCTCAAGGTCATCAGCAAGGACGAGCGCGACGCCTACATCAAGGAACTGCACACCACCGGACTCAAGGCCACCGTCAAGATCGAGGTGTGGATCGGCGCCGACGACCTCGCCGTCAAGACCATGGAGTCCGGCTCCACCGCCAAGGGCACGTCCAAGGTGACGATCGTGTACTCCGGCTACACCCGGACGGCCACCGTCGAGGCGCCCGCGGCCAAGGACGTGACCACGCTCGCCGAGATGATGCAGAACGCCGCCCAGGGCTGATCCTCTCGGCGTGCCGGTGGGTTCGCGTCGCCGCGCGTTCCCACCGGCACGCCGGCGCCGTGGCGGACCGGGTGCCGCGCAGCAGCGAGCGCTGCCAGCACGGCATCGCCCGGCCCGCCGTGGAGCACGGCGGCGGCGGCCACCGGCGGGAAGCCGTACGCCGGGCCGTGAGCGAGCGGGGGCCTGGCACCGGAGGCGGTGCCGCAGCCCGTACCCTGAGGGGGCGATGAACCTCTTCAGCACGCCGTGGGGCGCACTCGAACTGACCCGATTCCCCGCGGATCCGCGGGAGACACTGCGCGCATGGGACGCCGCGGACGACTACCTGCTGCGGCACCTCTTCGAGAGCGGGACGGACCTGACGGGTGCGACCGTCGTCCTGGGCGACCGCTGGGGGGCGCTGGCCACGGCACTGGCCGTGCACCGTCCCACCCAGATCACCGACTCCCACCTCGGGCAGCAGGCGACCCGGGCGAACCTGCGGCGCAACGCGCCGGACGCCGAGGTGCGCCTGCTGACCACGCGCGACGAGCCGCCCGCCCGCATCGACGTGCTGCTGGTCCGGGTGCCCAAGAGCCTCGCGCTGCTGGAGGACCAACTGCACCGGCTGGCGGCCTCGCTCCACCCCGGCACGGTCGTCGTGGGAACCGGCATGGTCACCGAGATCCACACGTCCACGCTGCGGCTGTTCGAGCGGATCATCGGGCCGACCCGGACCTCGCCGGCGGTGCGCAAGGCGCGGCTGATCTTCAGCACGCCCGATCCCGCGCTGTCTCCCGGCGCGAACCCGTGGCCGCTGCGGTACGCGCTGCCGGAGGGCATCGGCCCGCTGTCCGGTCGCACCGTCACCAATCACGCGGGGGTGTTCTGCGCCGACCACCTCGACATCGGCACCCGTTTCCTGCTCGAGCACCTGCCGGACCGCAAGGGCCCTGACCGCGTGGTCGACCTGGGCTGCGGCAACGGTGTGGTCGGCACCGCGGTGGCGCTGGCGAACCCCGACAGCGACGTGCTGTTCGTCGACGAGTCGCACCAGGCGGTCGCCTCCGCCGAGGAGACCTTCCGCGACAACGCCGGCCCCGCCGGCCGGGCCCGTTTCCTCGTCGGGGACGCGGCCGACGCGGTGGCCGCCGTCGGGCCCGAAGGCGCCGATCTCGTCCTCAACAACCCGCCGTTCCACTCCCACCAGGCCGTCACCGCCGCGACCGCCCAGCGCATGTTCGTCACCGCCCGGTCCGCGCTGCGGACCGGTGGCGAGCTGCTGGTGATCGGCAACCGGCACCTCGGCTACCACGTGCGCCTGCGGCGGCTGTTCGGCAACTGCGAGGTCGTCGCGTCGAATCCGAAGTTCGTCGTCCTGCGGGCCGTACGGCGCTGAGGCGGGCCCCGCAGCCTTGATGCGGCGTGGAGCGGGCAGGCGTTCCCCATGGCGGACGAGGCGTACGGCGGCGGAACGGTCACGGGCGGGCACCGTGGGGTGCCGCACACCGCCGACGTGCGGATCGAGGCATGGGGGGCGACCAGGGAGCAGTGCCTGGTCGAGGCGGTGCTGGGGCTGGTCGAGTGCTTCGCGGACGTCGCAGGGGTGCGGCCGGCGTACGTGCGGCGGATCGCGCTGGCGGAGGGCGCCGACGACGATCTGCTGGCCGACATCCTCGACGAGGTGATCTTCCGGCTCGAGGTGCACGGGGAGGTGCCCGTCGACCTCGAGGCCGAGGCGGACGACGGCGGCCTGGACGTACGGATGGCCGTGGCCGACGTCGCATCGGTCGAGGTCGTCGGCGCGGTGCCGAAGGCGGTCTCGCTGGGCGACCTCCACCTGGCGCCCGGCCCCTACGGGTGGACCTGCGCGGCGACGGTCGACGTCTGACGGCGACTTCCAGGAGCGGCCGCGCAGCGGTCAGCCCTTCACCACACCGAGCGGCACCAGCCGGACGACCCTGCGGCACAGCCCCGCGCCCTCGCTCGCCTCCACCACCGCCGAGACGTCCTTGTAGGCCTCCGGAGCCTCCTCGGCGAGGCCGCGCCAGGACGAGGCGCGCACCGCGATGCCGCGGGCCTCCAGCCGCTCCCGCAGCTCCCTGCCGCTGACGCCGCGCGCGGCCTGGTGCCGGCTCTTCTCCCGGCCGGCGCCGTGGCAGGTCGAGTGGAAGGCGTCGCCCCGGGGGACGCCGGTGAGGACGTACGAACAGGTGCCCATGGTGCCCGGGATGAGGACGGGCTGGCCGGCGCCGCGAAGGTCGGCGGGGAGGTCCGGATGGCCGGGCGGCAGCGCCCGGGTGGCTCCCTTGCGGTGCACGCACAGCGTGCGGGGCGCCCCGTCCACCTCGTGCTCCTCGATCTTCGCCAGGTTGTGGGACACGTCGTAGACGAGCGTGAGGCGGGCACCCGCCTCGCGGCGGAAGACACGGCGGGACAGCTGGCCCAGCAGCTGGCGGTTGGTCCGGGCGTAGTTGGCCGCGGCGGCCATCGCGCCGAGGTAGGCGCGCCCCTCGGGCGAGTCGACGGGGACGCAGGCGAGCTGCCGGTCGGGGACCTGGACGCCGTACCGCCGCATCGCGCGGTCCATCGTCCGGACGTGGTCGGAGCAGATCTGGTGCCCCAGCCCCCGGGAACCGCAGTGGATCATCACGCAGACCTGGCCGAGGGCGAGGCCGAAGGCGGCGGCGACCGGTGCGTCGTAGACCTCGGCGACCTCCTGCACCTCGAGGAAGTGGTTGCCCGAGCCGAGGCTGCCGACCTGGCCGAGGCCGCGTTCGCGAGCGCGTGCGCTCACCTGGCCGGCGTCCGCGTCGGCCACGGTGCCGTGGTCCTCGCAGCGCCGCAGGTCGCCGTCCTCGCCGTGCCCCTCCTCCACGGCGTATCGGGAGCCGCCCTCCAGCACGCGTTCGAGCAGTCGGTCGCTGCCCAGGCGCCAGACGGCTCCGGTCACCGCGCCGCGGGGGGTGTCCCGGCCCAGCGCGTCCATGACGGCCGGCAGCGCGGGCCCGAGTGCCGCGCGGTCGCAGTCGGCGGCCAGCAGCCGTACGCCGCAGGAGATGTCGAAGCCCACCCCGCCGGGAGAGACCACCCCGCCGCCGGCGGTGTCGGTCGCGGCCACGCCTCCGATGGGGAAGCCGTAGCCCCAGTGCACGTCCGGCATGGCGTACGAGGCGCCGACGATGCCCGGCAGCGCCGCCACGTTGACGACCTGCTCCAGGGCCTTGCCGGCATGGCCGATCAGGTCGCGGGAGGCGAAGACGACGCCTGGCACGCGCATCGGCGGCCGGCGGTCGATGCGGAACCGGTGGGGGTGCTCTTCGACGACGTCCATCTCGGCCTCCAGGGGCCCCGTCGGCAGGCGACCGCGCCTCTAAGGTGTCACGTTGCCGGGGCGAAGGCCGGCAAACGGGCCCGTGCGCATCCCGGTTCCGACGTAGCATGAGAGAACAGGCAGGAACGCATTCACCTGCGACGGCTGGGCCGGCGCGATCCCGGAGCAGCGCCGGGGCGCGGCGCGGTCCGGCGCTCCACCCGAGGAGCAGCGCATGATCCATTCAGCCGACATCCGCGAGTGGCGCGACCGCGACGTCATCGATCGCAAGGGGCACAAGATCGGCGCACTGGAGGCGGTCTACGTCGACACCGCCACCGACGAGCCTGCCATGGCGACGGTGCGCACGGGGTTGCCCACGCACCGGCGACTGGTCTTCGTCCCCCTCGACGACGCCGTCGTGGGGCCCGGGTACGTCCAGGTCGCCCAGTCCAGAGGGCTGGTGAGGAAGGCGCCGTCCATCGGGATGGACGACGTCCTGCCGGTCGAACAGGAAGGGGAGATCTTCCAGTACTACGACATGGCCTACCACCCGGGCGCCGGCGGCGAACGAAAGCTCGCCCGGCGCTGAGGCCCGCGTCGCGAGGAGGTGTGCACTGCCATGGCGATCTTCCTGTTCCTGCTCCTGGTGGCCGTGGTCCTGGGCCTGATCGGTGTGGTCGCCGAGGGCCTGCTCTACCTGCTGGTGATCGGCATCGTCGTCTTCCTGCTCGCCCTGGTCTACCTCGGGGTGCGGTGGCGGTCGAAGCACAGCGGCCCCCTGCGCTGAACCGGCGCGGCCGCCCTTGCGGGGCGAATGCCACTCGAACCGGTGGGTAGCAGACGCCAGGTACGCGCAGTCCTCCGTCGAAGAGGGAATCCGCCATGACGGACCAGAAAGCCGCCGCCCGCCCGGTCGGGCCCGACAGCGACCTGGAACAGGTCTTCGAACTCGCCCAGCAGCTCCGGGTGGACTCCGTGCGGGCCAGTACCGCGGCCGGCTCGGGCCACCCCACCTCCAGTCTGTCCGCCGCCGACCTGATGGCGGTGCTGATGGCACGTCACCTGCGGTACGACTGGCACCAGCCGGAGAACCCGGCCAACGACCACCTCATCTTCTCCAAGGGACACGCCTCTCCCCTGCTGTACGCCATGTTCCGCGCCGCGGGCGCCGTCGACGAGCACGAGCTCATGACGACCTACCGCACCTTCGGAGCCCGCCTCCAGGGCCACCCCACCCCCGTCCTTCCCTGGGTGGACGTGGCCACCGGATCACTGGGCCAGGGCATCGCCTACGGCGTGGGCATCGCCACGGCGGGACGCGACCTGGAGCACGAGCCGTACCGGGTGTGGGTGCTGTGCGGCGACAGCGAGATGGCCGAGGGCTCGGTCTGGGAGGCCCTCGACAAGGCCGGTCAGCGGCGACTGCCCAACTTCGTCGCGATCGTCGACGTCAACCGGCTCGGCCAGCGCGGCCCCACCGAACTGGAGTGGGACACCGAGGCGTACGCCCGCCGCGTCGAGGCCTTCGGCTGCCGCGCCCTGATCGTGGACGGGCACGACCTGCAGGCCGTCGACCGGGCGCTGACCACCGCCGCCGACGGGCAGGCGCCCACGGTCGTCGTGGCCAGGACCGTCAAGGGCCAGGGCGTCCCGGAGGTCGCCGACCACGAGGGCTGGCACGGCAAGCCGCTGCCGCCGGACCTCGCCGAACGCGCCGTCGAGGAACTCGGCGGGCTGCGCCACCTGACCGTCCGCGGCCCGCGGCCGCCCGAGGCCGCGCCGCGTCCCCCCAGGGCCGCCGCGACGGCGGTGGACCTGCCGCACTTCCGGCGCGGGGAGGCGGTCGCCACCAGGGTCGCCTTCGGCAAGGCGCTCGTAGCCGTCGGCGCGCGCCCCGACGTCGTGGTCCTCGACGCCGAGGTCGGCAACTCCACGCACGCGGAGGACTTCGGCAAGGCGTACCCCGACAGGTACTTCGAGACCTACATCGCCGAGCAGCAGATGATCGCCTCGGCCGTGGGCATGGCCGTGCGCGGCTACCGCCCGTACGCCGCGACGTTCGCGGCCTTCCTCACCCGGGCCCACGACTTCATCCGCATGGCCGCCGTCTCCCAGATCTCCATGGCCCTGTCGGGCAGCCACTGCGGCGTGGAGATCGGCGCGGACGGGCCGTCGCAGATGGGCGTGGAGGATCTGGCGATGATGCGCGCGGTCCACGGCTCCACGGTGCTGTACCCGAGCGACGCCACCTCCGCCGCCGCGCTGACGGCCGCCCAGGCCGACCTCGCGGGCATCTCCTACCTGCGCACCACGCGCGGCGCCTATCCCGTCCTGTACGCGCCCGACGAGCCCTTCCCCGTCGGCGGGTCCAAGACCCTGCGGGAGTCCGGGGACGACAGGGTCACGCTCGTCGGGGCCGGGGTCACGCTGCACGAGTGCCTGGCAGCGGCCGACGCGCTGGCGGGCGAGGGCATTTCGGCTCGGGTGATCGACGCGTACTCGGTCAAGCCCGTGGACGCCGACACCCTCGCGCGCGCCGCCCGCGACACCGGTGCCCTCGTCGTCGCCGAGGACCACCATCCCGAGGGCGGCCTGGGCGAGGCCGTCCTGTCCGCCCTCGCCGCGCGGCGGGCGGGCCCGGCCTTCGTGCACCTGGCCGTCCGCGACCTGCCGGGATCGGGCACCGCCGAGGAACTCCTGGACGCCGCCGGGATCTCCCGCACGCAGATCGCCGAGGCCGCGCGCCGGCTGGCCGCCGGCTGACCGAGGGGCACGACCTAGCGCCTGGCGGCGGGCCGGTGTGCCCGCGGGCCCTGGGAGACGCGGGGGCCCCCGGGCGCGGCGGACGCCACTCGGCTCCCAGGGCCCCCCGCGCCGGACTCCCGCGCCCCGCGGCCCGTCACCGGGACGGGCTAACCGGGCCGCCCGCCGGGCGCCCCCCGGCTCCCCTCCGGAGAGCGGCGCGGGGACGCCGACGCACGTCCGGAGCCGCGTGCGCTCGCCGGGCGATCTTCGTCAGGTTCGCCCAGGCTGGTGCCGGTGCCCGCCCATCCGGCGGCGCCGCCGCACGCCAGGACGGCCTTCCCGGCCGCCACGAACCCCACGAGGGAGCAGGCATGACCTTGACGACGGACGCGCTCATACCCGCGCTCGAGGATGTGCGGGAGGCACACGCCGCGGTGGTCGACCGGTTCCGGGCCGACATGGCCGAAGCCCCGGTCGGTCCCCACCGGCAGACCCTGGAACGTCATGCCGCCCAGACCCAGCAGCACATCGCCCGCATCGACGCGTACCTCCGTGGCATGCGGCCGCGTCACCTGCTCCGGGACACCGGCGACATGGTCCTGACCGCCTCGGCCGGCGCGTTCCGCACGGCGATGGCGCCCCTGCACATGGGTGCCCGCATGGTCCGCGACGTCCTGCCGGGTATGACGCGCGCCGACGAGCACCGGCTGCTGAAGAACGCGGAGGACGAGTACGCCGCCACCGCGCGGGCCCTGGCCGCCTGCCGCGCGGGCGAGAGCATCGCCACGCTCGCCCAGGACGACCGCGCCTCCGCGCTGCTGAGCACGCTGCGCCGGCAGGACGAGCAGCTGCTGCGCGAGCTGGAGTCCGGCGTGGAGGAACAGGCGCTGGCCGTGGCCACCACGGCGGCCGGAAACGGTCACCGCTCCCTCGGGGCGGTCGGCATCGCCGACGCCGCGGTCCGCACGGTGCGCACCACCGCCCAGCGGCTGCAGACCGTCTGGGCGGGCGGCGGGGAGCCGGCGCACCGCCCCGCCGGCGGCGACGCCGCTCGCCCGGCCGCGAGGGCCCCGCGGGCCCACGCCCCCATGGACCGGAACGTGGACCTGCCTCTCGCGGACTACGACCGGCTCCCCGTGGCCGAGATCATCCAGCGGCTGCGCCTGTTCTCGCAGGCGGACCTCTCCCTGATCGAGGACTACGAGCGCGAGCACGGCGACCGGGTCGGCATCCTGAACGCCATCGAGAACCTGCGCGGCAACCAGCCCTGGCCCGGCTACGACACCATGAGCCCGGATCAGATCACCGGGCGACTGCGCGGTGCCGAGCCGCTGGTGGCCCGCCAGGTCATGGACTACGAGCGGCAGCACCGCCGCCGCCCCGACGTCATCAGCGCCGCCAAGCAGCGCACCCGCGCTGCCGTCTGAGCCGCCCCTTCACGAGGTCCCCGCCGTGCCGCCACGGCGGGGACCTCGTGCGTGAAGGCGGCGCCGCTCGCCCCATGAGCCCTTCGGCCCCTCAGGCGGTCGCCTCGTCCAGCAGTTCCAGGACGTGCCGGTAGGGGCGGCCGGTGGCACGGCTCATGCCCATCTCGCAGGTGCGGTTGCACGAGGCGTACGCGTCGAACGCGCCGGCGGTGATCTCCGCCGCCTGGGCGGCCGTCGCGGACCGCGTGACTTCCGGGTGGAGCATGCCGCGGTCCCCGGCGAAGGCGCAGCAGCCCCAGTTGTCGGGGACGGTGACCTCGTCGCTGACCGCGGCAGCGACCTGGCGCAGGGCCCCGTCGATGCCCAGGTGGACGGTGGAGCAGGTGGGATGCAGGGCCATGCTGCCCACGCGGCGCGGCGCGGGCAGCGCCGGGAGCAGGTGCTCGGCGGCGAAGGCGACGCTGTCGACGAAGCGCAGGGCCGAGTAGCGGGCGCGCTCGGACTCCGGGAGGGTGTCGGCCAGTTGCTCGAGGCCGTGGGTGCAGGAGGAGGCGTCGCAAACCACCGGCAGCCGCCCGCCGTCGCTGGCCTCCCACAGGGCTTCCAGGGTCCGGCCGGCCATGCTGCGGTGCCCGTCGGTGTAGCCCTTGGACTGCCACGGGGTGCCGCAGCACAAGCCGGTCAGCCCCTCCGGGACGGTGACCTGGACGCCGGCGCGTTCGCACAGCCGCAGGAAGGCGGCCGCCGCTCCGCCGGAGTCCCCTTCGGGGGCGAAGACGCTGCCGATGCAGGCGGCGAAGAACACCGCTCGCGCCCCTTCGGGGTGCCTCGGGGCCGGGCGGGCCGGGCCGCCGCGCGGGATGTCAGAGGACCACGCGGGCACCAGTTCCGTCGCCCCGAGCTTGCGGACGGCGCCGGCGGCGGCGCGGGTGACCGGGGTGGGCAGGGCGTGAGCGGTGTTGAGGGCGGCACGCACTCCGGTGACCGCGCTCCCCCAGTGCCGGGCGGTGGCGTCGCCGAGGCGCTGGGCGGTGGGGCTGTGGCGCTGCGCGCGCAGGCGCTTCATGACCGCGCCGGTGTCGATGGTGACGGGGCAGGCGGTGACGCAGAGGCTGTCGGCCGCGCAGCTGTCGACGGCCGCGTACGCGTAGTCCGCCTCCAGGGCGCGGCGGCGTTCCTCGTCGCCGGCCGCGGTCGCCAGGGCGATCTCCCGCTGGAGGGCGATGCGCTGCCGGGGTGTGGTGGTGACGTCGGCCGTGGGGCAGACCGGTTCGCAGTAGCCGCACTCCACACACGCGTCGACGGCCGGGTCGACCGGGGGCACGCTCTTGAGGTCGCGCAGGTGCGCGGCCGGGTCGTCGGTGAGCAGGACGCCGGGGCTCAGGACGTCGTGGGGGTCGCAGAGCCGCTTCAGCTCGCGCATGACGTCGTACAGCTCGTCGCCGTACTGGCGTTGGACGAAGGGGGCCATGGCGCGGCCGGTGCCGTGCTCGGCCTTGAGGGTGCCCCCGGCGTCCAGGACGAGGTCGACCATCGCGTCGGTGAAGCGGGCGTAGCGCTCGGTCTCGGCGCGGGTGTCGAAGTCCTGCGTGAGCATGAAGTGCAGGTTGCCGTCGCGGGCGTGGCCGAAGATGACCGCGTCCTGGTAGCCGTACCGGTCGAACAGGCCGATCAGTCCCTCGCAGGTGCCGGTCAGCCGCTCCATGGGCACCGCGATGTCCTCCAGCAGCGCGGTCGTCCCGGCGGGCCGGGCCCCGGCGACGGCCGTGTACAGGCCCTTGCGCAGGTGCCAGAGGCGTCCACGCACGGCCGCGTCGCGGGTGAGCGCGGAGCCGGTGACGGCGGGCAGCCGGTCCAGGACGGGCTGGGCGGCCGCCACGGTGGCGTCGAGCGCTTCGGCGCTGTCCTCGGCGAACTCGACCAGCAGGGCGGCATGGCGTTCGACCCGCAGCCCGCGCAGTTCCTCGACGGGGTCGGCGGCCTGCTGGGCGACGCGCAGGGAGGCGGCGTCGAGCAGTTCGGCGGTGCGGGCGCCGGCGGCCAGCAGCGCGGGCAGTGCGTCGGTCGCCTCGGCGAGGCCCGGCAGGATCAGCAGGCCGGTGGCGGTGTACGGCAGCAGGGGAACGGTGCGGAAGACGGCCTCGCCGACGAAGCCGAGGGTGCCCTCGCTGCCGATCATCAGGTGGGCGAGGATGTCGGCGGGGTCGGTGTGGTCGAGGAACGAGTTGAGCCCGTAGCCCATGGTGTTCTTCATCGCGAACAGCCGCTCGATGGTGGCGCGTGAGGCGGCCGAGCCGCGGACCCGGTCGCGCAGCCTGAGCAGTCCGGCGTGGAGGTCGGGCTCGTGGGCGCGCAGCGCGGCGTCCGCGTCGCGGGCGGCGGTGTCGACGACGGTGCCCGACGGCAGCACGAACTGCAGCGACTCCATCGTGCGGTAGGCGTTGTCCTGGGTGCCGCAGTTCATGCCGCTGGAGTTGTTGGCGACGAGCCCGCCGATGGTGCAGGCGCTCTCGCTGGCCGGGTCGGGGCCGAGGCGGCGGCCGTAACGGGCGAGGCGCGCGTTGGCCTGGCGCACCGTGACTCCCGGCTGAAGCCGGATGCGCCGGCCCTCGTCGAGGACCTCGGCGGAGCGCCAGTGCGTGCGCACGTCCACCAGCACGCCGTCGCCGCCGGCCTGCCCCGCCAGGCTGGTGCCGCCGGAGCGCAGCGTCAGCGGCACCCCGGCCCGGCGCGCCCCGGCCATGAGCGCGCCGACCTCTTCGGCGGAGGCGGCGCGCACGACGGCCCGCGGCGTGAAGAGGTACGGCGAGGCGTCGTGGGCGGCCGCGACCCTGCGGGGCACGTCGGTGGAGACCCGCGAGGGGTCGGTGACGCAGTCGGCGAGCCACGCGGCCGGGCCGGGGCCGGCGGTGCGGGAGGTGGTGGCGCGGGTGGCGGGGGTGCTCATGGTTCCTCGGATGCGACGGTACGGCGGGGCGCTTGCGGCGGTCAGTGAGCGGGGGCGGGGTCGGTGATCCGCAGCAGGCGGGGCGGCCGTGCGGCGGGTTCGGGCAGGCGCAGCGGGGCCGCTCCGGGGGTGATGCTGCCCAACAGCGTGGCGTGGCGGGCGCCGGTGCCCGAGGTGAGGGCGCCGGGCAGGCCGTTGACGGTGAGGAAGCCGAGCACGGCGAAGGCGAGCGCTTCCTTGGCGTCGGAGGGCAGGCCCAGGGCGTCGCTGGGGCGCATCTCCACGCCGGGCATCTCCTCGCCGAGCATGCGCATCAGCACGGGGTTGCGGGCGCCGCCGCCGGAGACGATCAGGCTGGTGACGCCGTGCGCCCGGCAGGCGTCGGCGACGGTGACGGCGGTGAGCCGGGTCAGGGTGGCGAGGACGTCGTCGGTGCCCGGCGTCGGCACGGCGGCCAGGGCCCGCAGCAGGTAGGGCAGGTGGAAGAGCTCCTTGCCGGTGCTCTTCGGTGCGGGCCTGCGGTAGTAGGGGTCGTCGAGGAGGACCTTCAGCAGGTCGGGGCTGGTGCGTCCGGCGGCGGCCCGGCGGCCGTCCTCGTCGTAGGCGGCGGCGCCGTCGGTGAAGTGGCGCACGGCCGCGTCCAGCAGGGCGTTGGCGGGGCCGGTGTCGAAGGCCAGGGGCTCGGCGCCGGGGGCGACGACGGTGATGTTGGCGATGCCGCCGAGGTTGAGCGCGGCGGGTACTCCGGGCAGTCCGCGCAGCAGGAGGGTGTCGGTCATCCCCACCAGCGGGGCGCCCTGGCCGCCGGCGGCGACGTCCCGGCTGCGCAGGTCGGAGACCACGGGCAGCCCGGTGGCCTCGGCGATCCAAGCCGGCTGCCCCAGTTGCAGGGTGCCGCGGACGACGCCTTCCTCGACCCAGTGGTGCATCGTCTGGCCGTGGGACACCACCAGGTCGGCGGCGCCTCCGCACAGCTCGTCGAGCGCGCGGGCGGCGGCCCGCGCGAAGGACTGGCCGATGCCGGTGTCCAGGGCGCACACGGCCTCGGTGGTGGTCGGCGCGGGCGGCAGCGTCGCGCCGATGAGCGCCCGCAGGTCGTCGGCGTACGGCACGGACAGATGGCCGAGCGGCCGCATGAGCAAGGTGTCGCCGTCCAGCGTGAGGTCGGCGGCAGCCGCCTCGATGGCGTCGTACGAGGTGCCCGACATCAGGCCGATCACGCGCATGGGTTCTCCCAGCTGTTGTGTCCGAGGCGGTCGTGTGGTGCCCCGGGGTGGGGGCCGCCCTTCGACGGACCCCACCCCGGGAGTCCTCACTTGGCGCCGGCGCCCGCCGCGACCCGGCCCGAGCCGGACTCCGGGCCGCCGTCCGCGCCCTCGGCCTCGGGGATCGCGCGGACCTCGGGGGCCTTGTGGAACAGGCTCAGCACACCGCCGACCACCAGGGTGATCACCACGCCGATCGGCACGAGCCACTGGGCGGCGATCGCGGTCGGCACCGTCGCGCCCGCCACCGTGACGTCGATCTTCACCGAGCGCACGATGTAGGTCATCACTCCGACCGTGACCAGGAAGGCGATGATCGAGTCGACCTCGTTGGCGCGCTTGACGATGCGGCCCAGGAGGAACGCGCCGAGCAGCGCGCCGTAGGTGTAGCCGGCGATGGTCAGACCGGTCAGGTACACGTTGCCGGTGCTGGTGCTGAAGGCGCAGGCGAAGACGGCCATGAGCACGGCCCACACCAGCGTCATCACCCGGGCGAGCTTCAGCAGCGACTCCTCCGACGGGGTGCTGCGGAAGAAGCTGTGGATGATGTCGGCGACGGTCGAGTTGGACATCGAGTTGAGCGCGGAGGACAGGGAGCCCATCGCGGCGCCGAGGATGCCGGCCACGAGCAGGCCGGAGATCACCACGGGCAGCCCGTGCAGGATGAAGTTCGGGTAGAGGTTGTCCGAGCTGGAAAGACCCAGGTCCGAGAAGCTCTTGCCCTCGTTGTACGACCACAGCAGCGCGCCGACGAGGGAGAAGGCGGCGAACTGGAGGGTGACGAAGACACCGGAGGCGATCATGGCCTTCTGGCCGTCGCGCAGGGAGCGGGTGGCCAGGACGCGCTGGACGATCAGCTGGTCGGAACCGTGGCTGGCCATCGCGAAGATGGCGCCGCCGATGATCGCGGTCGGCAGGGCGAACGGGCTGGTGAGGATGTGCGCCAGGTCGAAGTTGGTGTCGAACAGCTTGAAGTGGCCCGAGTGCAGGGCGTCGGAGAAGCCGCTGCCGCCGACGTGGCCGGAGAGCACGGCGATGGCGAGGATCGCGCCGCCCAGGTACAGGCCCATCTGGATGGCGTCGGTCCAGATGACCGCCTTGATGCCGCCGAGGTAGGTGTAGACGACGGTGATCACGGTGAGGACGATGATGATCAGGCGGTAGCCGGCGTGCACGCCGAACTCGTCGAGCAGCAGCTTGATCGGGATCGCGGACGCGAACAGCCGGACGCCCTCGGCGAGCAGGCGGGTGAAGACGAAGGTCACCGAGGCGAGTCCCTGCAGCTTCAACCCGAACCTGCTGCCCAGGTACTGGTAGGCGCTGACGAAGCCGCCGCGCTTGTACAGCGGGATCAGCACGGTCGCGACGACGACGCGGCCGATGACGTAGCCGAGGGCGAGTTCGACGTTGCCGAAGCCCTGCCCGCTGTAGGCGCCGCCGGGCACGCTGATGACGGTCAGCACGCTCGTCTCGGTGGCCACCACGGAGAACGAGACGGTCCACCAGGGCATGTGCCCTTCGCCGACGAAGTAGTCCTTCGCCGTCTTCTGGCGTCCGGCCAGTCGCAGTCCGATCCAGGCGATGGCGATCAGATAGACGACGACCACGACGAGGTCGAGTTGGCGCACTCTCGCTCCTAAACAGCAGCCGGCGGGATCACCGGCATGGTGGGGACGGATGGTGGGGACGTCGTCCGGCGGACGCGGACGACATGGGGCTCGTGCGGCACGGTGGCGTCCCGTGCCAGCAGGCGCGCGCCGTCCAGCGGGTCCCCGAGCGGGGGCCGCGGGCTCAAGGGTCGCGCAGAGCCCTCGAGCGCCGCGCGAAGCGGCGCCATGAGCGGTTCACCGAGGCCGGTCAGGCCGCCGGTGACGGTGACGGGCAGGACCTCGCCGGTGATCCGGGCGGCGGCCGCGAGCACGGCCTTGCCCAGTGCGGTGGCGGCGTCCCGGACGATGCGGCCGGCGACGGGGTCGCCGGCCTCGGCCGCGTGGGCCACGTCCGGGGCGAAGGAGGCCGCGGTGCGGGCCGGGTTGCCGCCCGCGGCGAGGGCTGCGGGCAGCGTGTCCGGGTCGCCGAAGCGCGCGGTGGCGGCGGCCAGCAGTGCGGTGTCCGGTCCGCGCCCGTCGTGGGCGCGCAGTGCCGCGCGCAGGCCGTTCATCCCGATCCACGCGCCGCTGCCCTCGTCGCCGAGCCAGGGACCCCAGCCGTCGACGCGGGCGTACGAGCCGTCCTCGCCGAGGCCGATGGCGACCGATCCGGTGCCGATGGCCAGCACCACGCCGGTACGGCCGCCGAGGGCGCCCGCGTGGGCGGTGACGGCGTCGCTGGTGACGGCGACCTCGTCCGCGGGCAGGTCCTGGAGCAGCAGTGCGGCCAGTGCGCGGGCGGCCTCGGGGGCCGCGGCCGCTCCGGCGGCGCCGACGCAGACGGCGGCGAGCCCGGCGGGGGTGTGCTGCCGGAGCAGGGGCAGGACGGCGGCGCCCACGGCGGCACGGGCCGCCTCGACACCGCCCTCGGCGACGAGGCCGGGCGCCCCCGGGACCTCGTGGACGGGGCCGGCGGTGCCGTCCGCGCTCATGAGCACGGCTCGGCAGCCCGTCTTCCCCAGGTCCACTGCCACTGCTGCTGTCATGCGGCACGCCTCGTGTCGTCAGGGATCCGGCTCGTCGGATGGTCGCCCTGGGCGGTGACCGGCGCGGATCGCGGTGCAGCGAGTATCGGAAGGCAGAGCTCCGTATGTCAATAAGTAACTTCACGAAAAGCAGCAGGTAACTTTTTGACGTGACGGACGGGCCGTGGTTACGCTGACGCCACCGACTCAGGAGGGAACCCGTCCATGGCCTCCACGGACCCGACCCGCGCGACCGCGCACCCGGCACAGGAGACCGCCCCCGGCGGCGACATCCTGGCCCGCGTCCGCGCGGCCCTGCCCGGCCTGGCCCCCTCCGAGCGACGGGTGGCCGAGGCCGTCCTGGCCGATCCGGCCCAGGCGGCGGAGCTGTCCATCAGCGCCCTCGCCGAACGGGCCACCACCTCGGTGGCCACCGTCATGCGCTTCTGCCGGACGATGCGGCTGGGCAACTACCCCCAGCTGCGGCTCGCGCTGGCCGCGGCAGCGGCCCGCGAGCACGCGCTCGGCGGCGAGCGCCCGGCCCCGGGCACCGACATCAGCGCCACGGACACCCTCGAAGAGGTCGTCCACAAGATCGTGTACAACGAGGTCCGCGCCCTGGAGGACTCGGGGGCCGGACTGGACATCGAGGCACTCCGCCGGGCCGTCGACGCCGTCGCGGGCGCCCGGCGCGTGGACGTCTTCGGCGTCGGGGCGAGCGCCTTCGTCGGCCAGGACCTGCACCAGAAGCTGCACCGCATCGGCCACATGGCGTTCATCTGGACCGACCGCCACGCGGCGCTGACCGCCGCCGCCCTCCTCGGTCCCGGCGACGTGGCCCTGGCCATCTCCCACACGGGCGAGACGGAGGACACCGTCGAGCCGCTGCAGGCGGCCGCCGAGCGCGGCGCCACCACCATCGCCCTCACCAACGTCCCGGGCTCCACCCTCGCCGAGAGCGCCGACCTGGTGCTCACGACCTTCGCCCGGGAGACCCCCTTCCGGTCCGGCGCCACCGTCAGCCGGATCGCGCAACTCGCCGTCATCGACTGCCTGTTCGTAGGCGTCGCCCAGCGCTCCTACGACGCCACCGCAGCAGCGCTGCAGAAGACCTACGGGGCGGTGCAGCGCCGCAGGCGCCCGCAGCCCCAACGCCGCACCCCGGCCGACGGCTGACCGCCGGCCCCGCACGACACCCCAGCACCACCGAAAGGACGACCGCGCCGTGGACCTCAGCACACTCGGCACACTCGGCACCGAGACCCGCAACGAGCGGACCGCCGAACTGGACCGCATGCCGGTCTCGGAGCTCCTGAGCGTGATGAACGCCGAGGACCAGACGGTCGCCCTCGCCGTCCGCGAGGCGCTCCCCGACATCGGCACCGCCGTCGAGGCCGTCACGGAGTCCCTCCGTCGCGGCGGCCGGCTCATCTACCTCGGCTCCGGCACCAGCGGCCGCATCGGGCTGCTCGACGCCGTCGAGTGCCCCCCGACCTTCGGCACCGCGCCCGAGCAGGTCGTGGGCCTGCTCTCCGGCGGCCCCGGCGCCTTCATCGTGGCCGTCGAAGGCGCCGAGGACGAGCCCGAGCGGGCGGTCGCGGACCTCGACGAGATCGGCGTCGGCGACAACGACACCGTCGTCGGCCTCGCCGCCAGCGGCCGCACCCCCTACGTCATCGGCGGCCTCAAGCACGCCGCGGCGCGGGGCGCCGTCACCGTGTCCGTGGCCTGCAACCGCGACGCCCTCGTCAGCCGCTACGCCGACATCCCGATCGAGGTGCCCACCGGCCCGGAGATCCTCACCGGCTCCACCCGGCTCAAGGGCGGCACCGCGGAGAAGATGGTCTGCAACATGCTCTCCACCGCGTCGATGGTCCGCCTCGGCAAGGTCTACGGGAACCTCATGGTCGACGTGCGGGCCACCAACGCCAAACTCGTCGACCGCGCACGGCGCATGGTGGTCCAGGCCACGGGCGCGGACCCCGACACCGCAGCGCAGGCGCTGAGCGCCGCGAACGGCCACGCCAAGACCGCCATCGTGATGCTGCTGACCGGCACCACCGCCGAGGAGGCGGCCCGGCGCATCGCGCAGGCCGACGGCGACACTCGCACGGCAGCGGGCCAGGTCTGACCTGGGGACTGACTGCCCGCCCGGCCGCGGCCCTCGGGCGCCGGTGGGGCCGCGCGAGCGGTCCCACCGCGGCCGGGCAGGCCAGGTGACGGCGCCGGCGGTGTGCCGCCCGGAGCGGGCGGACCCGCCGTACGATGCGGCGGCTCGCAGCGGGCAAGCCGCTCCCCCGCCGGCCGCGGCCCTTTCCCCTTGCCGAGCGCGCACCTTCGACGCGGGTGAGGCGCGGGGCGGCCAGAGGCTCCGCGGCCGAGCGGCGGGTTCGCCCCGGCTCGCGGCAACGGTGAGGATTCCCTCGACGACGTCGTCCGCGGAGCAGAGGCAGCGGATCTGGGTGCCCGACGCACTCGGCGAGCCCGTCCCCGCCGCTGCGCTCCGCCCCCACGGCCGCACCGCGCGGGCGCCGCCCTTCCCGGACGGGCCGCGCCGCCGCACCGCCGATAGAGTGAAGATCGCGGGAGTACGGCGACCGCGGGAGGTGACGACGGCCATGGCCGGACGATTCAGCTACCGGAGGATCTACGAGGACGACGCCTCGTCGCAGCAGGGCAAGCGCGTGCTCGTCGACCGGCTCTGGCCCCGAGGCATGAGCAAGGAGCGCGCCCACCTCGACGAGTGGCTCAAGGGCGTCGCCCCCTCGACCGCTCTTCGTCAGTGGTACCACCACGACACGGAGCGCTTCGACGAGTTCCGCGACCGGTACGTCGCCGAGCTGGAGGACGCCGAGCACCGGCCGGCCGTCGAGCATCTGCGCGACCTCGCCGCCCGGGACAAGGTCACCCTGCTCACCGCCACCAAGGACGTCGACCACAGCGAGGCCTCCGTGCTCGCCGAGTGGCTCGACTCCTCCCCAGGAGCCGAAAGCCGCTGAACGCGCCACAAGCGCGCGGGCGAGCCGGCGCCCACAGGTGCCCGCAGGCGGTCGCACCACGGTAAGGGACACACGCGCCTGCGGTGGCTGGGGCGCAGATGGCTGCGCGACTGCCTGAACAGTGCAAGGCCGTGCGGGCTGATGACTTCACATCAGGTGCCGCGCCTCGCACCGCCTACGCCTGCCGCCGCTCCCACTGCTCCTTCGTGATCTCGTACCGCACACCCCCGTGCTCGGAACCCTCGACCGCCATCATGTCGTCCGGCGTGGGGATGCTCTCCGCGAGCGTCATCCCGAGCTTCTCCATGACCTTGCGCGAAGGGCGGTTCACGGTCATCGTCTCGGCCCAGACCATGCGGATGCCGAGCTCGGCGAACCCCTTCGCCAGCAGCGCCTGCGAGACCTCGGTGGCGTAGCCCCGGCCCCAGGCCGCCTGGCGCAGGCGGTAGCCGAGTTCGGCCTCCTCACGCGGGCCGCTGCGCAGCGGACGCAGGCAGAACCAGCCGACGAACGCGCCGCCGTCCTTCTCGTACGCCGCGAACAGGCCGAGGTCGTGACCCCAGCGCTCGTAGCCGGCGAGGATGCTGGGGATGGCGAGGTCGCGGACCTCCTCCGGCGGGGTCGGAGCGCCGCCGGTCAGGTAGCGCATCACCGCCGGGTCGCTGTCCAGCTCGATCAACAGGTCCGCGTCGGCGGCGGCGAAGGGGCGCAGGGTCAGGCGCTCGGACTCGAGGTAGGTGATCACGTGAGGATCATGGCCGAGACGGGCCTGACGGTCCAAGGCGTTTTCCGGCTGCGTCTGTCACCGGGGCTGGAGAAGCAGCAGCACGGCACTGCCGCCTGCACCTCAGGCCGAGGACCCGCCTCTGTCGCTCCCCAAGTCGTCACCGGTTGACTTGGTCCGTCACGGTGACTGCGGCGCTGACCAGGTGGATGATCCTCGCCGGGGACCCTGCTCGCCCGTCTACGGGAACCCCTTGGGAACCGCCGTGACGGCTGGGGACCTGTACGGGCTTGAAGCACTCGCGTCCTTCCGCGGACCTGCGAGGGGTGCCCGGAGGACTGTCCTGAGGGCATCATCCCCCTGAGCCGTCCTCGGACGCGAGCTGCCTGCAGCGACGAACGCGATCAACCCCAGGGCGTGCTGGTGAGCGGTCGCCCCGGTCGATGGCCTCGCCCCGGGTGCTCACCGGGCTGGATCAGCGTGCCCGGTGTCTGCGCGAGTCCGTTCGCCCGCCCCGGGTGCTCACCGGGCTGGTCCACCGTGCCCGGTGTCTGCGCGAGTCCGTCCGACCGCCCCGGGTGCTCACCGGGCTGGTCCACCGTGCCCGGTGTCTGCGCGAGCCCGTTCGCCCACAGCTGGTCGACACGGGAGCGTTCGGCGGCGTCCGGATAACGGTTGGTGCAGGACGGTCCGGGGCCGCCTCCCGACATCAGCTCGCTGCACGGCCCGCTGTAGTCGTCCTGCAGACCCAGCACGTGGCCGGTCTCGTGGGTGACGACGCGGACCGAGTCGTTCTGCCGGTTCTGGGTGTAGTCGAGGAAGACGTAGCCGCTTCCGTGGCCGTCGGTGGATGCGTAGGACCCGCGCGAGTCGTTGCCCTCGTAGTAGGAGAAGTCCGCGCCGCTCGAGGCCTCCTGGAGCTTGACGTGGGACTCGGAGCTGTTCCATATAGAGGCCGCACTCGCTATCTGCGAACGGAAGCTCGGCGCATGCGAGTCGTCGTAAGTGACGACCACCGCTTGCCCGTTGGGCTGGGCGGCGCGCTTCTCGGCGACCGACGTGAGCACGGCCTGGAAGAACGCCCTGTTGTTCGCGGCCTCATCGGTCGACCCGTCGTACCGGGCCACGGAGGTACCGGCGGGAGCGGACGGTACGGCGACCGGCTGTGCGCTCGCCGGCACCGCCGCGCCCGCAGCGGCGGAGGCCAGTGCCGCGCCGAAAGCGAGGGCGAGGAGCCGTGCGGAGGGTCGGGGCGATTTCATGAGAGGGCTCCTCCTCACTCGGTGACGCCGAGCGCCCGGTGCGCGGTCGACTCCGCGTGAACACCGGTTCCGAACTGCAGCGACGTCCTGTGGGTCGCCATTCTGAGAACGCCTCGGCAGGGAACGCAATGGGGTCCTGCCACTACCTCGCCTCGTAGATCCGAGAACCTCTCCCGGACGACCGACCGGGTCTCCGGTCCGCAGGCGGCGGCGGACAGAAAAGCTGTCGAGGCGTCAGAATCCGTACGGCGAAGGGCAGCGACGCCTACGTCGGCAGGGCGGAACTCCGGGGCACGCAACACACTCGACACCGTGATGAAAGCGGACAAATGCCATGATGTCTGCTACGTCGCATCTACTAAGCACGCCGGATGGTCAGCCATGCGCTGTGACCGACCTCATAGGATCTGGGGACTCCTTTCCCCAGGGCTGCGGCAGCTCGCGCTTGCGACGGCTGGGCCGGCACCGCCGGGGCGTCGGAAGAACGGCCTCGCGTTTCGCCGGCTGCCGACGCGTACGACGGGGTCAATAAAGGCGCCCCCTTGTGTGGAGCGGTCCTGGATGCCGGCAGAGGCGACACGCGGAGGTCGGCTGCTTCACGGGGCGTCGGAGGCAGGCCGGCCCGGACCGTCCAGCAGCCGGGCCAGGTACGCGGGGCGCTCTTCGACCACGAGGTGTCCGGCAGCGGAAACCACACCCAGCTCAGCTCCGAGACTGCCGCGCACTGCCGGACCGAGCCTTTGCGGAGGGAGAAAGACGTCGTGTTCCCCGGTGACGACCAGACGGGGAATCGACCGGGCGGGCAAGGCGGCGGCGCCGGGCGCCCCGCTGGAACGCGAGTGCCGGGCGACCAGGGTCATCCAGTCCACCAACTCCTCGCGCGGTGGGCGGCCGGGCGCGAGCATGGCGCGCAGGAGCCGGGCGCTGTGCGAGGGTGCGGGCACCAGGAACCAGGCGGCCGAGGCGGCCAGCACCGTGGGAGTCAACCTGAGCCTGGTCAGTCCGCCGGGGGAAACCAGAACAAGCTGGTTGATCAGGGGGGAATCGCTGGACAAGGCGATGGCGGCACCGAAGGAGTGGCCCATGACCGCCACCGGCTCGGACGAGATCTTCTCGATCACCTCGCTCAGCCACGCCCCGTACCAGGACAACCGGCCGCCGGAAAGACCGCGTTCGCCAGAGCTGAGTCCCGGCTGCCCCGGGACGTCCACCATCAGCACCCGGTGATCGGCAGCGACCAGGGCCGTGGCCAGCGGCAGGGATGCGGCGGCGTTGAAGTTGGTGCCCGGGACGAATACGACCGTCGTCGCGCCGGAGCCAGCGAGCACCGCATGGGTCTGTGCGCCCTTGGCCGTCACCGTCCTCCGCTCGTGCGGCACCGGCCACGCGGCCAGTCGGTCGAGGCACCAGCGTCGGATGAGCTCCCTGCCTGGCGTGCTGCGATAGATCGAGTCCACTGGTCGAGTATCGCGCCTCGTCCCGGGCCGTGACGTGCGAAGGACCGCACGGGTCGGGCGAGTTGCGACGTTCCCCGGGGCCCGCGGCCTGTCCGCGTCCTGCCCATCCGGCCTCCCGCCGACGCACTTCGGCGAGTTGGGCACACCCGGGTTCGACGAGGCTGTCAGGCGCAGGCAGAGGGAGCTCGAAGCCGCATGTTCCCGCCGGTGCCGCAGGCGCCATCCTTTCGGCCGCAGCAGCCGGCGTCCCCGCCGCGGCTGAGCGGTCCCGGATCGAGGAACTGCTGCCCTCGCAGGAGACTTTCGCAGAAGACCTTCTCGAAGCGCACCGGAACCAGGGGAACCGACGTCTCAGTGGTCTCCTGTCTCGTCGTCGAGTTGGTGATCCGCCCAGACGTAGCTCTCGGGGAGCAGGCCCGTGACGGGCAGCGTCCGCAGCCCGTCGGCCGTGCCCACGATGACCCCGAGCGAGGGGAAGTAGTCGAGGAGGACCTGGCGGCAGCGCCCGCACGGTGGCACGACGCCCCGGTCGCGGTCCCCAACGGCGACGATGGTCTCCAGGTCGTAGACGCCCTGGGCGGCGGCAGTCCCGATCAGGACCAGCTCCGCGCACGGCCCCCCGGTGAAGTGGTAGGCGTTCACGGCGGTGACGATCCGGCCGTCCCTGGCGCGGGCGGCGGCCGCCATGGTGTGGTTGTCGCCCCGGCAGCGGGTGGCGGCGACCTCGGCCGCCGCCTGGATCAGCTCGTGGTCGACACGGTCGGTCTGTGCGGTCATTCGCATGTTCTATCGCGCCGTCGGAGAAGCGTGCCACCTCGCCGGTCGCACCCCGGACGTGGAGGCGCGCCGGCGTGGCGGCGTGCGCCACGAGGTGACCGGGACCGCGCGGCAACAGTGGGCAGTGGTGAGGTGCCCGCCCTGTCCACGCCCCGGCTGATCGCGTGGATGGAGGCGGAGACGGTGCACGCCGCGGCGCCCTTCGCGTGGCGGGGCATACGACGGTGGGGACGGCGCTGCGCATCGAGCACGTCCGGGCAACGCCGGTCGGCGGCAAGGTGGACATCCCGCTGACCCGCCGCAGGCTCCCGACGGTCACCGCCTCACCTTCCGGGGACGGGCCTTGGACGATGCGGGCCGGCTTGTCGCCACCGGCGCGATCGACCGTGGTGTCGTCGACCGGGAGCGTCTCCTGGCGGCCACCGCCCGCGCTGCGGACCCCCCGTCCTGACGGGGCTCGCGAGGACGGCTCCGGTCAGCCGGTACGGCGCCCGGCTCCTCGAGGCGGCGCGCTCGTGGACACGTCATCGCGTGAAGCCGCCTGAGCCCCGGACGAGCTGGTCTTCTCGCAGGTGCCCGTCGCGCGCCGGCGGGCCGGAGGCAGAAAGCGCTCCGGCCCGCCGCCGATGGGTCGTCAGTGCTTGAGGAGCCCCTTGGCCCTCTCCTTTCCGCCCCGCATCCTGCCGCGCGATTCGAGGGCGGCTCCTTTTGCCGCGAGCTTCTCCTTGTGCATCGCGTGGGCCGCCTTCCTCACGGTCCTCCCGACGACCTGTTCCATCTTCGCCTTGGCCTTCTCTCCCGTACTCATCTCGGCACCTCCGCGGCTCTCACCCGGCGCGTGCCCGCGCGGCCCTCGCCGAAACCACCGCGCTTCCCGCACCAGGCGGTGCGGGAAGCGCGCTGTCGCGCGCCCGCCGCACGCGGGAGCCGGTCGAAGGAGCGAGTCGGTGGCCTCGGCGAGGGGTCACCGGTACTCCGCGTCGCGGCCTCGACGGCGGCCCGGGTCTCCTTATGACGTGGACGCCGTCCCACAGCACCGGCACCGCGCCATGCTGCCCGTCGGTCACCCCCGCCGCCCGTTGCGCCTCGTGTCCCGACGTCCCTCGATGACGAGTTCGTCGGTACGTGAAGGCCTTCGGCCGCCCCCGCGGTGGCACAAGGGTGCCATGGCACAAGTGTGCCGCCCTGAGCTCTTGAGCGACGGCGTGCCCGCCCCGATGATCAAGGGCTGTTCATTCTTCACACGGCTTGAGGGGTTTCCTTGCCCACGGTTCACATCCGCCGGCCCAGAGCCGGGGCGATCGCGCTCGGCGTGGTCGCATCCCTTGCGCTCGGGGTCATACCGGCCACGGCCGCTGTTTCCGGCGGTGACGCCGGTCGCGGGCGCGCCGCGGCGGGCGCACCACATCGGTCCCCCGGCAGCGCCGGCACCCACACCGTCACGCTGATCACCGGCGACAAGGTCACGATCGGCACCGCGCCCGACGGCACCATCGTCCGGTCCTTCGAGGGCGCGGACGGGGCCACCACCGGATTCCACCGCGCCGTCGTCGACGGCGCCACGTACGTGTACCCCGACGCGGCCCTGCCCTTCGTCGCCGCCGGGAAGCTCGACAAGCAGCTGTTCAACGTGACGCGGCTGATCGCCGACGGGTACGACGACGCGCACAGCGCCCGGTTGCCGCTCATCGTCGGCTACACCGACGCCGCCGCCCGGTCCCGCACGCTGCCGAAGCTGACCGGTTCGGACGTCGTCCGCCGGCTGGACAGCATCCAGGGCGCGGCCGTCGCCGAGAACCGCACGAAAGCGCCGGAGTTCTGGTCCGCGCTGACCGGCGGCAGCGGCGGCGCCGGGGCCCGGTCGGCTAA